>JBLIRK010000005.1:0-77063 GCA_048569615.1 Thermoplasmatota archaeon | reverse complement strand
TCAAGGTCGAGGTCCAGCTCAAGCATGTCCGCGGGATAGCCTGTCTTCTCCGAAACCATGGAAACGACCCTGTCCCTCACTATCTCCCAGTTGTCCTACTTCGGCGCTTCGGCTTCCTTAGCGACTTCCACTGGTGCCGGAGGAGGCTCCTCGGTCTTAGGAGCAGCCTTCTGGGGGAGCTGCTTCTCTAGTATGTAATTTATCACATCCCTGAGTGTGGGATAGTCCCTAAGGTTCACACCTTCATCCTTCGGAAGGCCGAAGTGTATCCTGGCAGCCCCGAAGAGCTCAACCTGCTTCACGGTGTCTATCCCAAGATCGGTCTCGAGGTTCGCTTCTATGTCAAGAGTATCCTCGGGGAATCCCAATTTCTCGGCGAATATTGAGACAACCTGGTCCCTGACCTCCTTGAACTGCTCCTCATCGATCTTACCGGATACGGTCCTGATGTAGCCTATCTTTGAGGATTCCCTCCTGACCGCCCTGTGCGGGATAAGATTGTCCCTGCCGTGGTCCAGGAGCCTGAGGTTGTTGTCAACCACTTCCAGCTCCACCGGCTTGGTCGTTGCGATCGACCTCAGCCATTTATCGTACTTCTCCCGGGAGGAGTACCTGCCCGGCACATCCGGCCGCCTTACGAGAAGGAAGGAGAGCTGGGAGCCGAACCCCGCGGCCAGCCTCAGACCGTAGTGGCGTTCGTGCTTGCCTCCTCTCGAGAGCTGCATTCCCTCGAACTGCTTGTCTATATGCTCGGGATCGATGTTTGCTATAGGTATCTCCACTCCCTTCTCCAGGCATTTTATCAGCACGGGATCCTCGAGACATGCCGCAAAAGCATGACCCGTGTAGCCCTTGGTATTCAGTATGACGATATCCCTGAACTTCTCTCCGAAGGTCCTTCTGAGGGATTCAACCTCCGCGGCGGAGGATCCTCCCCTTGCGGGGGTGTAGGTCTCGTGGGACATGAAGAGCATGTCGGGGGCCATCTCTTCCCTTTTGATCCCGTGGAGCCTTTCCATCTTGTAGATGAAGCGCTCCATGGACCTGGCAATGTGGGCGACGTCCAATCTGGAGCCGTGGAAGGCCGAGTTGCCTATATGCGAGCCGAGAACCTCGACGATGGGCTCCATCCCCCTCCTCCTGGGCTCCTCTTCTGCTTCCACCACGAGGGCCGCGGCTCCGGAGCCGATTATCATTCCCTTCCTTCGCTCGTCGAAGGGGATGGCGGCCTGGGTCACATCCTTTTCATTCGTGAGGGCGCCCAGGGCAAGAAGCGACGAGCCGAACCATTCCAGGCTGACCGGGGACGACGGATCGTCAGCTCCCAGCACAAGGACCCTCTTGCACCTTCCTGACTGTATCCAATCCTGGGCAATACCGACTCCTATTGTCGAGGTTGCGCAGGCCGAGTTTATCTGGGTGTTCGGACCCTTGGCCTTTATATACTGTGCGAACTGGGAATGACCCATTGCAAGGACCCGGAACATGAAGTTCCTTGGATAGTGGTACTCTCCGGGCTCCTTTCCCATTGTTATCTTATCCAGGTCCTTCTCGAGTTCTGTCCCTTTTAATCTTTCTTTCAGGAGCGCCGTCAAGCGCTCCCTCTCTTCCTTCACGGCCTTCTCCATCTTGACCGAGTAATAGGAGGCCATTTCCCGGTATAGCTTGTCGTATCCGGGAAATGCGGAGGCGAAGATTATGCCGGTATCTTCCTGGAGCTCCAACGGAAGCTCCCACTCTTCGGGCAGGAAGGAGCCCGTGGAGGTCTGGGAATACCTCTTGACCAGCGGTATGCCCGCATCCTTGAGGGCCAGGAGACCCGAGGCGAATGCCAGCTGTGAAGTGACATCCAATGAATCGATGAGGCTCTCCGGAACACCGAACTCCCTGTGGAGGTCGAAGTCGCCCAGCAATCCGGCAAGCTGTGCGACCTTGGTACCATCATCCAGTTTGACCATCTCGGCGGAGCCGTCCGCCTTCTTGTCGACCCTTATTATGTTCTTCTCTATGAAGCTCTCCTTCTGCTCCTGGTTCAGGGCGGTTATCAGATTCCTTCCCTCGACAAGGAGGTCGAGATTCTCATCGGTGAAGACCTTCTTGAACGTCCCCGGCAAACCGAAGGCCGCGCCTGTGATGACCACCTTCGCTCCCCTCCTTGTGGGCGGCGTCACACCTGTTCCGGAGAGGTCCACATCATCCCGGACAGGATCCTCTTCAACATTCGTTGTCGGTGAGGATTCATACACCTCCTTCAGGAACCTGTCTATGGCCTCCCTGTTCCGGGACAGGAACTCGGAGAAGGATGACGATGGTGCGGATTGCGGCAGAACATCGGAGGATGCCTCCTCCCTAGGAGCCTCCAATTTCCTTGGAGCTGCAGGTTCGACCTTCTCCTCGATCTCCCTGACAAAGCCGCTGTAGGCCTCCAGGAACTCTCTTCTGTAAAAGGTGTCATCATCTCTGTCCGGTATCTGCAGATCGAAACCCAGAGCCCAGAGGAAGGACACCATCTCGTTGAAGGTGGTCATGCCTCCCTTCTTGGGATGGTTGGACGTGATGGGGAAGACCCTGCCCTTCTTGACGTCCTCCTCCAGCAGATTGTAGGCAAAGGAGGTCAGAGCCCTCTTCGGCCCTACTTCTATGAAGGTCCTGCATCCATCCTGATAAGCCCTGTTGACCTGGGATATCCACTCCACCGAGGAGGCGACCTGCTCCTTCAGGAGGTCCAGTATCTGCTCCTTTATCTCGGCCGGGTCACCCTTAACCGGATAATAATCACCGGTGACATTGGAGAGCATGGGCATCTTCGGCGGATCGATGGTAAGCTTTGACAGATAATCCCTGAGAATGTCCTTTACAGGTGCCACGACCGCTGAATGGAAGGCGTGGGAGACGGGAAGCTGGACAGCTTCCACTCCACGCTCCCCGAACTTCTTTATGGCAGTATCCACAGCTGCGGATTCGCCTGCGATCACCGTCTGGACGTTGCAGTTCTTGTTTGCGGGTATCACATAACCGTCTATTCCGGATATGACCTCCTCCACCACATCCAGTCCCGCCATGACCGAGGCCATCTTGCCCGGGTCATCGACCTTGAGGTCCCTCATCTCCCTTCCCCTGGCCGATACCGCCTTAAGGGCGTCCCCGAAGTCCATTACCCCGGCGGCGATAAGGGCTCCGTACTCGCCCAGCGAGTGGCCCATGGCGATGTCGGGTCGTACCCCCAGCCTCGTCAGCAGCTTGTACATGGATGTGTCCACGGTGAGCATGGAGGGCTGGTTGAACTCGGTCTGCCTCAGGGTCTCTGAAGCTTGTTTGAACTCGGGTGTCTTGGGCTCCAGGTCCTTGAATACATAACTGGAGAGCGGATTGGGTATCAGGTCCTTCATCACCTCATCCGCGTCCTTGAACGTCTCTTCGACTATCCTGAACTTGTTCTTGAGCTCCCTGAACATGTTGATGTACTGGGAGCCCTGCCCCGGGAACATGAAGCAGACCTTCCCATGGTCCATCCTCTCCCTGTCCCCGACGAAGATCCCCTTTGCGGCGAGGGCCATCAATCCCTTCTCGTTCATCCCGACCTTCTTCAGTACCTCCACCTGCTTCTCCAGATGGTCCGGGTCCTTGGCGGCGATGCCCAATCTGTACCTCCCTTCCCTTGAGGGCATCTCGAAGGCGTCCCGCAGCCTTCCCCCGGCCGAGCAGAGATCCTTGGCCCTCCCCGCCGCTTCTTCCGCCTGTTTCAGGATATCCATCGGATTGTCCGAGGAGAAGAGGAAATATTCCTCCTCGACCTCTGAGTTCTTCTCGAGATATTTCGAAACGGCTTCGTCATCGACCTCCCTCCTGGTCCCGCGCTCCGGTCCGCCGGCGGGAGCCTCGACTGTAGGCGTCTTCTTCTTGGCTTCGATCCAAGCATCGTAGATATCTTTGTCGAATTCCTCGAGGATCATGTGGAAGTTCGTCCCTCCGAAACCGAAGGCCGAGACGCCGCACCTTCTGGGAATGTCGCTCTTCTTGCGCTTCCATTCCATTGGCTCGGTGATCACGAAGAAGGGTGATTTCTCCCAATCATAGTAGGGATTGGGTTTGTCGAAGTTGATCTGCGGAGGAAGGACCTTGTTGTATAGGGCCAGGAGGGATTTTATCATCCCGGCTGCGCCGGCAGCGGACTTCAGATGCCCTATCTGGGACTTGATGGATGTTAGCCCTATCGAACCCTTCGGTGCGGTCCTGAAGAAAGCGTCAAGGGAATTAAGCTCTGCAACATCCCCCACGGCGGTTGACGTTCCGTGGGCCTCCACGAAGGCTATCGTGGAGATGTCGATCTTTGCATCTTTGTATGCGTTCTCGAGGGCAAGGGTCTGGCCCTCAGGATTGGGCGCCGTTATCCCTTTCGCCCTTCCGTCGCTAGAAGCTCCGATGCCGCGTATGAGGCCGTATATCCTGTCCCCGTCCCTCACTGCATCCTCGATCCTCTTCAGAATAAGAATTCCAGAACCTTCTCCCATAAGAAAGCCGTTGGCCCCCTCGGCGAACGGGCGTGAACGGTCCGGGGTGAGGGCACCTATCTTGCAGAACTCTACGAAGCTCTGGGGGGTCATGACCGAATCCGTTCCCCCGGAAACGGCGATATCGATCTGCTTCAGAATAAGGGCATTCCTGGCTGTGTGGACAGCCGAGAGCGACGAAGCACATGCTGCATCCGTTATAAAATTGGGTCCCTTGATGTCGAACAGGTTTGCCAGCCTCCCAGAAGCGATGTTCGGCAGAGCACCGGGCATGGAATCCTCGTTTATCGGCAATAGGTTGCCGTCCATGACCTTCCACAGGTCCTCTTTGATCTTCTCCCTAACATCGGAAGGAAGGTTCTTCCATCCGTCCACCTCATCCATCCATGAGTAAATGTTGTCCATGGAGACCCTTATCGCTCCCCAATCCCGGTTCTCCCCGCCTCCGGAATTGGATACGATAACCCCTACCCTCGTCCGGTCGACCTCAACGTTCTCAAGGAGGCCCGAATCCCTAAGGGCTTCCTTGCATGCCCCCATTGCATATCTCTGGTGGAGGTCTATCTGCTCGAAGAGCTTGGGAGGAAGACGGAACTCCTTGAAATCCATCTGGAATTCCGTTATGAAGGCGCCGATCTTTGTATAGCATTTGTCCAACGCCTTTCTGTCCGGATCGTAGTAATACCTCCAGTCCCAACGGTCCTTCGGCACCTCCATGGAGGCGTCGATCCCCTCCATTATCAGCTTCCAGTAATTGTCGTTGCCGATCCCCTTGGGGAACACGGAACCCAATCCCACCACGGCAATCGACTGGTCGTAGTAGTCTGCCGGAACTGGCCCGCCTTCGACTGTATCGATCTTCTTCAATCTCTTCTCCCCCTCATCCGCTTCCTCGGTTCTTTTCTCTTTGATCTTGGTCCCTTTGACATCCGGCTCTCCCAGCAGGTCCGAGAGCGCTTCCCCCACTCCGCCGTAGGCTTCGAATTCCTTGGCGGACGAAAGCTCCTCCCCGGCAGGATACAATACCCTGTCCCCGCCCTTCATCGTGCCGTTCACAAGCTCCTGCGTCCTGCTCTTCATTGCCATGTATATGGTCTTGGGGTCCTCTCCGTCCTCGACCATGGCCCTTTCCATATCCTGAAGCTCCTTCCTCGTATCGTCGTCTGCGATGTACCTGAAGAGCCTTCCCGCAGGTTCGCCGACAACGAAGGTGGATCCTTTTTGAAAGCCTTCGATGACCTTCATCAGGTTGTCCGGAACGGCCTTGCCCGCGACGGTAAGGAGCTGGGAATCAAGGACCATCCCGGATATTCCATCTGCAAGGGGTCCCTTCATGTCCCCGATGCCGATTCCTCCCCTTGCGATCAGCGGAACTTCGTCCGATACCTTTCTGACCTCGGAAAGGAGGTCCCCGGTGGAAAAATCCGATATCCTTCCCCCTCCCTCGCTCCCGCGGAGGATTATCCCGTCGGCCCCCGCCTCCACCGATGCCTCCGCTTCCTCCACCGTGCATACTTCCTGGAGGACCTTGAGTCCCATGGACCTTGCGGTTTCGTAGATGGTGGAACGGACCATGTCGGGAAGAGTCTCCTTGGGCATAGCCACCAGGAGCTTGAGGTTCGCGGGTAGCTTCCCCGTTATCAGCGCCTGGAGCTTCTCGCTCATTGGGTCCACCCTGATCCCGAAGGGATGGTCGAAGCCGGACAGGCCGGTGATCGTTTCCTTGATAACATCGGCCTCAAGGAACTCCAGGTCGATGACGCCGAGGGCTCCGTTCGAGGAAGCCTTCTTGACCATTTCCATATCGGCAGCGGCTGGAGGATTGTATATCAGAATATCATAGGTGATGCCGAGCAAGCTGCTCAACCTCACCTTCTTGGTGGCATAATCACTGCTCATGATAATTCTCCGAGGTGGGTTACTTCACTCAACGTTGAATGCGCATTTTCCCTTAACCATAAATGGTTAATAAAAATTATGTTCCAATAGCCCAGCAAAATCTGCCTTTTTTTACTCCATGTCGAAGAAATTAATAAAATTATGTGAAAGAATACTCACAATTCCCTTAACATAATTGTATCAATGAGTGAATTATTGGTAGGAAAGGCATCAGGGAAGCTGGGTCTCTCTTGAAACATCCATCCAAACGAGTGAGCTCATGGACCAATGTTATCCCCCATGAGCGTCGACGGTGGTAGAAGTGGTATTTGGATGCCAACGGTCGTGAGATCGGTAGTAGACATTTTGTCTTGACATGATATGTGTATCATGAAACAAAACACATCCAAGTATCGACATCCGCCCGCTCATTCATTGGATCTGGCAGTGAAGAAAGCATAAACTTTAACAATCCATATTGAGTGAAGGTAACGGGACCTGGAGGAGAAGAGACCTAACTTCCGGTCCAGGAGAGATGCGGTTGACAGAAGGGGAGAAGAAGAACAGGACCGGATTGATAGTCGGGCTGATGATAGCTGCCTTCGTGGGCCTGATGCTCGTTACCGGCGGAATAATCGCCACGGTGCTCCTGCTGCTGGGGGGCGATGAGGATCGCTCTCCCCAGGAAGATGTGGTGTACACCTATATCAACTGCTTCGAAACCGGGGACTTTTCCGACATGGAAGACATATTGATGGATGAGGATGGCAATTTCCTCGCAGAAGAGGACCCGGAATCCCTGGATGAATACATAGGATGGATGGGGGAGGAGAGAGTAGAGATATTCGAATTCAGGATAGACAGGGTCGAGAAGACCGATATGAGGGCCGAAAATACGGGAAACATCTATTTCGTCCATTTCACCGCCACCACCAATGAGGACGGACCCCACGATACCCAGAGCTGGTACTTCGCAGTGGCCCAGAACAAGGACAGCGGCAGATGGGGGATGGCTCTCGATGAGTTCAAATACATAATGGATCCAGATGGTTTCGAACCCAATGACGACCGCAGTGAAGCAACCCAGATATCAACAGGAAAAACGGAGGGGTTCAATATTCACGAGGGCGACGAGGACTGGTTCAAGTTCACGATCACATCGAGCGGCGATTACAGGATCACAGTTGCCGGTGATAAGGGCGGGGATACGACGATCGAACTCTACAGCGGAGATAATGATCATATTGACGGGAACGATGACCGCGATGAGGACCTTTTCTCCGAGATAGAGGTATACCTTGAGGAGGGGGATTACTATCTGATGGTCGAAGCCTACAGCGACGCTGTCCCGTCCTATTATGTGGAAGTGGAAGCCCTGTGACAGAATTTCCCGGGTAGCCATCCTGAACATAAACTATATCAATCCAAGATCTCCTGGAGGTATCGGGACCAGGGGGAGAAGAGGGCGAACTTCCGGTCCAGGAGAGATGTGGTTGACAGAAGGGGAGAAGAAGAACAAGACCGTGATGATCATAATCCTACTCGTTGTGGCCTTCGTTGGTTTACTTCTGGTGACAGGAGGCATAATCGTCACTGTCCTGGTGATAACGGGTGAAAGCGGTGATGACCTGAACACCCAGGAACAGGTTGTCCAGGACTTCTACGACGCATTGATGGACGGAGATGAGGCGACCCTCAAGAAGATCGTCATGGACGAGGAGGGCAACATGCTTGTTGAAACAGATCCGGAAAGCTTCGATGATATGTCGGGTGAGATAGTCGATCTGAAATCCATGATAAAGGAATTCAGGATCGAAGGGTCCAAGAGGACGGATTTCACCGCAGAGAACACGGGACCGATCTACCTGGTCACGGTCAATATGACTGTAACCTTCATGGGCGTGACGGTCAGCGAGGAGACCAACTTCGAGGTGGCGCAGAACAGCGATTCCGGAGTCTGGGGCATCTGCCCGGACGGATTCAGCAAGAACATCCAGCCGGACCAGTACGAACCGAACGACAGCTGGGAGGAGGCAGTGATGCTGAACGAAGGAACCCTTGCTGGATTGAACATCGACGAAGAGAATGAGGAGGATTGGTTCAAGTTCAACCTTACGGAGTCTGCCGATGTGAGAATAATCGTTCAGGGCGACTACGACGAGGATACGCAACTCTATCTTTACGAGGCAGAGAATGTTGAGTTCGGCTGGGATTACGAGTACAACGACGACAGGGACGATGACATGTATTCGGAGCTGGACCTTTCCCTCGAAGCCGGTGATTATTATATAAAGGTGGAGGGATTCGACGGCAAGATAACCGAATACGAGATCATCCTGCAGATAACCTGAGATTCACCGGCCCCGGATCGACAGCTCCTTTCGGTCCAGGAACCGCTCCATCTTGTTCCCGGGTTGATTGAAGGGGCACACCTTGATGCATATGCCGCAGCCGTCGTACTTGGCGAACTCGGGAATGCATCCGTAGGGATCGATGGTGTACTTAAGGTGCCCCCTTTCGATCCTCTTCTCCCTGGGTATGGCATTTCCGGCGCAGGCCTCGACACACAGGGAGCAATGAGAGCAGAACTCGTCAACCCCGAAGGGCCTCCTCCCTCCGAGCGGAAGATCCAGGTCCGTTGTCACTGTCCCGAGCCTTACCCTGGGGCCGAATTCCGGTGTTATCAGGACACCCAGCCTTCCGACCTCTCCCAATCCGGCATGCTCCCCCGCAACCGTATTTAGGATGGCCGGGGGGTCCCTGGTGAATGTTCGGACCTGATGGCCCCAGGCCGGATATCCGAGCTCCCTGATATACTCAGCCGTCTTCATCACTATATGTCCGAGCCTCCAGTAGGCCCTGAGAGCTTCTTTTCCCGCAGGGGGATCGGGAGCAGTTGCGATCGCATCGAAATCCATCTCGTAACCCATAACGATTGCATTATTCCCCTTGACATCGGCTCCTCTGAAAACCATTTCAGGGGAGACCCTTGTGAAACCGACGATGTCCGCTCCTGCTGAGAGGGCGAATTCCCTGATGTTTGCGGCAGCTTCCTCGATGGATCCGAAATCCGTCCTTCGGGAGTTCACGGGACCCGAGAGCTGTTTGTACTGGTTCTCCTCAAGGTCCCGGACCCAGAAGCGCTCCTCGGGAGACTGCTTGCCGGGATCGCTGTAATTCTCCACCATGTACTGGAAGATCCCTCTGTATTCCGGAGGCTTGGTTCTCATGTCCAACCGACCTTTGAATGATGTGGAACCGGATAAGTTTTTTCCACTCCATGCCTGAAAGGATTAATAATGCGTCCTCTTCTTATGCAATGCGGTTTCGGATGTGCTCCCTTGAATAGGTTAGGTTCGATGACAGCGCTCCTTGTGATAGCTGCCCTGGTCGCGCCGGTGTTCATCACTCACACAGGAGATTCTCTTCCCCCCTTCGGCAAGGATTGGGAGGTCTTCAAGACGATAAATACAACCGTCCAGATAGCACCAGGCGAGCATTTCTACTTCATGTTCAACACTAAGGAGGGGAGCCTGGAATTCATGGACCAGGACAAATTGACGGAAAATGCCCAGACCGCCGTATCACTTGTTCCGGAATGGCTCCGGGCCAATCTGACCTACAAGCTCTCACTGCTCCCCGACCGCGACCAGAACGAGCTCGCTGCCTTGATTACCGGCTCCCCGGATGCCAGATACATCGACGAGATCGCATTCGTCATGGCCCATACTTCGGTCGAGACACTTACCGACCAGTATTTCTTCCCCTCCCTTATCACCGAGAATGCCAGGCTCATCTACGCCAACGATCCACTTCTGGACTACGTGGAGATAGTGGAGCTCGGAGACGGGACCACTCTCCGGTACCAGGACAGGGACAACATCACACAGACCCTGCCCCGGGATATCTACTACTGGTTCGTCGTCCATCCCAAGCTCAGCGATGAGATACCTACCTTCGTGGACCCGAACTACAACTACGCAACCACAGCTCCCGGGGACAGGAACTATGGCGTCTCCCCTCCGACCGGAAAGTACTGGAGGGACTGGCTCTTCAACAGCAACAAGAGCGGGCAGCCTCTTCTGAAGGATTCCGTCAGCGGCAGGAACACCGTCTGGGGAGCCATCAACGGGATCAACAGCTGGATATCGGCTTCCATGAGGTTCACCTCGGACAACGAGAGACCGGTCCAACCGGTCCGGATATACCAGAAGGGTATCGGGAGATGCGGTGAGCACCAGGACCTGAGAGCTGCTGCCGCCAGGGCAGCATTGATACCTACCGTATGCACCTTGAACCCGGCCGAGGACCATGTTTGGAACGAGTTCTGGGACGGTAGATGGGTCCACTGGGACGGCTCCAAGGACAATCCCCTGATGTACGAGAAAGGTTGGGGAAAGAAGCTCTCTTCGGTTTGGAACTGGAGGGGGGACGGTTACACCTGGTCCGTTACGGACAGGTACTCGGAAGGCTACTGCAACCTGACATCCGCAGTCACCGACCATAGCGGCCGTCCCGTGGAAGGTGCTACCGTGATGTATGCCACCGAGAACTACTACGACAACAATTACCTGACCATCACCCATTGGGGAACGACCGGCCCCTACGGATGGACAAGAACGATACTGGGCGACCAGAGGAACTTCTGGGCCCAGGCTGACGGCGGCCCTGCTGGAAAGGACCCGCCGGGCAGCTCCGTGGATACCGTGATCACAAACTCCGCGGACCGCAGGAACTACACCACCACTTTCCAGCTTCCGAACAGGCTGCCCGAACTGAAGTATTCGGAGGCTGCACTTCCCAGCGACCTAGAATACAGATACAAGATCGACCTTGACTTCAATGTTGAATCCACACTGATCCATGGGTCTAACCTCTTTACGGGGGAGACCTCCATGGAGCAGTATGTGGGAGGTTACGTGGACTTCTTCTGGATCGGATCGCTGGATTACGACCATTTCGTCAAAAATGAGGATTTTCACGGTTACGATCTCAGCACCGGCGTAACGGGCGGATCGGAGAGCTTCCTGACGCCGAAGGATGATATCTGGTACGGCGTGATCTCCAACGATTTCTCCCTCGGAGGCATGAAAACCGTCAACATCACGGCCAAGGTCTCTTCCTACCTGGACCTCGAGATCCTGGAGCCGGGATCGGGAGCCGAGTTCGCCTACGGGGACCGGATCACGATATCAGGGACCTCCTTCAGCCCCTGGGGAGTAAAGAGCGTGAATGCGACGATCGCGGAAACGGATGTCAGTTTCGAGGCACTGGACGTCTCGGATCAAGGAGATCCGCCGTATGCCGAGTGGATCATAGTCATTGACAGCCTTGACCTGGGGCCGGGGCAGTACTTTTACACGGTATGTGCCACGGATGGTGAAAGGGAATATTCGGAAGGTCGTATCCTGAATATCGAGGACAGGACACCTCCCAGCGTAACCATTGAGAAGCCCGATGATAAATTGAGGATCAGACAGAACGGGACGCTGGAACTCCTAGTCGCCTGCGCCGATGACCACAGGATCAGGACCGTGGAATATTACTTCGATTCCCTATTTTCCGAATCGGTCGAGATACCCTTGCCCGATCCGGACGGGAATTACTCGGCCGAGATAGGGATGTCACCCTTCTCCGTGGGGGAACACACACTCACCGTAAAAGCATGGGACAGGGGTGGAAATCATGGGGAGGATACCATCGATCTGGAGATCACGGAGGTCCAGTCACCGATCATCGAGATCACGTCCCCTGAAAGCGGGACGCTCCTCCGGGGAGGAGGGTTCGTCACGATCAGCGGGATCGCCCGGGACGACTCGGGATTCAGGTACCTGGAGATGTACATCGACGATGAGGAGCCGGAGAGCATAAGGTCAGAGGTCGAGGACGGCCTGTTCGAGATAGATATCAACACGGCAGCGCTTATCGAGGGCTCACATACCTTGGTCGTCGCCGGGGAAGACTACTATGATAACTTCGGTATTGACGTTGTCACATTTTCCCTCGACACAACACCGCCTACCATAGAGGTCCCGGCGCGGTTGGAGAACACGATACTCAAACCGGAAACTGACCTGGTGCTGGATGGATGGGTGAACGACACGTACATGATCGATATTCTGCAGGTCGAGGTCCAGGGATCAAAGGTCATCGACATGACGGGGGTACTTTCGCTCTCACAGTTCAACTACCTTATCGAGGCAGCCCTAATCCCCTCGAACTCCAAGCACGTGCAGTTCACCATCATTGCCGTTGACAGGGCCGGATGGGAGACGAGGTATTCTTTCAGCCTTCCCTACGATGCCGAGGATCCCATCGCCTCTATGGTCCTGCCCGAAACATCCGTCATAGGGGAACCCATGATGGCGGAGATCACGATAAGCGACAACCTGGGGATAGGGCATGTGTGGATCAACGGCCCCGGATCCCGCCAGCTGGCGGTCCGGAGCTTGATCGGTTCCTTTGAGGCATCGATCGATACCGATGGGTTCCATCCCGGGATGAATTCCTTCGAACTCCGGGTCATAGACCTCGCCGGCCACAGGACCTCCGTGATATCCGAGGTATTCCTCTACACACCTGATTCCGATATCGACGGAGACGGCATTCCGGACATCTGGGAATACACCTTCGGACTTGACTATAACACCTCGGACAGCGGCCAGGACCGGGACGGGGACGGTTTCACCAACCTCGAGGAGTACCTCGGAAACAACGGCATCGCGGACGATGAGTACACCGACCCTACCGATATCGATTCCCATCCGGTGAAGGAGGAAGCCGCCAGGAGAAGCACCGCAATGCTCCCGCTCGTAATAGCGATCGGGACCGCCGTCATCCTGATATTGACCGGTGCGGGAGCGGTCGTGCTCAAAATGAG
This sequence comes from Thermoplasmatota archaeon, assembly GCA_048569615.1. Classification (GTDB taxonomy): domain Archaea; phylum Thermoplasmatota; class Penumbrarchaeia; order Penumbrarchaeales; family Penumbrarchaeaceae; genus JAYEPK01. The sequence continues at coordinate 63,794 of JBLIRK010000005.1, read as the reverse complement.
GGCGCCGCCCCCGCAGCCTGCACCCCCGCAACCCGGGGCTCACAATCTCCCCAGCCCGCCACCCGTGCAGAGGATGCCTCCCGTGCAGACGGCTGCTCCGCTCCCGCTTCAGCAAGGTCAGGCAAGGCAGCGGCTTCCTCCTCCCCCGGCCCCTCCCGGCAATTGACCATACTGGGCGTTACCTAAAACGATTAATAATACACCAAGATATTGGACTCAGGTTGGTTTCGGAGCTGTTAATATGGGGAGCAGGTACATTGTGATCATTGCGTTACTTTCATTGATCGGGGCCGGGTTCGTCCTGCATCATGAAAGTGAGATCACCGCATCCGGGGAGGATGCGGGAACTTCCGACATCTCAGAGGTGGAGCTCACAAGATTCAACATGGAAGCCCTTGTGGGGCCGGGAGACGATATCTTCCTGGCCGTTGATCCCAACACGCTCACGGTGCAACCAGAATCCCAACCCCCACTCTCACGGGCCGCCGAAAATGCCCTGGACCTCGTCGCGGATTGGCTCAGGCTGAACCTGACCCACAAGTTCCGTCTGCTCCCCGGCGATGACCAGACCGCCTTTGCGAACCTCATAATCAACGCTCCCGACGAGAGATACAGGGACGAGATCGCCTTCTGCATAGCCCACTCCACTCCGGAGACCCTGAGGGACCAGTACTTCTTCCCCCAGCTGCTCACGGACAATGCCCGCCTCATCTACGAGCACGACGCTCTTCTGGATTACGTCCGCATAGTGGAAAAAGATGACCACACTACCCTTGCTTATCTCCAGGAGGACGGGAGCGAGGTGGAGCTGGACAGGGACGATTACTACTGGTTCGTTGTGCATCCCAAGCTCGGGGACGAGCTGCCGACGTACGTGGACCCCGAATACGATTACACCAGCGACCCGCCCTTCGACAGGAACTACGGAGTTCCGCCTCCGGGGGGAAAATACTGGAGAGAATGGTTCTTCGTCCACAACAAGACCGGACAGCCCCTCCTGAGCGAATCCCTTGAAGGAAAGAACACAACGCTGAGTGCAATCAAGGCAATTAACGGATGGATATCGAATTCCATGCAGTTCACATCGGACCAGGAGCGGCCAGTCCAGCCGGTAAGGATCTATGAAAAAGGGATCGGAAGATGCGGAGAGTACCAGGACATGAGGAGCGCTGCCGCAAGGGCCGCTCTGATCCCTGTCGTTGCCACATCGAATTCCGCGGAGGACCACGTATGGAACGAGTTCTGGGACCTGCAGTGGTACCACTGGGACGGTACCATAAACAATCCGAGGATGTACGAGAAAGGGTGGGGGAAGACCATCTCATCGGTCTGGAACTGCAGGGGGGACGGCTACACATGGTCCGTCACTTCGAGATATTCCGACATCTGCGTCCTTGACATCACCGTCGTGGATTCGGCGGGGCTCCCGGTTGACGGCGCGACCGTCGAGATACAGACCGAGAACTTCTACAATCCGGATATCAAGACAACAACAATAAGGGGATCAACGGACCACCTCGGAAAGCTCGTCATCGAGGTCGGGGACGGAAGGAACTATTGGGGAAAGGCATCTTCCGGCGACCTGGGGAGCGATCCTGCCGGAATACTGCCCCCGAGGGAGATCGTCATGGGCAGCGAGGCCGGGAGGACATACGAGGTGAGGTTCCGGCTCCCGATGGAAGCCGACAGCCCCAGATACATCGACCAGGGCGGTATCGAGCCTGCCTCGGGCTCTGTGAAGATGAGGCTCAGCTTCGAGGTGGGTAACAACATCGTCAGAGGCAGCAGCCCGGTGGCCTCGGGGCGCTTCGACCTCTGGAATACCTCGGGGAACCTGGACCTCTTCATTACCGACGAGCTCAACTTCAACGCATACCAGGCAGGGACGCCGTTCCAGTGCTTTCATCTGCAGGAAAGGTCCCAGGGATCCGAATTGGAGACTTACCTCTACGGAGGCACAAATTGGAGGATAATCCTCAGCAACGAGTTCTCCCAATGGACATCAAAGCTCGTCAATGTTACCGTCACCCTGATAGGCGAGAACGGGCTCACCATCGACGGGCCGGCGGAGGATGAGGGACTGGAGCTGGGATCCAGCTATATCATAAACGGCAGGCTGTATTCCAGGGATGATCAGCCGGAGGTTGAGGTAAGGATTGGGGACACCGGCGAATGGGAGATGAGGGATAATATCTACTACACAGGCTCAAGCCACTTCACTTGGGATTTCCACCATATCTTTGATGATGTGGAACCTGGGTCCATGAACATCTGGGCGAGGGTCAACATCTCAGGTGTACTGTACCAGGTAAAGACCCGGGTTAACGTATACGACAACAGCTCCCCCGGCATCTCGATCCAGGGAGCGGAGCACAAGGCCAGGCAGGGAGAGCCGCTGGAGATCTCCGGAACCGTCTTCGACGATCACATGGTGTCGAGAATGTACTTCACGGTTGATGGTTCGGGGGACATGTCGGAAGTGGAGCTTGGCGAGAACCTCAGGGACTGGTCGCTCTCGACACCCACGATCAAGCTCGACCTGGGAGACCATTATCTGACAGTATTTGCGGAGGATCCATCCGGAAATACGGCCGGGAGAAGGGCGGACTTCGAGGTCACCGACGCGGATCCTCCGATCATCAGGATCACATCGCCCCAAGGAGGAAGCTTCCACAGGAAGGGAGAAAACATAGACCTCTCCGGAAAGCTCTACGATCCATCAGGCATCGAAAAGCTCCTGGTCTCCATAGACGGTTCGGCCTCCATCGATATCACTGATACGATACTGGAGGACCTGAGCTTCTCCTTCAGCCTCGGTACCAATTTCAGCTCGGTGGGAACGGGATATGTCGATGTCGCGGTCAGTGCCGTCGACCGCGGTGACAACCTCGGAAGGGGGACAGTGGAGGTCTATCTTGATGGGACATACCCGGATGTCGATCTCAAAGGCGCTCCAACGGATTTGGCGGTCAACAGGGAGAGCCTGTTGGACCTTGTATTCCAGGTCACGGATGACACGGGGATCTCCTCCATAGGCATCACATTTAACGGGGAGGTAGAGATGGATGCCACAAGGTACCTTGACGTGGACCTCTTTGAGATGACCATCTCGCCCGCGGAGGACCTCGGAGAGGGTGAGAACATGGTCGAGGCAGTAATAACGGATATCGTGGGTCATCGGACCACTGTGGCATGGAGCATCTTCGTCGATGTATCGCCACCCGTCATCATCTTCACCGACCTGCCTGAGTTTTCGTTGATCGGTGAAAAGCTCTCCATCCGTATCGAGGTCGAGGACGACCACGAGATCGACGGACTCTCCGTAGTATCGAACGGAGATTCGTGGCAGGCGCAAGATCCGGGTACAGGCTCCTTCGATATCTCCCTGGACACCAATGATGCAAGGCCCGGAATATGGAGGTTGATGTTCAGTGTCGTGGATGCGGCAGGGAACATTGCGGAGATAGAGAAGGAGATCAATTTCATCACTGCCTACACGGATTCGGACCGGGACGGGATCCCCGATCTCTGGGAATACGGGCAAGGGTTCGACCCCTTCACCTTCGATTCTGACCAAGATCCGGACGGGGACGGCTACACGAACTACGAGGAATACCTGGGAATGGACAGGGATCCGGGAAACGACGACAGCACGGATCCTAAGAGGTCATCCTCCCACCCGGACTGGAAGGAAGATGACGGAGGAATACCTTTGTTCGTCTGGATACTGATATTTCTGGTAGCATCCTTCCTGGCAGCCTCCTCCATCTATTTCCTATTCGCCAGGAAGAGGGCGAGATCATCCTGAGGGGAACCTTCTCATTTCAGGAGCCTTCTGACCTCTTCAGTGAGTGCCGGAACTACCTGGAACAGATCGCCGACTATCCCGTAATCCGCTATCCTGAATATCGGCGCGGTGGGGTCCTTGTTCACGGCCACGATGACCTTGGAGCCCTTCATTCCCACCTGGTGCTGGACCTTTCCGGAGATGCCGCAGGCGATGTACAGCCTGGGTGATATCGTCTTCCCGGTCTGGCCCACCTGGTCCGACCGCGGCCTCCATCCAGCATCCACGGCGGCCCTGGATGCTCCGACTGCCCCGCCCACCTGTTCCGCGAACTCCTCGAGGATCCTGAAATTCTCGGCGGAACCCATGGCCCCGCCGCCGGAAATGACTATGTCCGCCTCCTCGATACCTTTTCCCGCGGATGCAGAGGTCCTTATGATATCGAGGATCTTCACCTTTACATCATCCTCCCTTATATCCACCGGGACATTGACGACCTCGGGCTGCCTGCCTCCATCCTTAAGCTCCTCCGCCCTGAAGACGTTGGGGCGCACGGTGGCCATCTGCGGCCTGTGCTCGGGGGCGAGAATATCCGCCATTATGTTACCGCCGAACGCGGGCCTGGACTGGACCAGCATGCCGTCCGATACCAATAGGTCCGTACAGTCGGCCGTGAGCCCCGTACCGATGGAGGCCGCGACCCTAGGGGCCAGGTCCCTTCCCGTACTGGATGCCGGGAAGATCACGATCGATGGATGATACTCGCTTATCAGCCTCGATACGATTGGGCCATATTTCTCGGTGAGATATTCCTCGATATGGACGGAATCCGCGATGTAAATTTTCTCGGCACCGTAGGCGGATAGTGTGGAGATGTGCTTCGAGACACCATTCCCCATAAGAACCGCGCTGACCTTCTGGTCAAGCTCACCGGCTATCTTCCTGGCCCTTGTCAGCAGCTCCAGTGCGGATGACATCAATCTCGCTCCCCTCACCTCGCAGAAGACCCATACCCCGCTGTGGCCGGACAGGTCCGCCTTTACCTCAGGTTTCTCGTCTAGTATAATGGCGCCGAACTTGCAGTGGTCCACGCAGGTCCCGCATATGGTGCATTCGGGACCGATCACGGCCTTGCCGTCCTCCATGCCTATCGCTGAAAAGGGGCATGTCGGAACGCAGACCCGGCATCCCACGCACCTGTCATCGTCAATCCTGATCCCCATCTACCTCACCTCCCCTATGAGCTTGCGATCGAAAAGGATGCCTGCAAGTCTGGCTGCCGCTTCCCTGGGAGAGCCTTCGACAATCATGACACCACCTCTGGCGGGTGGGGAATAGGTCCTTTTCACCTGGGTGGGGGAGCCCTTTAAACCGACCTCGGCCGGATCTCCTTCAATGTGTCTTATGTCCCAGACCTCGTAGGGCTTATCACCGGCCTCGACGATGCCCTTCAAGGGAGCGATCCTGGGCATAAAGGAAGGAGGAGGAACGCAAGTGACGAGAACCGGCATCATGCATTTCAAGATCCTTACTCCCTCTTCCGTCTGCTGTCTTGCCCTGATGCTCCCGCTTTCGACCTCGACGGATTCCGCGTATGTTATCTGGGGAATCCCGAGCAGCTGGGCAGTTTCTGGTCCCACCTGGGCGGTGTCCCCGTCTATGGCCTGGAGCCCGCAGAATACAACATCCGCCTTTCCCATCTTCCTAATAGCCTTGGAAATGGCCACGGATGTAGCCCAGGTGTCAGAGCCCGCAAATGCCCTGTCGGAAAGGAGCACGGCATCGTCCGCTCCCAGGGCAAGGGCCTTCAGGAGCACCCTTCTTGCCTGGGGCGGGCCCATTGAAAGAACCGTGACCCTGACATCCTCCCTGGAGGCCTTGAGCCTTAGAGCTTCCTCGAGCGCGAACTGGTCGTAGGGATTCATTATGCTCTCAACGCCCTCCCTGATCAGGGTATTGGTCTTGGGATCTATCCTCACCTCGGTTGTGTCAGGCACCTGTTTAACGAGCACCAGGAACCTCATTTGGCACCACCTGCCCTGGACCTGTACACATCCTTGATCATGGTAGCGACAAGGTCCATGTCCTGGAGGAGGCCCCTCTGGGCCGAGATAATGGATTCGAGTCCGGTCTCCTCAAGCATCGAGGAGACATCGCCGCTCCCCCCGCCGAGAACGAGCTCGATGCCCTCGTGGACGATCCTGTGGGCCGCCCATCTTGCCTGTATCCTCGACATGGCCCTCATCATCTCTCTGTCGTACGGGAAGGCCTCACTGTATCGGTCAAGAGCCGCTGTTCTGCAGAATATCATCGAAACCTCGGCTTCTGCGGAGAGCTCGCCCAGCTTGAACAGCGTATGCTGGTTCCTCGTGAGCTTCTGCCTCTTGCACCTCTCGAATATTACGTTCAAGGCGTCCAGGGCCTGGGCCATCTGGGAGGCCCCGACGGACGGGGACTTCTCATGCAGGTCCCGCATCTCCCTGGACAGGTCGTGATAATACGTGGACCTGCTCTTGAGATGGTCCTGCCACCGGTTCCTGGCAATGGTCATCTCCATTATCTCGTTGGTCCCCTCGTATATCTGGGTTATCTTGACGTCCCGCTTTATCTTCTCCACCATGTATTCCCTGACGTAGCCGTAACCGCCGAGGGCCTGAATGGCGTCCTCGGCCGCTCCATTTCCAGCATTGGTGGAGAAATACTTCGCAATCGCCCCTTCAGTCTGGAGGTCCTCGCTCCCCTCGTCCAGCAGGTGGGCCACATGCTCGATGTAGGCCCTTGCGGCTGCAAGTTTCACTGCATGGGGTACTATAAGCTTGTGGGTGTAGCCCTGCTTGTCGCACAGCGGGCTTCCGGCCTGCACCCTGTCCTGGGAATATCTCACAGCCCTTTCAAGGGCCTCCGATCCCGCTCCAAGTCCGAAGGCCGCGACCATCAGTCTGGTATATCCGAATACGGCCTGGGCCTGTGACAGGCCGAGGCCTTCAACTTCCCCTACAAGGTTCTCCGCGGGGACGAAGACATCGTCCATGGTGAAGGCAACGGTGTCGGCGGCCCTGATCCCGTGCTTGTCCTCGGGGGAGCCCTTTATCAAGCCTTCGGCATCGCCTGGGACTATGAACCAGCTGACGCCGTTCTCCACCAGGGCGAGGACAAGATAGATATCGGCTATCCCGCCGTTGGATATCCACTGCTTCGATCCGCTGATCCGGTAGCCTGCAAGCTTGCCGTCCTCAACCACCCTGACCGCTTTGGTTTTCAGGGCCCCCAGGTCCGAGCCTGCCTCGGCCTCGGTGGCGGCATAGGCCACAAGGAGGTTCCGGTCCGCCACCATCCTCATCCATTTCTCCTTCTGCTCCGGTGTGCCTCCGACCCTGATGGGATCGAGGCCCAGGAAGGTGGCGAATATGCCGGTGGCTATACCGAGGTCTATCCTTGCCAGGAACTCGCAGACCCTGTAAGCATCGTAATTTGAAGCTCCCAGACCTCCGTACTCCCTTGGTATCAGGAGCAGGTGTATGCCGAGCTCGTCGTGCTCGTACATCTTTCTCAGGTCCTCGGCCGGGAACAGGCCGTTCTCGTCCACCTCGAGGAGCCTCTCCTCCGAGAGGTTCCTCCTGGCATATTCCCTGATGCTCTCAAGGATCAGTTCCCTTGTCTCCCTTTCGAATCCCGTCATGGTCCCACGGCTCTCTTCACCCCAAAATGAACATTTCACTTCCGGCGAAAGGCTCAGGGGCGGATTGCCGTTGTAATCATCACTTATATATAACGATTTTCAAGAGTTCCTACACTCTTCGTTGAATCTCTTGGAAAGGGGTGCTTTCAATGGCCAGCAGTTCATGATTACTGAATAATACATCCTGCTTACCGCCATTTCCCCAAATTGGATATATCCGCTTGCCGATTGAAAAACATGGAGTTGGTGCCGGGCTGGATACCGATCCTTACGATTTCCGCCGCGGTATTCCTTCTTTTCATTATGGCGATCGCGGGATCGCTGACAAGGCAGGGCAGAGCGGCTTCGGGCGTTGGCATGAAATTCGCAATGCGGTCTCTCGGCCCCGGTATAGCCAGGGGGCTTCCTGTTGCTCTTCTGGTAGGCATATTCCTTGCATCCCTCTCGGTCGGCGACGGCCTTCTGAAGATGGTGGAGGAGAACACCGCTGCAAACCTGTCCGGCGTTGACATCATGATCTCGGCCCCGGGGTACGTCCCGGAGGCCCTCATGGAAAGGGCAGGAATAGGGGATATCGAGGGTGTGGACTCATTCTGCTCGCTGATCCTCCTCGATGGAATCGGGACTGAATTGGAAGGGGGATCGTCGGTCGGCATCAAGTTGATGGCCGTCGATGACGACGACCTAGAAATGCTGGGTGCCGTAGAGGCGGAATCATCCGATAACTTGGGTGCTCCACCGAGGTACGGGTGCTACGTCAACAGGGAGCTCTCGAAGAAATTGGAAGAGGGCAGCGGCGGAGGCATCAGGATATCGGTACCCTCCTTTTCCACCAGGGAGGAGAGCCTTCTCGGTTTTGACAGGTCCGACAGGATCACCCTGAACCTTACGGTGGAGGCTGTGATCGAGAACCGGGGTATCGGAAGGTTCAGGACGGATTCCCTCGCAAAGGTGGAGCCGATCCTGGTGGTCGATATCGGACTCGTTCAGGAGAGGCTGGGGATCGTCGGGAAGGTGAACACGGTACTGATAGATACCGTATCGGACGGCGGCTCGGGAAAGATCATGGATTCCATAATGTCCCTTCTTGACGACGCCGTGGGTCTAGATGAGGCGGGCTTCAGGGTGGTGGGATCCCTATCCAGCGGAGGCTCCTTCATCTACAGCGACGGCCTGTTCTTCGACGAGACGGACCTGACGGAAGAAGGGAATGAAGGGCTCTCGCTCTCGTATTTCGTTGATTCACTGGCATCCGGGAACGGGGAGCTCTCGTATTCCGTTGTCTCCGGGGTCCGGCCCGGTCTGATGGAGGAGCTCGAGATGATTGGACCTCAAGGATCCGGCCCCCTGCCGGGAACCGGCGAAATAGCGGTCAACAACTGGACCGCCGAAAGGATGGGGCTTTCCATCGGTGATGATATCGTGGTCTCCTACAGGAAGGTGACCCTCCTCGGGGAGCTGCGGGAGGAGGAAAGGACGTTCAGGGTCGCCGCCGTCTACAACATGACCGGAATCGGTATGGAGCCGGGATTCCTGCCCCCGATCGAGGGGGTGACTGATGCCCCGTCCTGCAACGAGTGGGATCCATCATTCGACCTAGACCTCGATTCTCTCGGGGAGGCAGACCTCGAATACTGGGACATTTACAGGACAACCCCAAAATGCTTCGTGAGCCTGGAGGACGCAAGGGAGATGTGGGCGGGAAGCTACGGTGATTCAAACGCTCTCTTGGTCCGGGGAGAGGATGTCCAAGGAGAATTAGATAATATTGGGGACGGGCTTGACCACTCTTCGATGGGTATCAGCCTGGTCCCCGTCCGGGAAAGGGCTCTGGAATCATCCCGCGCCATGCTCATCTTTCCGGGAATGTTCCTTTCATTCGGAACGGTAATGATCGCCGGTGCCCTCCTTACGCTGTATGCCGTGATCAAGGATATGGCGGCTAGACGGTCACATGAGTGGGGGATACTCCGCTCGATAGGGGCCGGAAGGAGAGGGCTGTTCCAGGCGGCCTTGGTCGAATCCGCCTGGAGCATCGTGGCGGGAAGCCTTATCGGACTGCCGGTGGGATTCGTATTCTCCTTCGTCCTGAACGCGGGGCTCTCCTCGGCCTGGTCTGATTCCGTTGAGAACTCCTCCGTCCCCTTCTCGGTCTCGGCAGGCACTGTCCTCATCTCGATATCGATCGGAGTGATCTCATCCATGGTCCTGTCCCTCATTGCGGTCTGGAGGGAGACCGGCAGTGTTCCCGCGGTCAACCTGAGGGAAGAGGACATCTCCGTGGGAAGCCCGACAATGAGAGGCAGGCTTCTCCACTTCGGAGCTTCGGGGGCATCCATCATAATTGGTATTGCCCTGCTTGTGTCTGGCTCCGGTTCCGATGATATCTATGCGAAGGGACTATTGTTCACACTGGGCTCCATCGTGTTTTCAGCCGGGACCGCTCTCCTTATCTACCTTATTGCGTCAAGGGTGTCCAGAAGAAGCGATCTGCTTCTCATTGTGAGCGCCAATATCACGAGAAGGCCGAGGAAGCATCCGCTTACCATCTCCATCCTTGCCATGGCTCTCACCATTTCACTCTCACTGACCGTTATCGGTGCCATGCTAGAAGCGGATGCGGAGGATGGGATAGGCGATTACGGGGGCGGATTCGATTACGTGGTGGAGCTCCCGGTTCCCTTCAGGGGAGAGCTGCGGTCCGGAGCAATGGATGTTGAATCCTTGCTCTCCGTCGGCTCGGAGGGGGGGACCTGCTCCAACGTCAATGCCGTCTATCCTCCCAGGCTCCTTGGTGTCCGGGAGGGCTTCTCGAACGTATCGGGCTTCGGGCTTATGGAGAGAAGAAAGGGCATGGGAAGCGATAAGGAAGCTTGGGAGATGCTCCATTCGAAGATCGACGGAAGGATACCCATCCTCGTGGATCAGAACACACTTGCATGGATATACTACGAGAAGCTGGGTTCGGAGTTCAAGCTGGACACCGAGAACGGAGAGAGGGTGACCCTTGTTGTCGTGGGTGTCCTGGAGTCCTCCGTGTTCACCGGGAGCTTCGTTCTCTCTTCTACCTTTCTGAAGGACCTCTTCCCCTCCACGGCCGCACCGGATTATTTCCTAGTCAGGGCGAACGGAGGGGGCAAGGAAGCCGTTGAGGGGATCTTCGAGGATTTCTCTCCCCTGATAACGCCGGTCAGGGACCTTGCCCTGGAAAATGCCAGGTACGAGCTCTCGTACCTTTACCTGTTCCGGGACTTCCTCTTGCTGGGCGTGATACTCTCCCTCGCCTCGGCTGTTGTTTTCACCCATGCGAGGGCCGTGGACATGAGAAAGGAGATCTCCCTGCTGAGGACAATAGGGGCCCCCAAAGGAAGATCCGTCATGTATTTCCTGCTGGAGAACCTGGCGGTCTTCATGATCGCTCTGCTAGGTGCGATTGCGGGATCGGCGGCGGGAGCACTCGTCTTTTTCACCATGTCCGATTCTGCCTTCCTGACCCCCGATATGGCGGCACCCATAATCCTGATCCCCGGAGGTTTTCTTCTGGCCTCCCTCGTAATAGGCATCGCCTCCTCGATGTGGGCGGTGAAGGGATACGATGCGGTATTCAGAAGGTGACGAACTTATGAGAGCGCAAGCTTTTAATCCCAGTCGAACTGGTTCTATCTCCATGAAGTGCTCCCCTGGAAGGACAGGGGCGATCCTTTCGATTCTCCTGTCGATATTGATGGTTGCGGGTCCCGCTGCGCTAGGCTGGAACAGCTTCAGGGGAGATCCGTCGAATACGGGAAGAACCACCACCGACCTTTCAGATCCGTTGAAGGGAGAGGTCTTCCTGTCCTGGGAGTTCCGGGCGGATTCATCCATCGGCACCGCAGTCATCGCTGAGGAAGGCTGGTGCGTGTTCGGCACCTCCAACGGGACGGTTTACAAGCTGAATTCGGAGTTCGGGAGCCTGGAATGGAGCTACAACGTCGGAGCACCTATATTCTCGACACCCCTGTATATCGAGGAAACGAACGATCTCGCAGTGTGCGACAGTTCTGGTATGGTGACGGCGCTCTCCATGGAAGAAGGAGCGCAGCTATGGACCTTTGATACGGGATCGGGGAAGGAGATCATTTCCTCCCCCAACGGACCCGGCGACATGATCTATTTCGGATCCTATGATTCTAAGTTCTACAGCCTGAAACCGGATGGGACCCCCTCTTGGGATTACATCGGATGCCAGGGATGGATACACACAACCCCTGCCGTCCATGACAACAACCTATATTTCGGTTCCTGCGACGGGATGCTGAGATGTCTGGATGCATTGACCGGGGAGCATAAATGGAACTTCTCCGCTGCTTACATTCCATCCTCACCCGCGATCATGGAAGGAAGGATATATTTCGGCTCCTACGACAGCAACATGTACTGCCTTGACGCCGGGGACGGGGAGCTCATCTGGAGCACCGCCCTGGGAGGCGACATCCAATCCTCACCTGCCGTAAACGCCGAGAAGGTTATGGTCGGGGCCAATGACGGGCTCCTCTACTGCCTGGATGCAGAATATGGTTCGATAGAATGGACCCTTGACCTCGGTCCTTCCCAGCTTGAGACATCCCCCGTAATAGGCGGGAAGCTCGTATATGCGACCTGTGAACAGGGGCTGGTCATGGTCCATATGGGGAACGGAAGCATCTACCGGAGCTTCGAATACGGGGATGCCAGCGAGGTCTCCCCGTCGGCATACGGCTCCAAGGTCTTCTTCGGGGACAGGAACGGGTATGTAAGATGCCTCAGGCAGAACATTCCGGTTACCGATGATGATGATGGGGACGACGCATTCGATATCGGGCGGGAGGTGAGCGCAAACAGGGATATGCTCTTCCTCGCCCTTGCAGTCGCGATCATCATCGGTGTCATCCTCGCCGTATTCTGGAAGAGATACAGGAGGATAAGAAAGGGATAGGTTACAGATTCGGGGAGCCCCCCATAACTATTATAACCGCAGACCCGCAATGTTCCGGAGAGCCTGGCAAATGGCGATCGTTCGGGAGGGTCTGAAATAACCGTTGGGATGAGCTCTATTTCCAAGATCACAGCGGCGGCCATCCTAGTTCTCCTCCTCTTTATATCCTTCACGGGTTCGGATCCCTCAGAGGGCGCATGGAGCCAGTGGAGGGGGGACCCCCTGCACCTGGCCCTTGAAGACGGGGATGCTCCTGAGAAGGGCGAATTGATATGGTCCTTCGACACCGGGAGTCAGGTTCTCTCCTCTCCCACTTTCTACCCAGGCGGTCTGGTCATTGGCTCGGAGGACGACTGGGTCTACTGCCTGGACCCCGTGACCGGGAGTATGAACTGGAAGTTCAAGTCGGGGGACGATGTACAAGCAACGGTCCTTCTGGAGAATGGCAGGGGATATTTCGGATCACTTGACCGCAATTTCTACTGCATCTCGCTTCCACCGGAGGGATCGACCTCCGAACCTGAGACCCTCTGGTCCTTCGAGACCGAGGGAGAGATCAAATCCTCGGCCCACGCCTTCGGGGATTCGGTCATCTTCTCGGACCTGGCCGGGATCGTGTACAGATTATCTAAGGAGGGACAGGAGATCTGGAGGTCTCCGATATCCGACCTTCCCATTTGGGCCTCGGGGATCGTAGACGAGGAAAGGGGGGTGCTCTTCATCGGGGACACCGGAAGGAGCCTCTACAGGCTATCGCTGGACGACGGAGAGGTACTGGACAAGGTGGAGTTCGGGGAGTATGCCGAGGTGTATTCCTCCGGAGTGCTCCATGATGATAATCTGCTGCTGACCGCAGGGATGGACCAGAGGATCTACAATGTGGACCCGGATACCATGGATATTAAATGGTCCTTCTTCACTGGCCACGATACCTATTCCACACCGATCGTCAGAGATGACAGGGTATTCTTCGGGTCCTTCGAGTACACATGGTGCCTTCCGATCGATGACCCTGATTCGGACGGCAACATCTCCGAAGACGAGGTGATCTGGTCCTCCCCCACCCATGATTTCCAGGGGGGCTCGTCCCCCGTGGTCTCGGATGGGAAATTGTTCATCGGCTCCGACGACTACAACCTCTACTGCTTCAACGAGACCAACGGGGACCTGGTATGGACCTTCTCGACCGGGGGTTATGTCTATTCATCACCCGTCATCTACCTGGAAAGGGTATATTTCGGCTCCTCGGACCGGTCCGTTTACTGCGTTGGGGTCCGCCCGCCCGGTCTGTCTGCGGCCATCAACACAACGGATAAGGAGATAACCTCCGACAATTCCACATCCATGATCGTAAGGGTGACCGATAACGAGGGCTCCCCCGTCGAGGGAGCTGAGGTCACCTTCTCCATTTCCGCTGGGTACATTGCCTTTGACAAGGATGGCAATACGAGGTTGAAATACTTGACCAACGAGGAGGGGGAGGTCGAGGTATTCTACTTCCCCATCAGGGTCAGCTCGAGGTCGACGGTCAATATCGAATTGGAAGTCGTGAAGGAAGGGTTGGAGCCGGGAACGGCCTCCGCCAATGTAATCGTGGAGCCCGGGGAGGAGGCAGATGACGAAACAGCTTCGTCAACAGTCGATAAAAGCGGTCGCTTGAGCAACGGTATCATAATAGCGGTGATCGCCGGCCTGAACTTGCTAACCGGATTCGTCACCTTAGTTGTTTACTTGAGGAACCGGAACGAGGAGAGGGAGGTGCTTACATGAAAATAGCCGTCATTCCGGCGACAGCATTCGGACTGCTCATCCTCCTTCTGCCCTTGAATCCCGCAGCAGCCCAGGTAGCGGAAATAGATCCGGCAAGGGCGGAGGTCATCTGGATGTACACCAAGGAGGACAGCGAGGCGACATTCTGGAAGCTGTCGTGGTCCCCCGACGGATCGATGATCGCCGCCACGTTCTTCGACGATAAATGCGTGGTTCTGAACGCCACTGACGGTGGGATCAGGACCGTGCTCGACCTCGTCCCGGAGGATACGAGATGCGACGGGTTCTCCCCCGAGGGGACGAATCCGCTCCGCGCCTGCTGCTTCTCCCCCGACGGAAAGCTCCTGGCTGTGGGCGGGGACGACCGCATTATAACCGTGTTCGATACGGCGACCTGGGAGGAGAAGTACATGCTGAGGGGGCACTCCGGCTCCATCCTCTGCCTCGATTTCTCCCCTGACAGCAGATACTTGGCGTCCGGCTCGGGGAGGGACAAGGTCATCCCGCAGAACCAGGAGGAGAACGCTGTCCGCATATGGGACATGCAGACAGGCAGGCTCTACCACACCCTCAACTGGCACAGGGATGGAGTGCTCGCAGTGAGATGGTCGAACGAGGGTGACAGGCTCGCATCCGCATCCGATGACAGGATGATAAGGATCATGGAGTTCTCCACAAGGACCGAGGTGATGAACGCGACCGGGCATACCACAGGTGTTCTGGACATCGACTGGTCTCCGGATGATTCAAGGCTCATCACCGGCTCCAGGGATTACAAGATCAAGGTCTGGAACTCATCCACCGGCGAGATCCTCGCCACATGGTCCGACAACAACTGCGTCAGGTCCGTCGATTTCCACCCCTTTCAGGAGATAGCTGCCACCTCCGGTGTTGACCTCACTCTGAAGATAAGGGATTCCGTGACCGGTACCGAACTGAAAGTGATCAAGGACGGTATGGAGCAGCATGCCATGGTGATGATGTCAAGGTGGTCCCCGGACGGCAGGTTCCTGGCCTCTGGACTGGGAAAGAGCCATACCGTCATACTCTACGGATTCGGCGGCGAAGCGGGAGAGGGGGACGGACTTCCCATCGGGACCATCACCGCCGTATCCCTCATCATTATCGGGGCAGCTGCCTTGGTCGCATTCTTCTATCCCGCATACAGGGAGATCCGGAGGTCCAGGGGATGAAGGGGCGGTTCCCTCACTTCCTTTGCATCCTGCTGATGATGATGATATTCTTTCAGCCCGCATCAGCCGTGGTGGAGCCCAGGGAGCTCACCTCCGGCATCGGAAGGTTCCAGTCCATCATATGCGAGGATGTTGACGGAGACGGAAGGGACGAGATACTTTTCGGCTCTTACGACGGATACGTGACCTCCGTCGAATATGCCGGGGGTGATTACTCCGTTGACTGGACCTCACCCAGGTTCGGGACCCGGTGCTGGGGCCTCAGGGCCGGCCAGTTCGACAATGACGATTCCATGGAGATCATCATCGGGGACGGTGACGGGAACGTCAGGGCACTGGACGGACGGACGAAGGAGATCGAATGGGAATCAGTGACTCTAGTCAGGGATGCCCACGGCCTGCTCCTCCATGATGTCGACGGGGACGGCGAGAACGAGCTCATCGTAGGGTCGGGTTTCAAGACGGACCAGGGATGGGGGCAGGTCTACTTCTTCGAGCACAATTCATCCGATCCCTACAGGGAGCTCGAGCCCTTCGATTCGAGGCTGAGGGAGATCGATATCGCCGACCTTGACCAGGACGGGAAGGAGGAGCTGATCGTCACATCCGGAGTGTCGCTCGGAGATATCCGGGGAGAGGGCTACATCAGGATATTCGACCTGGAAACTGGGGATCTGAAATGGAAGAGCCCCGATCTCGGAGGATGTGTTGAAGGTTTGAAGGTCGTGGACCTCGACGGCGACGGAGTCCTGGAGATGGTGGTTTCAAACGGGTACAGGTACAGGGACGGATGGTGCTTCATCTTCACCTACGACGGCAATGACTTCGTCCAGGTATGGAAGAGCGGGAACATCGGCCCGAAGGCCTACGGGCTCGATATCGGGGACGTCGATGACGACGGGACGTTGGAGATCGTCGTTTCGAACATGGCGGGTTACATCAGGGTCTACGATGCCGAGACAAGGGTCCTGGAATGGACCTCCGGGGAGCTCGGAAGGGATGTGCTGGGTGTCGTGATCGCCGATCCGGACAGGGACGGGGAAATGGAGATAATCGCCGGACAGGGCGGATACATAGGCAAAGGCGATTACACATCGGGCTACGTCACCCCCCACGTATATATTATCGACGGAAAGACCAAGAGGACGGAGGCGGTGCTCGGCGAGATCGACGACCTGGTCCAGTGGATGAAGGTGGTACAGCTTGCGCTGGTGGCTGTCCTCATCGCCCAGCTTGCCGTCCTTTCAAGGCTCTGGATACACCATATCAGGAAAAGGAGGGCACGGGGGTGAAGGGGGAGTTCAAGGGGACAAGGATCAGGCCTTGGAGGTTCGCGGTCCAGGGGCTTGCCCTGGGTTTCATTCTAAGCCAGCTCCTCGGTCTCCCCCCTTTTGGAACATATCCCCTTCTCCGCAGGATATTCCTTCCCAACGCCTCCTGCAGGTATATCAACACCACACCGACATCCTGCTTCTATTATCAGCTCCAGGACGGGCTCACACAGGGCTACTACAACAGCTACGTTGACGTGCTGATCATGGTCATGGTGGTCCTGATACTGATCATCCTTCTGGGAAGGCTCTGGTGCTCCTGGCTCTGCCCCTTCGGGATGGTCCAGGAGTTCATGGGGTGGCTCCGGGAGAGGACAGGTATCCCCGCATACAAGCTGAGATGGAGCCACAGGGTCGTTCTCCGGCGGATCAAGTACGTGATAATCTTCCTTACGATCCTTCTTTCGATTCCCATCGGCATATCCGCCCTTGGTATCATGGGCTGCCAGTCAACGCTGGCGCTCCCCTTCTGTCAGGTCTGTCCCGCAAAGGGTTTCTTTACGGTCACCCAGCAGATATTCGGTCTGGAGCCGTGGACGACGACGCTTCCCGTCCTTGCACTGGTCATTCTGGTGCTGTTCCTGGTGGCGTCCTTCTTCATCAAGATGGCATTCTGCCGCATCTGCCCCATGGGCGGGGCGATGGCGCTTCTGAGCGGTGCGTCCCTTGCCTGGCTGAAGAAGGACCCGGAGAAATGCACAAGATGCCGCGTCTGCCTCAGGGTCTGCCCCCTGGACCACGATAAGGTGTACGAGGACATGGAGAAGGACGATGTCGCCGGGGAGGACTGCACACTCTGCGGCAGATGCGTGGAGCTCTGCCCCGAGAAGGACTGCCTGTCCCTGATGTATGGTCCCTTCGGGATCGTGAGCTCGAAGAGGCCGAAGAGGACCGCTCTCGGCCTCATCAACAAGAAGAAGAAGGATACGAGCAGAAAAGGAGGAGGATGATGCCCAGCAGGTACCTCAAGGACAAGGAAGGATACTTCTCGGAGGAGCAGCGGACGAGGACCAGGAAGAGGTCCGAGCAGATGGAGGAGGCCTCCCGGAAGAACCTGAAGGCCCAGAAGAACAGGGCAAAGGCCATGAACTACTTCGACGAGGTTCACCGCTACGGAGGCGTAAGGTACCTGGAGCTCAAGGAGTTCAGGGAGAAGGGAGGGAAGGTCGTCGGCACGTTATGCGTGATGGTCCCCTACGAGCTGATAAGCGCCGCAGGCGCCCAGGGGCTTAGGTTGTGCTCCGGTTATTACGAGCCTGTCCATCCGGCCAACGAGCTCCTGGGGGATGCGGGATTGTGCCCCATGGTAAAGGCCACCCTGGGAACGAAGATGGTTTCCTCCAATCCGGTGGCGGACCTGGTGGACATGGTCGCGGGACCCGCGACCTGCGACGGCAAGATGAAGCTGGCCGAGATCCTGGAGGATTTCGTCCCCGTTGTTATGATGAACATACCCAGGGTCAAGATCGGGGAGACCTCATCGAAGCTATGGGTATCGGAGATAGTCTATCTGAAGAAGAGGCTGGAGGAGCTAACAGGGAATAAGATAACCAAACGGAAGCTCAGAAGGGAAGTGGAGAAATGGAACGAGTCCAATGAGCTCTGGACAAAGCTCCTGGAGATCCGAAGGAAAGATAAGCCCCCCATCTCCGGCAGGGATGCCATGCTCGTGGTCCAGGCTTCCCAGATAGACCGGATAGACAGATGGAACAAGAAGGTAAGGGAGCTCTTATCCGAACTGAACGGGATGCAGGATAAGGCGATACAGGCGGGGGAGGAGGGCGCGGCCAGGATACTCCTTGCGGGCTCTCCCATGATGTACCCCAACTTCAAGATCCCCACCGTCATAGAGGAATCCGGCGGGACCATCGTGACGGACGAGCTTTGCACCGGTTTCAGGCTGATGTCCGATCCCGTGATGCTGGAGGGATGGACCATGAAGGAGATGCTTCAGGCAATAGCGGAGAGGTATTTCTTTCCGTGTACCTGTCCATGTTTCAGCCCCAACGAGGACAGGCTAAGGAGGCTCAAGACCTCCATCAAGGCCTACGGCATCGAGGGGGTCGTGTTCCATACATTGAGGGGGTGCCACCTGAACAATCTGGAAGCGACGAAGATCGAGCTGGAGCTCAGGGAGATGGGCATCCCAATGGTGAAGCTGGAATCCGAATACGACGAAGGCGACATAGAGCAGGTAAGGACGAGGGTGGAGGCCTTCGTCGAGATGATCAAGGCTAGAAGGGAGTTCAAAGAGGCAGGCAGATGAGCGGGGAAATTATTTCCGGGAAGCCCTACGACCTGGGCATAGATGTCGGCGCGATCTCCACCAAAGTGCTCCTCCTTGAGAACGGGAAGGAGGTGGCGGGTTCGGTATTGGGAAACACCACCATGGAGCCCGGAAAGCTCGCCTCGGGGCTCATGGAGCAGCTCCTCGAACAGAAAGGATTGAAGAGAAACGATATCGGCTACATCGTGGCGACCGGTCAGGGCAGGAGGTCCCTGGATTTCGCCGACATGGCCCGTACGGATATCACCTCCTTCGCCAAGGGCGCGTTCTTTCTAGTTCCGGACGTTGAGATCGTCGTTGACATTGGGGGGCACGGAGTAAGGGCCATGAGGATGGGAGATATGGGGATCATTTCGGATTTCAGGACCAACGACAAGTGCTCCACGGGGACAGGCTGCTTCATGGACACCTTGGCGATGGCCCTGGAGATGGAGATCGGCGACGTCGGCGAGCGATCCCTGCACTCGAAGCTGGCGGAGCACGTGAACGCCACCTGCACGGTGTTCGCGGAATCGGAGGTCGTGTCCTTGATCGCCAAGGGAAAGAGGACCGACGACATACTTGCGGGCCTCCACCAGATGGTGGCAAGGAAGATTATCGCCCTGGTGAATTCGACGCAGAGCAAGGGGAAGGTCATGATCTGCGGGGGTGTCGCCAGGAACAAGGGAGTGGTGGAGGAAATAAGGAAGGACATAAACAGGGAGATGATGGTGCCCGAGGAGCCGCATTTAGTAGGGGCCCTGGGGGCTGCTTTATCGGCTCCCAGACCCCGGAGCTCACCGTTGAAATTGAGGGAGAACGACAAGGGAGAAGTGAAGGTGGAGAGAACAAAACTGCTGGACAGACTGCTGAGGTGGAAGTGATGATGACCGCCGGAGTGGACCTGGGATCCACCTACGTGAAATCCGCCATAGTCATGGACGGGAAGAGGATTGGGCACGGCGTCGCTCCCACAGGCCACGACCACGACATCACATCGAGGAAGGTCCTTGACGAGGCCATGGCAATGGCTGGTGTCAGGAGGGAGGAGATCGAGATGATCATGTCCACAGGTTACGGTCGGAGGGTGACCTCCCTCGCTGAACACAACATCAGCGAGATCTCTGCTAATGCAAGAGGGGTCCAGTGGCTGGGCTCCGAACTGAATGTCCGGACCATAATAGATATCGGGGGCCAGGACACAAAGGTCATAGCACTGGACGACGACCTGCAGATGATCAACTTCGCCATGAACGACAAGTGCGCGGCCGGGACGGGAAGGTTCCTGGAGGTGCTTGCAAAGGTGCTTGAGGTTCCCCTCGACGACCTCGGTCCGATCTCGCTCACCAGCAGGGACCCTGTGGACATAACAACCACATGCCTGGTATTCGCCAAGTCCGAGGTTGCGAACCTCATCTTCCAGGGCCATCCCAAGGAGGATATAATCATGGGCATACACAAGGCCGTGGCTAGAAGGCTTGTAGCCATGGCCAAGAAGGTTGGGATAAGGGATGTGATATTCTTCGACGGGGGGCCCGCGAAGAACATAGGCATGGTGCATGCGATGGAGAAGGAGCTGGGAAGGAAGATGCACGTTCCAGAGAACCCTCAGATAGTTACAGCCACAGGGGCGGCGATCCTTGCCGCCGAGTATCTTGAAAAGCACGGAGGCGAAGCGAAAAAATGAATAGAATTCCAATTCTCTTCGCTGGAGCCGCGGTAATTCTTTTCATATGCGGATGCCTGGGGAGCTCCGGGGAAGAAGAGGGCATGTCCGCTTTCAAACATCATCCCACTGTGAGGACGAGGGTTGAGCAGACCGGAAAGGAGCTATCTCTTGTCGTCGTCACTGCGGTTGAGCCCGGAAGCGACGGGAGAGCGGTTAAGTGGAAGTTCGCCTACAACGATGTCACATCGGGCTTCCCTCTGGGCTCGGTCGCCTTCACTGTCTCAGGAGACGGGAGCATAGAGGAGGAGACAGGGGAGCCGCTCTCGAAGGCTCCCGTGAGGAACTGGTCGGTGGATTCCACCAGTGCAGTGTCAACTGCAAGACAGGAGCTAACGAACAGGGATTATATCGAAAAGGGAAAGGACATCCATCTTACGTTCCTCTATCTCCTAGGAGACAAGTCCGATAATGGTGGATGTGAATGGAACATCGGAATAATGCCCTATTACGACGACCCGACCGAACTGCTGGCAAGGATCGATGGAAGGTCAGGCGATCTCATCGAGCTAAAGAAGATATTGGGTTGACCGGTCCCTATACAGTAAATCTTTTGAAGGTCTCATTCTACCAGCAGAAAGGCGTACCTGTTCATCGTCTGATCGTAATCGGAGAGCACCTGTATCGGGTATCCGATGGTCCGGACGGTCGAATAGACATCGATGCCGAGGGCGTCCGGAGTGGGCCTTGCCTGCTCCAGATGTCTGCAGTCCTGTCTGGTGGGAACGCAGGACCCGCACAGCTCGCATGTGTCCATCGGGAGCAGGAATGCCTTCACATATCCTGATTTGAAAAGGAACAATTCGAGTTCATAGAGCTTCCGGTTGACCTCCCTGGTCCACTCATGTCTGTCCTCGGGGTGGTCCATCTTCTTCTCGAAATGGAAGACCGCGCATCTGGAATACTCCTTAACGAACCGTTCACATTCCGTGACCGATGGAACGTTCGGGGGACAGGTGGAGATCGTACCGTAACTGCCGCATCCGTACATGCATTTCATTCTGACCCACTGGGCAAGAACGATCGTCTTCGGATCGATCCACTTGAAATCCGAAAATCCGCTCTCTATGAAAAACGCTTCGAGCTCCCCTTCCTTCATGAAAGTGAATAATGCCCCGATCGTATTTAATGTGATACTGAATCTAACAAAACGGACAAGTGGAATTATCCTTGAATCTCCCCATCGCAGAATTCAATGAAAACACTTAATATCTGAAAGGATGTTATAATAAGGACGGTGATGTTTTGAAGATGCTTACTGGTCCTTGTCCTATTTGTAATTTTAACGAGTTGATGGAGATCAAACAGATGAACCACGATATCGGTCAGGACATGCTGAAGATCGATTTCGTATGCAGCAAGTGCAAATCATTCTTTCATTTCAAGATAGAGGATGACAAGCAGATAGAGAAATATCTTGAAAAGGTCGAGGACCATCCGGAAAAGATAGCCAGGGATGTTCTGATGATAAAGAAAGGGTAATTTCATCCGGACTCCGGATCCCACTTAGCATCCCATATTCGGGTGTTTAGAATTATAAGATGCCAAATCGGAACTCTTCCGGAAACCTCTTGATCGAGATCTTCGAACAGGACCCATGAGGATAAATTGGTCAATGCTGAAGTTGCATTATCACATGAAAATCATTCCTTGCCGGAATAGGAAGGTGGAATTTCGCTATTTACGTCAACCCCCGAAATTGGAAACGCTTATGAACGCTCTCGCAGATATCTGTCTCGGGATATGATGACGCAGAGAGTAAAGAACGTGATACCGATTTTCGAGACCCAGATCGATATCAGGATAGTGGAAGAAGACGGCTCCTATTTCATATACATGACCGATGAGGTCATCGAGGAGGTGAAAAGGAATGGAAAGGTTTCCTTCTGGCATTTCGAGGAAAGGACCTGCACACCTTTCGAACTTTTAAAGAAGAACCTGATAGGAAATAAGTTCGAGATATCGAAGAAGACAATCGTTCATAAAAAATATCCCATAAATATACCGTTCCCTGTCTACAGAGGTTTCCAGCATCCCCCTTCCGATTATTGAATGATGATACAATAACATTCAGCGGAAGCCATTCCAATCTATTTCCGCTTGGCAAATGTTATCTTATAATAAAAGCGGGAGCCTCCTCTTTCCTTTTTCCAAGCACTCTGATCAGACCTGCTATGCCGACCATGACCCATATGAGCTCCAGGACTATGAAGGGAACGAACCATATCATTACGGAAGCGATCATCGCCACCCCGGCCCCAAGGATGTTCAGAATGATGTACAGCTTGCTCTCCTGGGATACGAATTTGAAGAGGTTCAGGAGAAAGGCCAGAAGCAGCAGGCCGACCCCGACAGAACCGATTATCGTAGAGAATTCCATGAACATCCATGGACCGCTACGTTTTAAACATATTGAAGGGACATCCTCCATTTATTACGCATAATTCAAAATGGGATCATTTCCCAGGGCAATAGTAATGAAATAATCATTAAATAAGCCGCACTCGATGTTATTGGCGTCCCAGGGGGAGCCGTTTTGCAGATGAAAAATAAATCACTGGCCGTATCTCTGGCGGCCCTGATGCTGTGCTCCCTCATCGTTCTCAACAATGATGAGGGCTCCGCGATGAGATACATGGATATGGACCTCAGCGATTCCCATGCATCATTCTGGGGGGAGAGCGCCTCGGACATGTCAGGAATATCCACCGACAGCGCAGGGGATGTGAACGGCGACGGATATGATGATATCATAATAGGTGCTGCCCAGAACAGCGAGACCGGTTCCTACGCCGGACAAACATATATCATTTTCGGAAAGCCTTCCGGATGGTCACCGGATGCGGACCTTTCCGATTCCGATGCTTCCTTCAGGGGAGAATACTCCAACGATGAGGCGGGATACAGTGTGGCCGGGGTGGGAGATGTCAACGGTGACGGATTCGATGATATCGCCATCGGGGCCTTCGGATGGGATGACGGCTTCTCCAGCTCCGTGGGAAAGACCTATATCATATTCGGCAAGGAAGATGGATGGAAAATGGATACGAGTCTGTCAACCGCCGATGCTTCCTTCAAGGGTGAATCCTCAAGTGATGATTCGGGATTTTCGGTGGCGGGAGCTGGAGATGTGAACGGAGACGGTTACGACGACTTCCTCATAGGTGCCTATGGCAACGATGAAGGAGGGGGCAATGCAGGCCAGGCGTACCTTGTTCTAGGGAAAAGGACCGGATGGTCATCCAATACGGCCCTCTCCAACGTGGATGCATCCTTCATAGGCGAAGATGCCGGTGATTACGCAGGATATTCGATCGCCGGAGCAGGCGATTTGAACGGAGACGGATATGACGACATTGTGGTCGCATCCCCCTATGATGATGACGGTGGAACAAGCGCCGGACAGGTTTACATCATACTTGGTAAGCCTTCAGGCTGGACAATGAACACCGATCTATCCAATGCGGATGCTTCGTTCTGGGGGGAGGATGGAGGCGATGTTGCGGGTTGGAGCGTTTCCGGTGCTGGGGATGTGAACGGAGATGGATTCGATGATGTGCTGATCTCCGCATTGGGGGATGATGACGGAGGATCAAATGCCGGTCAGACCTACCTGATCCTCGGCAGACCTTCAGGTTGGAAAACGGACCGGGACCTCTCAAACTCGGATGCTTCGTTCTGGGGGGAGGATGCGAACGATTCCTCCGGTGTTTCAGTCTCCGGAACCGGAGACGTCAACGGGGATGGATACGATGATTTTCTGATAGGCGCATATTACGACGATGACGGAGGATCCGATGCAGGCCAGGTCTATCTGATAACGGGAAAGTCAACGGGCTGGAGCATGGATACCGACCTGTCCAATGCAACATCTTCCTTCTGGGGGGAGGATGCGGGGGATCACGCTGGCAAACATGTTTCGGGAGCGGGGGATGTCAATGGAGACGGATATGACGATCTGCTCATCTCATCACCGGATGACGAAGAGGGAGCATCCTATGCAGGACAGACCTATCTATGGTTCTACATGAGCGGACCTCCATCCCCCAAGTTCATAGATGTATCCTATGATCCGGATAAAAGGGAGGTAGGATTATCCTGGAAGAATCCACGATACTGGAAGCCCCTTTCAGGTTATACCGTTTACAGGTCCATGGATGGGAGGGATTACGAGGAGGTTTCCGCCACGGGCCTTTTCTTCAGGGAGTATATCGACCGGGAAGTGGAACTTCATAAGACCTACTACTACTCGATAAGGACCATTGACGGTTCAGGTATTGAATCCGGCCATTCCCACCCGGTGTCCATCTACTGCGATCATGACGATGACAGGGATGGGATCGGAGACAGCTTCGATCCGGACCTGGACAATGACAACATACTGAACGAGATGGACCTCAATCCCGAACATCCGGACCCGGTCCGCTGGGGGAAGATCGACGTGGACCTGACGGGGAACTATTCGGGTTATATCGGAGAGGACGGCTCTGATTTCGCGGGGTATTGCGTATCCGGAGCGGGGGATGTCAACGGAGACGGATATGATGACATACTAATTGGTGCCTACCAGGACGATGACGGAGGCAGCAATTCGGGGCAGACCTACCTGATCTTCGGAAATGGAACGGGAATGGATACGAACTTCGATCTTTCAAATGCCGACGCATCGTTTCTTGGCGAGGATGCAGACGATAATTCGGGACGAGCTGTGTCGGGTGCGGGGGATGTCAACGGTGACGGATATGATGATTTCCTGATAGGAGCCATCGGCGATGATGATGGAGGGACTACGGCCGGGCAGACATATCTCATACTTGGAAAACCGGCGGGATGGAGCAGAGACACTGATCTTTCGGAAGCGGATGCTTCGTTCATCGGCGAGGATTCGGGCGATTATTCCGGCTACGCAGTTTCAGGGGCAGGAGACGTGAATGCCGACGGATACGATGATTTCCTGATCAACGCCCTTCTCGATGAGGACGGCGGGAGCAACTCTGGCCAGACCTATCTCATACTTGGTAAACCGACCGGATGGAAGATGGATGCGGACCTCTCTGATGCCGATGCTTCATTCATAGGCGAGGATGCAGATGACAGGTCGGGTCAATCCATCTCCGGTGCGGGAGATGTCAATGGAGATGGATTCGATGACATCCTCATAGGAGCCGTCCAGGATGATGACGGGGGAGCGAATGCCGGCCAGGTTTACCTCGTTTACGGGAAGAGGAGCGGATGGAGTATTGACACCGACCTTTCCAAGGCCGATGCGTCGTTCTGGGGGGAGGATGCCGGAGACCTCGCCGGGCAGAGCGTCTCCGGAGCCGGTGACGTCAATGGCGACGGATATGACGACATCCTCATAGGAGCAAACAGTGATGATGACGGCGGGACCGATGCCGGACAGACCTACCTTATCCTTGGAAGGTCTTCGGGGCTCAAGATCGACACCGACCTTTCGGAAGCGGATGGATCTTTCTGGGGAGAATCCGCAAGCGACAGGTCAGGTGTATCTGTTTCCGGAGCGGGAGATGTCAACGGTGACGGATTCGATGATATCCTCATCGGAGCGTATGCGAACGATGAAGGGGCGACGGATGCCGGCCAATCATACATCTTCTACGGAAAACCGGCGGGATGGAGGAGGGATGTGGACCTTTCGGAAGCGGATGCTTCGTTCTACGGGGAAAAGACCTCAGATTATTCGGGTTGGTCCGTTTCCGGGGCAGGGGACGTCGACCGTGATGGTCTCGATGATATCCTCATCGGAGCCTATGGCAATGACAAAGGTGGAACGGGTGCGGGAAAGGTCTATCTCATCGACCATATCGGTCCAGTAACCATCCGGAACCTGTCGGCGACAGCTCTCCAGAGCTCCATGAACCTGACCTGGGACGATGTAGGGAACTCCACCTACATTTACGGTATCTACCGAGGGACTGATCCGCACGCCCTTTACAGACTCAACTCAACGACCGATAATGACTACAAGGACATTGATATTCAGTGGAATCTCACCTACTATTACGGCGTTGTTACCGTCGAGCCCCTCGGAGGGGAGAGCACGATAGTTATCACGGATGCCGTAAAGATCGATAAAAGTCCATCCTCCTCCGGTTCGGGATCCGTGGACCTGTCGGCCCTCGAGGCGGCCATAGACGCCCTGGCGATGGATATCGATTACATCAACTCCACGGTGCTCAAGACCTGGAACATAGCGGATTACATGAACAGAACACAACACACCCAGCTCTCCGCTCTTCTCGCCCTTGCAACGTCCATCAACGACACCATCGGGACGGATAATTCCGCCATCAAACAGCTCCTTTACAACATCCTAGGCAATCTGACGTACATGAATTCCACGGTGCTCCCCTCTCTTTCAAACATCTACTCCATGGTGGGAGACAGCAACAACATACTGAAGTACATGAACATCTCCTTCTCCACGGACCTCGACAATATCCTGTCCTATGTGATCGGCAGCAACAACTACCTGAAGGGAATGAACGCTTCCGTCCATTCGGAGCTCTCCGATATACTCACCTTCCTCATCGAGAACAACAATCACCTGAAGCACATGAACGCCTCGATAGATTCGGACCTCGCGGATCTTTTAACCTTCATCGTGGAGAACAATAACCGACTGAAATACCTCAACTCCTCCCTTGGTTCCGATATAACGGATATCCTCGATTATCTCATAGCACACAACGCTCACCTGGAGTTCATGAACGACACTATTTGGAGCGACCTCACCGAATTGAGGACCTTCATCGTGGAGAACAACAACCACCTGAAGTACATGAATGCCTCGATAGATTCGGACCTCACGGAGCTGCTGGATTTCGTCGTGGAGAACAACAACCACCTGAAGTTCATGAACACATCCATCCGATCCGAATTGACGGAGCTCCGGGACTTCATCGTGGAGAATAACAATATTCTGAAATATACCAACGCGAGCTTCGGAGGGGGACTCACTACGGTCTTGACGTTCCTCATCCAGAACAACAACCACCTCAAATACATGAACAACTCCATTGATTCAGACCTCGCCACAATACTTTCGTTCCTGGTCCAGAACAACAACTACCTGAAATACATGAACAACTCCATTGATTCCGATCTCTCCGAGCTTCTGACCTTCCTCATCGAGAACAGCAACCACCTGAAATACATGAACGCATCCATCCAAGCCGACCTGACAGAGCTCCGGGACTTCATCGTTGAGAACAACAACCACCTCAAATACATGAACTCCTCCATAGATTCCGACCTGGCCGATATTCTGGACTTCCTCATCGAGAACAACAACCACCTCAAATACATGAACAATTCCATAGATTCCGACCTCACATCCCTGATGAACTATCTGATAGCTTTGAACAACAAACTGGATTCGATGAACGGGACCATAAGCTCCGACCTCTCAGGAATGCTCTCATTCGTTATCGAGAACAACAACTTCCTGAAATACATGAATTCGTCGATAGAAGGGGACCTATCGGCATTGCTCTCCTTCGTCATAGAGAACAACAACCACCTGAAGTTCATGAACAACTCCATCGACACCGACCTGAACACATTATTGTTCTATGCCACAATGATCAACCAGAAGCTCACATATCTCAACATGACGGTAGAATCCGAACTCTACGAACTTCTCCAATACGCCAAGGACAACAAAGACGGCCTCGGGTATCTCAACACATCCTTGAGCACGGACCTTTCCGAACTGCTAAACTTCGTGATCGAGAACAACAACCACCTCAAATACGTCAATGGAAGCTTCAATACCGAACTATCATTGATATCCAACCTGTTGGCGGACATCGCCCTCGACCTGGATTACCTGAACTTATCCCTCTTCTCGGACCTCTCGGACCTCTTCGACCTTGTGGAGCGGGGGAGCGCAGACATAGATTTCATCAACAACACATTCAGCACTGACCTCGCTACGATCATCACCCTGCTCGGAAGCACATCTGGCGGTGTCGATTCCCTCAACGACACACTTGATGGCATCATATACAGGATCACACTTCTCTCGAAATCACTTGACGGAGCAAACGCCTCCATTCTTGCCGAACTTCAGGACCTTTCCTCGAACCTCCGCTCGCACAGGGACGAATTCCTCTCCTTCGAGACGAACATCACCCTTGACATCGATACGATGAAGGTCATCCTTGGATATGTGAACGGAACAGTGGGACTGCTGGACACTTCGGAGACCGGCTGGATAAAGGTTATGCTCGAGGACATCTGGGACGATATAAATTCCACCGGAGCGGATGTTGACTTCTTCAACGGCACGATCACCCTCAGTCTCGCATCCATATTGAACATCGTAAACGTCAACAGCAACGATCTCGCCTTCCTCAACGGGTCGATAAGTGATGTCATCTCGGGATTGACAGAACTTCGCTCCGAACTGCATGGTGTGAACTCATCATTGAAAGCCGATCTTTCAGCACTTGGTCTGGACATAGACGAGGTCCTGACCGACCTGGATACCATAATAAGCGAGCTCAACGCCCACAGGACCGAGTTCGGCAGCTTCAAGGGGACCTACGACCTGCATACTGCAACCATGATCGCTCTGCTTCGGGCTGTGGACGTAAATGTTACCAATGCCGCCTCAGATCTCAACATCCTTTCCGGTGATATGGACATGGGATTCATGGAGATCCTCGTTCTGCTTTCGGCCGTGGACATGAACATAACCACGCTGACACACGGAATGACCTCCCTTGGCAACGATATCACTGCGATATTGAGCACCATGGTGGCCGACCTAAGCGGGTTCAACGAAACGATACAGAACGAGATAGATATGCTAAGACTGAGGTTCGAGAGCGGGCTCCTATCATTGGCACTTCAGCTCGAGGCTGTCAACTCTTCCCTGCATCAGGAACTGCTCGGCATGGACAGCGATATCCGGCTCTTCCGCTCGGAACTTTTTGTAGGACTATCAGGATTGAGGGATATGATGGCCAGATCCGAGACCAATCTCTCTTCCTCGATTACGGAGATCGAGGACCTTCTGAACGGGATCCAGGACCTTTCCCTGGCAGGTATAAGCTTGAGGCTGGAGCATCTGTCGGACCAGATAATGACAAACGACACCCTCATTCTGGAAACCATCAACGAACTTGGATCCAGGATTTCCGATTTCGACATTGCATTGAAGGAAAGGCTCGAAAACATATCCGGACTGATGTCCACTAGGCAAGATCTATTCCTGCTCTCGTCAAGGTTGCAGAACATTGAGGAAGACCTTACGCTGCTGGAAGATCTTGAAGAGAGCCTCTCCAATGTGGAGGAGGAGCAGTCCGAAACAAAGGGCTCCGTTTCCCTTTCCGTGATCATGGCAATAATTGCATTGATCATCTCCCTTCTGATACTATCCGTTTTGGTCTACCTGTTCTTCATTAAGAGAAAGGATGATACAGAATCACCATCACAGATTACTAATCACAGAAGATAGTTCCATGGAAGAAGGCGGGAGCATGGAAGAGGAGCCGTTCGAGGAAGACATAACGATTGACTGCGGTATCGTGGTCCTGAGAAGGTTCAGGATGGAGGATGTGGATGATATCGCGGAACAGATCAACGATCGGGGCATCTCGAGATATACCCTCAATATCCCTCATCCGTACGGCCCGGATGATGCCATAAACTTCATAGATAAGAACATGAAATGGTTCGATGAGGGAAGCGCACTCAATCTTGCAATAGCGGAAAAGGATTTCGACAGGGTCATCGGCGGGATCGGCCTTATGAACATCGAATGGCAGAATAGGGCCTGCGAGATCGGCTACTGGCTGGGAAGGAAGCACTGGGGTCAGGGCATAATGCCCGAAGCTGTCAGAGGACTTGTGGCCTACGGTTTCGATAAATTGAAACTCCACAGGATATCAGCGGTCATCTTTGCCCCCAACATCAGATCATCCAGGGTCATGGAGAAATGCGGTTTCTTCATGGAAGGTACCCTCAGGGACAGGTACATCCTCGAGGATGGTCCGGTTGACGGAAGGGTGTATTCCATCCTGAGCAAGGACTGAAATGTGAGGTCTAAATCTAATAATGTCTTCATGCATTCCCGTACCTGATGTACCGATTCAAAGAACAACACATATTCCCTTGACAATGTTTATTAACCGAGATATGATAGGAGTGTGGATTAATATGGAATGGACAGAGAAGATATCCAAATGGCTTACAGAAGGGAAGGATGGCGCCGAACTGCTCATAGATTATCCGTGGGACATCCAGACCAGCGGCATAGAGGGGCAGCCGGACAAGACGCTCATAACCGCCTCCCATCCCAAGATACCATTCAACGTGGAGGTTGTAGTCGGGAAGCACTTTGCCAATCTTGTGATAAATCCCATCATTCCGACCGATGCCATGGAAGCAACGGAGAGGATGAGGATCTACAAGAAGCTGCTCCACCTTAACTCCGACCTGAACCTGATGAAGGCAGGACTGATCGGCTACGAGGACAATCCCATCATCCAGGTGGACCTTGACCTCAACTCACTGGGGAAGGAAGAGTTCAACGACGCCCTGACGCTTCTTATCGTCGGAGCCCACAACCTGATAAAGATACTCGGACTGACGGAGGAGATGCAGGAGTTCATGGCCAACAGGTTCCTGGCCATTGTTGCGGTGAAACTGCAATCGGGAGAGAGTGAGGAATCCATCCTGGATTTCCTTGTCCATCGGGGAGGCCTCGACGAAGAATCCGCCAAGAACCTCCTCCAGCAGACCAACAGTTTGCTGGAGCAACGGGCAAAGGAGGAAGCGGAAGGTCCCCATTCGGAACCGGGACCGATGTATGGTTGAGATCTAGTCAACACAAATGCATATCAGCCATTTTCCGATCCGGGAAACCTATATATACTATTGTGCACTTTACACTACTATGCACTCTACAATAATGCCGGCGGGAAGGTCCATCACCTATCCCGAAGGCAGGTTCGGGGGGGTGTCATCCTGAAGCACAGCTGGAGAGCGTTCCTTGTCCTCACAGTGGTCATGATAGCGCTCATGCTGGCCATAACCACATACTGGGCAGGTATGGGTTATTTCCAGATGGACCGGAAGGAGGTGGTCGAAACCCACCCCTGGGACAAAGATCTCGAGCTGGAGGTCATAAACGACATGGGCGATGTGAAGGTCTACTCATGGGATGAGAGCAAGATCGAGATCAAAGGGACGAAGAAGACCCTCTTCGGGGCGGAGGAGCTGGACAAGATCGACCTTCACGTGGAGAAACAGGACACCTTCAGGATCACGACGAAGAGGGACAAGGACTCCCCCTGGGTATGGATGGACCTGACGGTCTACATCCCGGCCGAAATGACGGTCAAGAGGATAGAAGTGAACTTTGGGATTCTCAGGCTCGAAGGTGCAGAGGGAAACATTTCGTTGACGAACAGAGCCGGGAGGATCCTGGTCTACGATTCGGAGAACCTCACGAGGGTCAGGTCCAACGCCGGAGATGTCAGGATCAAGAATGTTCAGAGGATCGAGAGTCTGGAATCGGATGTCGGCGACATCGAAATCACCCAAGTGGAATTCGTCGGAGACGTCAGAAGCGATGCTGGAGACATCAAATTGACCAACATCGGCCACATCGACTACGTGAGGGCCGATGCGGGCAACGTGAAATGCGAGAACTGCGGCATCATCTCAAGGGTCGATGCCGAGGCGGGAGATATCGATCTCGACCTGATGGAACTGGATGAGAACGGATTGGATGTCCGCAACAGCGCGGGAGACATCAAGGTATCATTTCCGGTTAACAGCTCCTTTGATTTCGAGCTTTATACCGATGCCGGTGATCTGAGGATCACCGGCTTTTATGAGGACAATGTCACATTTAGATATCCTAGGGACAAGGAGAAGAGGGGTCAGGTGAACGAAGGAGGCCCCTTGGTCAGACTGGAGACAGATTCGGGGGACATCACTCTGGAAGGAAAGGGGTGATCCCCATGAAGAAAGATGAAAAGATAAAGCGGGACGAGAAGTTCGAGAAGGAGCTTGTTACGGGGCTCATCTCACTGATACTTCTGGCCATCTGCGACAACTCGAAGGAGCCACTTTACGGCTACCAGATCGCCAAGCAGATGGAGGAAATGAACTTGACAGGTGTCCAGATGAAGCAGGGAACCATATATCCGGTGCTTCGGGCGATGGAGAAGAAAGGCTACCTTAAAAGCGAGATAAAGGCCTCGGAATCGGGACCTCCGAGGAAATACTACAGAATAACAAAGAAGGGGAAGGACAAACTCGAGGTCTGGTCCAGGACCTGGGAAGATACAACTGAGTTCGTGAACAAGATCCTCAGGGGGAAGATCGATGGTTAGATACGTTTCCATCAAGGATTATATCCAAGACCTCAAAAGGGAGCTCAAGGGCATAGACGAGGCCATTATCTCGGATGCCATGGATGATGCGGAGGAGCATCTGAGCGTCATGGTGGAGGAGATTCTCGACAGCGGAAGGGCAAAGAGCAAGGAAAAGGCAGTTGCCCTTGCAGCGAGGGATTACGGCTCTCCGAAAGAGGTCGCTAAAGCATACGTCAAGCTTGATGAAAAGGTCAGGGAAAAGACCAAGGTCATAAAGGAAACGAAGGAGAGAAGATCATTTCTTGCAGAGATCTTCGGTATCTACAGGGATCCTAGGACATATACGGGACTTCTGTACCTCCTTCTCATGTTCCCCATAGGGATCATATACTTCACGTACCTGGTCACCATGATCTCCGTAAGCCTTTCACTGATAATCTTCGTATTCGGCATCTTCATCGCAGCACTTTTCCTCGTGAGCAATTACGGACTCGCATGGGTCCATGGAAGGTTCACGGAGTTCATGCTCGGTATCAGAATGCCGAAGAAACAGAGGAAATTGAGGGTGAAGGGAACCATTTGGCAGAGGCTCAAGGCTCTGTTCAAGGACCCGAGGATGTACTCCTCTTTACTCTACATGTTCCTGATGTTTCCCCTGGGAATAATATACTTCACCATATTCATCACCTTCCTGGCATTATCCATTTCGCTGGTGCTGCTTCCAATACCCTCGTTGCTTGGGACAATTACCGGGCTCCCCATGGGTTTGCCGGTGCCTGTTAAGGCTCGATTGGTCCTCATACCTCTCGGATTTCTCCTGGGATTCGTGATGCTCACATGGACGCTGCATCTGTCAAACATAATCTGCCACTACCACGGAAAGATGACAAAGGCACTTCTCGTCAAGAGATAAGTGACATGGACGACCACAATCTTTAACAGAACTGTTGACGATGGGGAGCTCCCCGATCTAAATTCCCATTACTTGATAGAGTGGGGAATATCCAGGATTACAAGGTGGTGCAGTGAAAAGGAGAAGGCTTCTGCTGGGCATCCTCATCGGCATCACCCTTCTGCTGATACTTGTCAACATTTACCTCTTCGCCGTGAGGAGCGAGATATGGATATCCGAACACGATGTGAAGCTTGAGATCGTTCTTGGCGATGATGCGATCCGTCCCGGGGAGGAGATAACGGTCAATTTCGAACTTACCAACAACGCGGAGACTCCGCTGCTCTATTCGGGATATCTCATGCTCTTCCTCGAGAGTCACAACCTGACGAACAACGAAACGATATGGCTCACGCACAACGACCATTATCAGATAAATATCGACGATATCGAATGCCTCGATCCCGGGGAAACGAGGTCATACGAGATGAAGTTCAGCCACATCCAGTTCACCCCTTGGAGCAACGGGACCAGCAGGTTGAAGGGGATGCTCCATTCCATAGATGAATCCTGGTCGCTCACACCCTGTTGGGAAGGGATCGTAGTTTCCCCTATAGTCTCCTATCAGCTGATAATCTGAGATCCATGAAATACGAAGACTTCTCTTAAGGTCAGGAAGTGAGCTGGTGCTTGAAAATAAGGGTCAAATGAAGGTCATCGATATCGACACCATGGTGGAAAGGACCCGGGAGAAATGGACCAATTTCTCCTTTTCCGAGGTCAACGACTGCCTCGTCAGGATGGGCATTTTCGAGGGCGAGTTCCACTGGCACCATCACGACAGGGAGGATGAGTTCTTCCTTGTACTCAGCGGAAGGCTGCTTCTGGACCTTCCCGAAGGTACCGTGGAGCTGCTCCCCCATCAGGGTTTCACTGTACCCAGGGGGGTGGAGCATCGAACGAGGGCGGAGGAAAGAACTGTCGTCCTCATGGTCGAAGGGAATACCGTGAAACCAAGGGGAGATTGAAACGGTTCCTACCTGTATCTGATCTTGAAGAACAGGACGAGAAGAACGAATACGAGGGTCACAGCATTGGCGGCGATAACCGGCAGGTCGTGGATAAATATTCCGTAGGCAAGCCACATCGAAATGCCCAAGGTGATGATGACATACATTAAAAGTGAGATATCCTTCGTATGCTTGGTCCTTACCACCTTGACCACCTGGGGCACGAAGGATGATGTTGTAAGCACGGCCGCAATGAAACCTATCGCAGATGTCCAGACCATGGAGGAGGAAAACACAGGGGGTAATAATATTGTTAAGCTACAATTACTAATATAGTAATGTATTACAACATATTGGTAATCATCATGAAAAGCAAGGGTGTAACGTTGCCGGAGAGGAAAATGATTGGAAATGACCTGTTCGAATTGGATTCGCTCGAACCGAAAGAATGCACCGCCAAACCATGCAGGACCGTTATCCTGCTGAGATATCCTAGGATCAAATGATGGGATCAAAGCCTTTTGCCGCATTTACTGCAGAACCTCGCATCCTCGGAATCAAGGTAACCGCAGCTTCTGCACCTCACTTTCACGACTTCTCTGCTGCCATAACCCCCCCTGGAGTTGGCAGGAGAGCCCAAATTGAAGGCTCCTGCCCTCCTCGCACCGTGTGCGAATCCGTAACCCAGTCCGTCGCCTGCTTTGGAATAAGCTCCCTTCATCTCGGTTGAATAGTATTTCGCGAACTTCCCGATATAGGCGTTCCACAGCATGACCAATCCGATCATTGTCATGAAACCCCCAGCTGCCATCAATATAATGCCAACGGGAGCTCTCCAGAAAGGTATCGGATCGTCCATGAAGAAGAGGCTGAAGAACAATATCAGCCCCGTAAGCTCTACGATTACCCCTATTATGAGCAGAGGAAATCCCACTGCCTTCAGAATGGTCTTTATCCTCCGGAACCTTTCGATCTCCTTGGGATCGTCATATTCGGGTCTGTCCATTTTAGCGACCCTATGTCTGGATCGTGTTGATCTCAAATCATTCTCCATTCTCATATCCCTTCCCGTTGTGGAATGTGGCTTAAACTATTTTTCTATTTCTAGGCCAGATTTGGATAAGGGAGATCCGGAATCCAGTTAGTTTTCACTACTGTACAATAAAACATTTATATCCATGCCTCCGTGGTTGAATTATCATGGAGGAGAGGAGAGCCCTTTACCCGGAGGGACATTTCATCGGTTTATGGATGGTTATAGGCACGGCCATTTTCTTGGCCGTGGGCATTCCACTTGTAGTCTCTACCGGCAATCCGGTCTTCTTTTCATTCGGTCCCGCCATCGGAGTTTCAATAGGAACTGTCATAGGATCCTCCATTGAGGCCAAGTACAGGAAGGAGGGAAGGATCCGGCCCTTGAACCGGAAAGAGAAGAAGATGAAGAATATTGGTCTGGGTGTCGGCACAGGACTGCTGGTCATCGGTGTCGTGACCTTTTTAATAATTCTATTATCATAGACCTCCCAGCCCGGAATACGGGGGAGCGGATGTGAAAAAAGAGGAACCCATTCTGGCTCTGGAGATGAGTTTGAACCATCCCCTCTATTTCGCATTGACCGTTTCACTTTTTATACTGATGTGGGGAGCCGCCGCCGGGCTATCGATCGTATGGATCCTGTTGGGAAGCGGTCAGGGGATTGCATTCTTCATACTCTTGTTCGTTGCCGTCACCTTCTTCCTTTTCATTCCCCTGATGATGATCAGCGATTTCTACCCCTATTATCTTCTGGTCTATCAGGATCGGATCGAGGTCATCAAGCGGAATACCTTCAGGGTACATGATTTCGTAAAGGTCATATATTCTTTGGAAAAGGCAAGGTACTCATATCCTTATATGAAGGGAATACACATTGTCGATGAATCCAGATACAGGGTCTATCTGGTCAGGATAAAACCGGGTGACAAGGAACTCGAAAGGAAGGAGGACCTGATATGCAGAGCACTTGCCACTCTAGGTATAGAATACATTGATGATAAAACCCATAAGAGATGGATCGACGAGCTGTCCAGATCTTCAAAGGAGATGAAAGCGGAGACAACAGGATATCAGACCAGGATGAACTTCGGGGGAGAATACGAATACGGCATCATGAAGGTGGAGACCGAAAATGTCAGAAGACCTCGGATGTGAGATTCAGCGGTTCTAAAGGTTCATGGATTACTTATATACAATGCACATCGATACACATGGATATGGGAGCGCAGTGGAAGGACCTACGGATAGATTCGCGGATAAGGCTGAACAACGGTGAGAAGATGCCCGTCTTCGGCCTGGGCACCTACAGGTCCGGCATAGGGAGGCAGACGAGGGAAGCCGTCAGGACCGCAGTTGACCTCGGGTACAGGATGGTGGACACGGCCACTATCTACGGCAATGAGAGGGATGTCGCTGCCGGGATAAGGGAGAGCGACAGGGACCGATCCGAGGTGTTCATATCAACAAAGCTCTGGAACGCGGACCATGGTTACGAGAAAGCCGGGAAGGCGCTCCGCAAGAGCCTCGAGATGCTCGGGACCGATTACGTCGACCTCTACCTCCAGCACTGGCCCGTGAAGGGTCTGAGGAAGGAGAGCTGGAGAGCCATGGTGGAGCTGAACAGGGAAGGGTATGCGAGGTCCATCGGAGTTTCCAATTACACCATAAAGCACCTGGAGGAGCTCATGGACAGCTCGGACATCGTCCCGGCGGTGAACCAGGTCGAATACAGCCCCTTCACAATCCAGAAAGATCTCCTGGAATTCTGCAGGAAGAATGGTATCCAGCTTGAATCCTACAGCCCGCTGACAAAGGGCCAGAGACTGGATGATCCCGCGGTCGTTGGAATAGCGGACGAGCTTGGAAGGACACCAGCCCAGGTTCTTCTCAGATGGGTCCTGGAAACCGAGGTCGTCGCCATACCCAAATCCACAAAACAAGAGAGGATCAGAGAGAACTCCCGGATCTTCGATTTCGAGCTCGGCATTGAGCAGAGGACCGCTCTGGACGGTCTCGACGAGGACCTCCGCACCGGATGGGACCCCACCGATGAGGACTGAGTTCACCTGTGAAATGATTTAATTACCCCGCCCCATTGAGCCCCATGGGAGCCAAGACCGGACCGAACGATGCCGTCAAGTTCAGGACCGTGCGAAGGGAGATCAAGAAAGGGTTCGAAAGGAGCAGGCTCACCTACAGCCTCGGGGATATCGGCGACCCCTACTTCAGATCTCAATCCAGGATGCTTTTCATTCTCAACGGATGGGAAGCGGACCCCGACGAGATCATACAAGAAGCGGGAACCGTAGAGCCCCTCTGGAGAAGGGCGGAGGTCCTCTCCGAACTCATGAAAATGTCCGACAGGCTGGAAGGGGATGCTAAAGGGTACTTTCAGGAGAGCATCACGGAAATGGTCCTTGGATTTCCCGGGGGAAAGGACCTCTCGGAGGTGACGAAGAGGTGCGCCCCCCGGCTCCCCTGCCATGCTCTCCCCGGAATGCTACGGAGGATCGTTTCCAACAGAGGTTTCGAGCTGGAGGACAGCAAGGTGATCATACGGACCTGGGCCACCGGATGCCCCGGGGATCCATCGATCCTCGGGGAGATCTCAGGTATCCTGAAGGGTATCGGATCCCCGAGGATCAGGGCTCTCACACTCGGCTATCTCCATATCCAGCTACTTAGAGACAGGTCCAGGGAGCCCGATCACGATGTGTTCAAAGAAGCAGTGGATGCCGCCATGAAATGCGGGAAAGAGGACAGGACCGGCTGCCTCTCCTACTTGTGCTCCAACGCGGGGAGCACGGAATTTCTTGATTTCATCTCCACCGGAGCGGCCGACCTGGAAGATACCGGGGACAGGGTGAAGGTACTTTCATATCTCTCATCGGCCCGCGACAGGCTAGGGGAGCGTGAAACCGCATTGGACCTGATCGAAAAGGCTGCATCAGATACGAAAAGATGCACCGACGAGGCCCTCAGAAGGGAGCTCGAAGCTCATCTTGCCAGGGACATGGAGCGTCTGCATGCGGGAGGAGGGAGAAAATTACCCCAAGAAGATAATGAAAAAAAGAAAGAAGCCCAAAAAAAGATCCAAAACAGGACCGGATCGGAAAAAATACAAACTCCCGTTAGGAGGCATATCCTGGGCCTTTACGACTCCTACGAAGGAGCCGTCAAGCAGACGCACATCAGGGCCCTTTCCAGGGCGGCTCCCCTCTGTTACGGATTCGACCTGGACCTCGCCCTGATCGGCTTTCCAACCGAGGACCTGGGAGCTCTGGTGAAGAAGGCATCAAAGGAGACCAATATCGGGGAGGGAGGCAGATATCTCAGAGCCCTATTCGAACGGGGAAGGATACATCTGATCCATACCGAGATGAACGGGGTCCCCGTCCGGATCGATAAGGGATGGCTGCCAGTGGCAACCACATCCAGGCCGGACCCTGAAAAAACCTTGAGGCAGATGGAGGAGGGAGGCGTCCCCGGAGGTTCTAACAGATATCGTCTTCTTCTGATCATGGGCCTGGGCAAGCAAGGGCTCCCCAAAACCGTCCTGAACTGGGTGGAATATCACATGGAGCTCACCGGAAGGAACATCCCCCTTGAAACCGCAACGGCTATGGGAATAATCGCTTATCGGCTTTCCATCCTAGATCATTAGCAGGGATCAGCCTAAGTCCCACAATTCTACGCTATTTCCGGAAAGAGAGAAATACTACAACATAGAATTATTGCCCGGCACACCGAACGGAGGGGGGAGCCAAAATGAGAAATGAATTTGCTGTTGTCAGCATGTCGCTATTCCTTCTTGCAGGCATGATCTGCGGACCATGGAGCGGACCGGTTGTTTCCGACGTCCTCACTGGGACCGGAACGGATCATCAGGATCGGGATTACAGCGGCGCATATGGGATTTTCATGGAGAACCTGGGTCAGTGGAGCGAAGAGTTCTGTTTCGTGGCCTCAACCGATTTCGGTCACGTGGCACTCGGGGAGAGCAGCATATACTACAACCTGATGGACAGGTCGAAAATGGCCTCATTCATGACCGAAATGAAGGACCGGCTCCCCGCGAGATCCGGAGAAGAGGCGGACACCTCTATCGACGGCGCTGTCCTGAAGGTCTCTTTCCGCTCTTCAAGCTGCGTCAGGCCTTCTGGGATATCGAAGGTATCCTCCAATACCAACTTCATTCTTGGGAACGACCCGTCAAGATACAGCTGTGGGGTGGGGAGCTTCGAAAAGGTTCAATATACAGGCGTTTGGGAAGATACGGACATCATTTTCTCCCTGCACGGAGGTTCCCTGAAATACGATATCATCTTAGGTCCCGGGGCGGATACGGAAGCTATCCTCTTCGATGTCGAAGGCCACTCCGGCCTGGGCATCACGGATGGAAGGCTGGTCATATCCACCCCCATCGGAGAAGCACTGACCGAGGACAGCCCGGCTGCCTGGTACGGGGACGGAGGTAAGGAAAGCCTTCCGGTACACTTCAGGAAGGTGGACCAAAATACCTACGGATTCCTGGTGTCCGGTCGTGACCCGGAAAGGAGGATAGTGATCGATCCTCTGGTATCATCGACCTATTACGGGGGATCGAGCGAGGAGCTGATATCCAAGAGCTGTCTTGACGCTTCGGGGAACACCTATTGCACGGGGGTCACCGTATCCATGAACTTTCCGGTCACTTCAGGTGCCTACAAGACCTCCATGTTGGACTGGATCGATGCATTCGCCTTCAAGCTGAACAAGGATCTGACCTCGATAGCGTTCAGCACCTACCTGGGCGGAAGCGATTACGACTGGGGGTACGGCATATGCTTCGATACCGGCGGGAACGTTTACGTCACCGGAGAAACTTCCTCCCAGGACTTCCCCGTGAAGAACGCCTTCAACTCGACACACTGGAACGAAACATGGTACTATGATGTGTTTGTCACCAAGTTCAATCCGGCGGGAACAGATATCGTATTCTCCACCTATGTGGCAGGCGAGGACGACGATGTCGGGATGGACATCGCCGTTGACAGCAGTGGAAGACCTTACGTTGTGGGATACACATTCTCCACCGAATTCCCAACCACATCCGGGGCATACAGCGAGGAACTCAAGGGGTGGTTGGACATAATACTATTCAGACTTTCCAGTACGGGATCGTCAATGGAATACTCCACATATATGGGGGGTTTCCAATCGGAGATCGGATACTCTTTGTGGCTGGACAGTGGGGACGATGTTTATGTTACGGGTTTCACGGATTCCAGGGATTTCCCGGTAACAACCAGCGCATCACTCCAGGGTTCGGAGGACGTGATCGCCTTCAAGTTCGATATTGACGGGAACAGCCTAATCTACAGCACGATGTTGGGCGGGGACCTGAATGATGAGGGGTATTCGATAACCGCCGACAAGCAGGGTAACGCCTACATCACAGGATATACCTCTGGCGGATCGGGATCGAACTTCCCGACAACCGCCGGGGCCTACGACACAAGCTTCAACGGCGGAGATTACGATGTTTTCGTCACCAAACTGGGCCCGCAGGGCTCCAATCTAATATACTCCACCTACGTGGGCTCGGGCAGCAATGAAAGGGGTACATTCGTACGGATCGATGAGAATAAGTTCGCACATGTTGTGGGATATACCGACAGCTCGGGGTTCCCAACAACCCCAACCGCGGATTATACGACCTTCCAGGGAGGGGATGAGGACTGTTTCATCTTCAAATTGTCAGACGCTGGCTCATTCCTTGCTTTCTCATCCTACCTGGGCGGGTCCGATACAGAAGAGGCTGCATCGGTACATGTGGACAGCAACGGAGAGGCTTTCGTTTCCGGATACACGTATTCTTCCAACTTCCCCACAACGAGCGGAACTGTTTATCCCTCCAGCAGGGGAGCGCTTGACGGGTTCGTGACAGTGATGAATCTCTCCACGCCCCCTTCCCAGCCACGGAACCTGGTCGTCCAGGGAGGTGTCGGCCGCATCAATATCTCCTTCGAAAAACCCTTGTTCGACAGCGGGATGGCGGTTACCCATTATACGATCTACAGGGGAAGCAGCGCAGCTGACCAGCATAGGTATGCTAAGCTGACTGACCTCTCCTTCACGGATCCGGATGTCGAAAACGGCGTACCGTATTTCTACAGCGTATCGGCGAACAACAGCATAGGGGAGAGCGTGAGGAGCCCGGCAAAGAGCGGCATGAGCATAGGCATCACCGGGCCGCCGAAGGACCTGGCGGCCGAGAGGGGCATAGGATGTGTGAACCTGACATGGAAAGCTCCGGAGAAGAACGGCGGATCCCCATTGACGGGATACAGGATCTACAGGGGCAGTGCTTCAAACGAGCTTGATGCCCTTACCGATGTCGAGCCGCAGA
Organism: Thermoplasmatota archaeon; assembly: GCA_048569615.1. Lineage (GTDB taxonomy): Archaea > Thermoplasmatota > Penumbrarchaeia > Penumbrarchaeales > Penumbrarchaeaceae > JAYEPK01. Next base: position 21,403 of record JBLIRK010000005.1, on the reverse strand, counting down.
TGTTGAAGTATCAGGATAAGGATGTCGAATTCGGCGGGATATACTTCTACAGATTGACGGCGCTCAATCAGGTAGGGGAATCGCCCCCGTCCCTGATCGTCAACGCATCCGTTCCCGATGTCCCTTCAGCACCCCCGGAGCTCACCATTGCCTCTGGCAACAGATGGGTCAGGCTGGAGTGGTCGGCCCCCCTTGAGGATGGAGGCCTCCCCGTCCTCGGATTCAGGATCTACAAGGAGGACGGGGTCGGTATCAGGAAGCTCCACGCAACCGTGGGATCCCACGTGCTCTTTTACAACGACACCGCGGTTGTGAACGGAATGACCTACGTTTACAATGTGACGGCCTTCAACGAAGCGGGGGAATCCAAACCCACGGAGAACAGGTCCGCCACCCCAATGACGATCCCGGATGCCCCCCATATCTTCGATCAGGAGGTGGGAAATTCGTTCGTGAACATCAGCTGGATACCGCCGAGCAATACGGGGGGAGATCCCATCTCCCTATACCGTATCTACTGCAGCAGCGTCATATTCGAAGAGGAAAGGACCTTTGATGTCGATGCCCCGGGGAATTTCTTCCTTCACTCGGGCTTGACCAACGGTATGCTGTACGAATACCAGGTAACCGCCTTCAACACCGCGGGTGAGTCCGAAAGGAGCAACAGCCTCGCATTGATGCCGATTGCCAGACCGGGCCCTCCGAAGAGTCCTGTATTGACCACGGGTGACGAATTCATAGTCATTACATGGGAGGCACCCGATAATGACGGCGGGCTTCCCATCCTATACTACAATATCTACAAGGGAACCGTTTCCGGGGAGCACAAGCTCCTGGGGTACAGCGATACGATGAGCGTCAATGATTCCGAGGTCACCAACGGTGTGGAGTACTTCTACGTCGTCACATCGGTGACCGAATTCAGCGAATCCGCCAAAAGCATCGAGGTTTCCGCGGTCCCCATGAGGGTTCCGGATGGTCCGAAGGACCTCGACATAGTTGAACGGGACGGTAGGATCGATCTGTCCTGGGAAGCCCCCGACAACGACGGAGGCTCTCCGGTTATGGGGTACAGATTGTTCAGGGGAGATTCCCCCGATAACATGGAGAAGATAGCGGACCTGGGTGCGGACATCCGCAGCTACATCGATCCGAACGTCACGAACGGAGTCGAGTATTACTACGGGATCTCAGCTTTGAACATCAGGGGAGCCTCGGCGAAGGCCCTTTTCATCCCTGCCGTTCCGAAGGGACCTCCGTCAAGCCCCAGGAACCTGAAAGCCGAGAGAAAGGGAGATTCCATAGTCCTCACCTGGGATGAGCCGGAGGATGACGGAGGCTCCGAGATCACCTCGTATACGATCCACAGGTCCGAGGACGGCGGAGACCCGGCGAATATCCACTCGGTCAGCAACGAGATAACGTCCTATGTGGATAACGATGTCAAACCCGGCAGCTCCTACGCATACACCGTGAAGGCAGTGAACGGAGTTGGAGCGGGACCTGATTCTGAACCCGCCGTGATGAAGCTCGGCAAGGAAGAGGAAGGCATGGGAATCGGCGCCGTAATCGGCATATCCGCTGCCGTCGCAGCGGTATTGATCGCCGCGGGGGCTGTGATATTCCTGCTCATCAGAAGGAAGAAGAAGACAGTACCGCCCCAGGACATCCAGCAGTATCCACAGCAGCAGGAGGCCCAACAGCCTGGATTGCAGGGTGTCAGCCAGGGGGCTCTTCCCCCCCAGCAGCCCTACCAATACCAGTTCCCGCCGCAGCAGACCTACCCTCCACAGCAGCAGTTCCCACCGCGGGAGCAAACGGCCCAACTTCAGCCGGCTGCCGCTTCCCTCAACCAGTATGATCAGCCATGGAGTGCTCCTATGGAACCTGCCCAGGAGCCTTCCCCCCAGAACATCCATCCGCAGGAGGCAGTGCCGGCAAGCATGGAGGGACCGCAGATGGATGTGGAATACGATCCAACCCAGGTGGAAGCGGTTGAGAACTTGGAATTACCCGATCCACAGCAGTGAGCCGGATCACCGCTTCCAGGGGCATTCCCCTCTCTGCGGGCATCTGGAGCAGCCTTTTCCCTTCGAGGCAAAGGGAAGATATACGAAGGCGATCACAATGAACATTCCGTACAGGACCAGTGTGAGCCAAGAAAAACGCAGATAGAGGCAGAAGGGGACGGCAAGGAGCGGGAAGAACCACTGGACCGCGACCGAGAATATATGGTACTTGAATGCACGCCTGAAATCACCGGAGGTCCTCTTGAACAGTCTCGAGGATATCATCCCGTAACCGCTTGGACAGCTCCGGGAACCGTATGCCCTGCATGCCGTGCAGATCGCCCCCCAGAACCAAAGCATACCCAGGATGACCACCACAATGTAAGCGATCCCGAACCATATCGAGCAGGAGAACATCACGAGTGCTCCCGTCAGCACTGTTAACAAGTGGGGAATGGTGTCCGTGAACCAACGAATTCCCTTATCGGGCATCCTATCCACTGCCTCCGTGGGCCCTGCATAGAAGCGAGACCGCTGCCAGCAGAACCGCTCCGACGACGAGCATTATCGATGCATCGCTGCCCCAGAATTCATAATTTTCCTCAGCCTCCGCCGGGGGTACGTAAAGCTCAGTGATCGATGTGGGCTCCCCGCAGGACCGTCCCCCGGCTATGAGAACGGACCCGTCCGTAAGCATCGTTGCGGTGCTCCATTTCCTTCCCAACAACGAAAGATAGCTCTCCCTGAATTCCATGGACTCCGATTCGAAGACCTCCATGGTGCTGTGGCAACCCCCTGTAAGACAGTTGGATCCTCCGATGACGACCACATACGCTCCCCCGGTTGACACAAGCTCATGATTGTGCCGGGGAAAGGACATCTCCCCTGACATGGTCCAGGTCCCGTCGTAGGGATCGAAGACCTCCGAATCAGACCAGTCGGGTCTGTCGGGAGCTGAAAAACCCCCGCTCACCAGGTATCTGCCGTCCGGAAGAAGAACACCTGCATGATAGCCCCTTGCCCTGTTCATGGGAGCCGTAAACTCCCACCTTCCCAGGGCAGGATCGTAGACCTCGCAGGAGCTGTAGGGTTTCTTTGCCGCACCGTCGTGCCCCCCCGCAACAAGTATCCTTCCGTCCCTGAGGAGGACCGCAGTGAACCGTGCCCTTCCGACGTTCAAGGAGGGAAATGCCTTCCATGTGAAGGCCCGGACATCGAAAAGCTCGCAGGAGGCAAGGGCTCCCTCGGTGATATTGATACCGCCGATGACAACGATATTGCCGTCCCCTAACACCACTGCCCGATGCCAGAACCTGCCAGTGGAAAGCGGGGGACCGGTTTCCCACGCTTCCCTGTAGGAATTGTAGATCTCCGTGGAGGAGAGCGAAAAGCTGCCGGTGGGGGATAGATCCTTCATCAGCGAAGGATGCCCCTCCCCGTTGAAACCCCCGGCCGCCAGGACGCGCCCGTCCGGGAGCAGGTCCGCAGTGTGCCTCTGCCTCTTCTCAAGCATCTCGCCGGAAGGAAGCCAGATCCTGTCATCGGGGCAGTAGATCTCCGCTGAGGAGAGCGAAGCCTGACCATCCTCCGTTCCTCCGGCGATCAGTACGCATCCATCCTTGAGAAGCGTAGCCGTGTGATTGAACCTGGGGCCCGTGAGCTCCCTCACGAGCTCCACTGAGCCGAACTCTTCATGGGAACCCTGGACATATGCTGCTGAGAACAGAAGCAGTGCAAACAGAAAGAGGAGGAATGCTCCCCTCATTCACCCGAACCTCCCGCACCGGGAGCACTTGAGCCTGTTGAAGTCCTCGTCCATCTCCAGATGCCATCCGCAGCGGGGACAGACATCTTTCGCTTCACCTTCCTCCTCTTCATCCCCGGACTTCCTCCTGGTCAGGAATACAAGGAGGCCGATCACCGCTGCTGCGACGAGCGCTGTCACTCCAAGAGCGACACCCACTATCAGGCCGATATTGCTCGATCCCGTGTCGCCGTCATCATCCTGGATCTCATCATCGTCATCCGGCTGGGGCTGAACATCCCTCGAGGCTGTGGGATATCCCCCTTCCACATTAACTAACCCCGCATCAGTGACGACGATATCGAAAAGCGAGATGATCTCCTTTCCATCGAGGGATACCTTCACCTTGTGCTCCCCCGCCTTTATGCCGGAAAAGGAGGCCTTTCCCGTCCCGTCCGTCGTTCTAACGAACTCGGTGACGCCGATGATGAGCTTCACCTCGGCTCCGGAGATGGGGCTTCCGTCGTCATATAGGAAGGGGCCGAGAAGGATATCGAAGGTTGGGACCACGGGAACTGGATCGACAGTTATTGTGACCGTGACCTCCTCGCTCCATGCCCCGCTGTCGTCCGAGACAGAAAGGGTGAAGACATAGGTACCCGGCGTTTCCGGAACGAAGGATGGGGTCGCTGTTAGGGCTCCGTTCAGCGTGATGGAGTGCGATGTGCATGTCCAGTTGTACTGAACCACGATACCGTCAGGATCTATGGAATCCCTGCCGTCCAGAACGACAAGGTCGCCGACCAGTACCTCTCTATCCTCTCCCGCGACCGCCGTGGGGGCCCGGTTGACATAGGGCTCATCCACGTTTACGATCACTCCGTCTGAGGAGGACCACGTTCCGTTATCGTCCCTGACCCTGAGGGAGATGGAGTGCGGACCTGCCTGGTCAGGCGTGAAGGAAGGAGAGGAGCTGTTTCGGCTCTGGAACGCGACCGTATGGGAGGAGCAGGTCCAATCCCAGGTGACTATCGATCCGTCGAGGTCATAGGAACCGGAGCCGTCAAGTGTCACAGTTTCTCCCACCTGAGCGCTCTTGTCGGGTCCGGCATTGGCCACAGGGGGAAGGTTCTGACCGACCTCAAGCACAGTTGCATCCACCGTGTCCGGCTCCGACCAGGTATCGTTGTCATCCCTGACCCTGAGTCTGAAAGTGTAGACGCCGGGAGTATCCGGAACGAAAGACGGACTGGAGGTGCCCTGATCGCTCAGGGTCAAAGTGTGGGAGGTGCAGGTCCATTCCCATGTTTCGATGGAGCCGTCAACGTCGAAGGAAGCGGCCCCGTTGAGCCTGATCTCGCTGCCTACATACCCTGACAGGTCCGTTCCTGCATCGGCAACAGGGGGATCGTTCGGCTTCAGGACCCTTATCATCACCTCGTCCTCGTCGGATAGGTTGGACCAGGCGCCGTCGCTGTCCCTGACGCTCAAGGTCAGCTTATAGATACCCGCCTTGTCCGGCTGAAAGCTGATCTGTGACGAGGAGTCGCCCGGTTGCAGGGAAGCGGCCCTTATGATCGAGCCCGATGGATACGAGGTTACGTTCCAGTCATAGGTAAGCGCGGAGCCCGCGGCGTCTCCGTCGGGGGCATCCTCCGGGTCGAAGCTGTCTCTCCCATCGAGGTAAACGATATCTCCGAGCATTACCTCCTGGTCCTCCCCCGCATCAGGGGTGGGCCTCTGGTTCACCGGGGGAGGAGGTGGAGAGCCGCTCCTGTCGATAAGATAGGCATCGACCCCCCCTCCCCATGAGCAGGCTGTGGCATCCAGCCTCCCGTCACCGTCCCAGTCGCCGAAATTAGCGCCGTAGGCCGAACCGCCCACGGTGAGGTAATCTGCGGACTGTGTGAACAGCTCGGTCCATGAGCCGGGAAGATTGTTGAGGAATATCCTCGCCCTGTCGGACCCGCTTGAAGAAGCTATAACATCCAGGTCGCCGTCCCCATCCACATCTCCGAGCTCCACCTGTCCCCAATCCCCGCCGCTGGTCGGAAGACCGGTCGAGTTATCGGTCCATGAGAAGGACGTTCCTCCCGATGAGCCGCCTCCGTTGCCGCAGTACAGTTTTATACCCTCTCCCCTGGAGCCGAAGATAACGTCGTTGTCCCCGTCGCCGTTGACGTCCGCTATCTTTATGCCGAAGGCCTCGTTCCTTGTGTTCTTGAAGGTGACCTCGGACCAGGACCTTGAGCTCCCCTGGATGTACATGAAGACCTTGGTGGTCGAGAAATACGGTGTGGCAACCAGGTCGAGAAGATCATCATGGTTCAGGTCCCCGACCGCCACGCCGTCCATCTCGTAGCCGTTGGAACTCGGACTTTTATCTGTCCATGAGGTTGCGGAGCCCGAGCCGAAATAGGTCTTCAGACCGCCAACGTAGGAGACGATCACATCCATGTTCCCGTCCCCGTCAAGGTCGGCTATCTCCGCCTCGTTGCTGGACTTGCCCAGTGAAAAGGTATGAGCCTTTGAGAAGGCTCCCTGGGAGGTGCTAGTGTAGATGTGGACCTCGTTCGTGGAGGTCGCATACCAGGCAGTCGGGATCGGGGCCGCAATATCCATGTTGCCGTCCTTGTTGACGTCGCCCAGACCCAGGGCTCCGTAGTACTCGCCCGTGCCCGGACCCGGGAGCCCCGAACCGAAGGATGACCAGGTGTTGTTGTTGGTGTGGAACGTATAAGCGCTGATGCCCCTGGTCCTCGGGTTGCTCCTCCCGGCCCCGCCCAGGAAGATCTCGTCCTGACCGTCATCGTCGAAATCGGAGACCTCCACAGTCGAAAAGGAAGCGGACTGCATCAGACCGGTTGATACCTTGGTGTTCCCGGTTATGTCCCTGGTGGGGGCCGGATCAGCCCCAAATGAGAATAGAAAAGCCGTTGAGGTCAGCAGCAACAGTGCGGGCAAGAGGATCTTGAGGTTCTTCAGAGTTATTCCCTCCCGTCTTTCTTTACGATATTGAGACGCATATTAAATTATATTCATATCAATCTGTACAATGATAACTCCATAAGTTGAAGGTAAAATTCAATTCACTCCCTTGAGTGGATGGACGGTCCACATCTTCCCCTGAAATACCTGGAACTCGAAGGACCTGGCAAATCCCTTCTCCCCATCGATGTGGTAAGGCAGCTCCCTGTCGTCCTCGGTCCTAACCTTGAGAGACCTCATCTTCCTGTAATCCGTCAGGTCCAGGTCCAGATGCTTTCCCTTGAAGGCCTTCGGTACGCTAGTCAGCGTTCTGAGAGTTCCAGCCTTGTTGATTATACCAACGTCCAAAAGGCCGTCGTCCATTCTGGCAAGCGGCGTCAATCGGAAACCGCCGCCGCAGGTCGTTCCGTTCCCTACGGTGAGCATCTTTATCTCCCTCTTCACCTCACCGGTGCCGTCTATGGTCAGCAGCATCTCCATGTCCCTCCAGGTCGGTATCACCCTGAAGGTGCAGAAGAAATACTGGAACGTGGGACCGAACCTGAGGACCATTCCCCTCCTCTTTGCCACTTCGTGATTGATCGCTGCATCCATGCCCACGCCCACCACGTTCATGAAGTAGCGGTCGTTCATCATGCCTACGTCCACCGAATGTCTGATCCCCCTGATTATGTCCGATATGCAGTCGTCCATGGGCCTGGGGCCGCCGTTTATGGAGGTCATCGTATCGTTTCCCGAACCGATCGGAATTATACCAAGCGCCTTACCGCTGTCCACCATGCCGTTGGCCGCCTCATAAATGGTCCCGTCACCGCCGCAGGCCACGATTGTGTCGGTATCTTTCTTGGAGAGCTTCCTCGCAATCCTCTCGGCATCCCCTGTCCTTTCGGTGACCGACATCTCCAGCCGGAGCTCCTTGTTCTTCTCCCTGGCCTTGTCCTTCAGCATTTTCTCCAGTTCCGACGGACCGATCCGGAACCTCCCCCTGCCTGCCTCCGGATTGAAAATACAGGATATCCTGACCTCTTCTTTCAAATTAAGGCTCCCCCGATCATGAAATATTTTCTTGAGCTCCCCTGGAAGTATTGGGGAAAAGGGGATTTAACCTTTCTCTCAAAGGCCCTTCTTCCTCGATGAGTCCCCGTGTTCGATATTGAGTTCCGCCGCATTCCTGAAGGACATCCGGTCACCGGATATCGGATGAAAACGGAAAATATCTCCTTTTCACCTTCCATGATAAGTTTTCAGGAACATCGGTTAAATACACTCTTATACTTGGTTCCATGGTGAAGGGAAAATTTCCACTTTACAAGCAGTCGTTCGGTTATTCATGCGGCCCCGCCTCGCTCCTGATGGTGATGGGAGCCATGGATGAGAACACAGCTCTCGGCCTTGGAACGGAGGTCTCAATCTGGGAGGATGCAAACCTCGGGGAATCGAGGGCGACCAGTTCCTACGGTCTCGCTCTTGCGGCACTGAGGAGAGGCTTCAAGGTCAAGGTAAGGGCGAGCGGCGAGGAGATCGGGTTCACGAAAAGGCTCAAGGACCATTTTCCCGCCATAGATGCGGAGAGAATGGAGAGGCTCTATGAAACAAAAAAGGAAGAGGCAAGAAGGCTTGGCGTCCTGGAGGAGAGGGGCACGACAACAACTGCAGGGATCAGGGAGGATCTGGACCGAGGCTTCTTTCCCATCGTCCTTATCTCCACGAGGCTGATGAGGGAGATCGTGCCGATCCCGCACTGGGTCGTTGTAGTGGAAATGGACTCGAAGAAGGTTAAGATTGCAAATCCGGAGACGGCAGGTATTGAATCCTATTCCATGAGGAGGTTCTCCAAACATCTGGGATTCGACGGCTACACATGCATGGTGAGCATCCTTTCCCGTGAGGGGAGGGACCAGGTGTCGAAGATGTCCTGAAGTTTTCTGCTCTTGAGCACAACCCTGTACACGTCCCTCCTGCCAAGCCTCTCAGGGTCGAAGCGGTCGGGATTCAGGTATCTCTTTACCACCTTCTTGTCCCACCAGTGTACGAGGTTCAGCCTCCCCCTGTCGATCTCGATGGTGGTTATCCCCTTCTTTCCTATTGCCGCCCCGGAATTGTATAGCAGCGGTGTCCTGGAATCGCTCCCGAAGAGCGGTCTGTGCGTGTGCCCCATGAAGGTCATTATACCCTTTCGCAGCGAATAGGAGCTGAGCCGCTCCTCCTTCCTGGTTACGCCTTTCTTTCCAAGGTCCAGTGTGAAATTCTTCAGTTTGAAGGAATTCCCGACGGTCCTTAGCATGACCCTCTGGGTGTTATGCAGTCTCTCAAGGTAGTTGGATGCCTGGTGGCCGTGGAGGAAGAAGAGTTCCGCGTCCCTGAACTTCATCCTTGCCGATCTGTAATGCTCGTTTATGATGTCCTCGGAGCGCTTCGACCAGATGTCCATGTCGTGGTTCCCGATGATCTTCATAAGGGATAGTTCGTCCTGGAACCTCTGAAAAAGCTCGTAGATCGAAGCCCATCTCTTCCTGATCCCGTGGAGGACGAACTTGTGGAGCTCCTCGACATCCCCATTCAGCAGAAGGTCGAAGCCGTTATCCAGGTAATATCCGCTGAAAACATCGGAGAACAGACGGGAGGTCCTCTTGAAGTCATCATTCACCGAGCCGTCTCCCATATGGAGGTCCGACACGACCACCATCCTATCCCTCTCACCCAGCTTGAAGACGGGTGATCGTTGGAAGACATTCTGGATCTTCTTCTCCATGTACGGCTCTATCATCAATGCACCTTTTTACAGTATTTTTAAGCAGAGTGCCAAGCATCCCTGGACGGGTCGCCTAAAAGAAACTGGTACATAAGGGTTTCCACAACATTGTTACAGTTCAACGCTGATCATCAGCCGGACCCGTCCAGATAGAGGACCTTTTCCCGGACCCTTTCCTTCAGTACCTTCTCAAGCAGTGAGCTGTAGAGCTTCACCTGTTCAAGGTGCTCCTCCCTTTGACGACCGGTCTTGAAATCCACGACGACAAGAAGACCTTCCCTGTCCCTTCCCAGGAGATCTATCCTCCCAAGCATGGGCTCCTTTTCCACCCCTACCACCTCCACCTCGGAACCGATCCTCTCTATTCCCTCCTCCTCCAGTTTCTTTCCGAACTCCCTTACCATCAGCTCCACTTCACCCTTTCTGTCATAAGCTCCCCTCTCCGCAAGGACCCTTTCGAGCGGGATGCCCTGGAGAACAGCGTGGACCATATCCCCCATCACATCCATGCCCGGACCTTCCAAGAGATCGGGATAGTCGAAGTCGAGCTCCCTTTTCTCCATACCGTCCTTAAGGATCCTCGAAGGGGAGCTAAGGAACGTATGCTTACCAGAGACCAGGGGGAGAAGAAGAGGCAGCTCATGGGAACCGGAAGGCACCTGAGCAACCGGGGAGGCTTCTTCCTCCTCCTCGACCAGTTCGGCAAGGTCCTCCTGCTTGACCTCTACCAGGTTCACAGTTACACTCCCTGCAAGCTTCACACCTTCCTGCAGGTCCGGGATCGAGAGATCAAGGGAGTTCCAGAGAAGTTTGAACATGCCGCTGAGCTCCCCCGAATCGTCCCTGCTTCGGATCTTGACGGCTCCGCTGAGTACTAGATGGTCCTTCGCCCTGGTGCAGGCCACATAGAGCAACCTCTTGAGCTCCTCGGTCTCCTTTTGCTCAGCATCCTCCCTGGAATGGGAGAAGGAGGGGCTGGGAACTAGCTCGCCGTTCCTAGTATCCATCACCTTCAGGGATAGTCCCGCATCGGGGTCCAGGATGTATGGGGGCGTCCATCCCCCTCCCTTCATCTCGTGGTTCATACCAAGCACGAGGACAACCGGCCATTCCAGTCCCTTGGCTGAGTGGATGGTCATGACGGTAACGGAATCCTCCGAGAAATCCATGGGAGGCTCTCCCTCCTTAGGGGGCTCCGTTACCACCCTTCTGAGCCTTTCAGCAAGCTCTCCCGTCGTAGCGGCCGAGCTCTCATCCATTGCCCAATTTAGCATCCGGTCGAAGTTCCTGGCCTCCCTTGCACCACCGAGAGAAGCATATACGGCGGTCATCTCGAAGATCTCCCTAAGTGCAATATGAGGCGGAAGCGCTCCCGAGACCTCGAGCATTGCCCTGACCAGACCATGGTCGTCCCGGAACTCCTCCAGCCCTCCCAATTTCTCGAGGAGACCCGAACCGCTCTGCCTCGAGATCCTAATGAGGTCCTCATCGCTCAATCCGAAAAAAGGACCTTTCAACAGGGAGGCCAGGGAAAGGTCGTCGGTGGGATCAGAGCAGAAGGAGAGAAGGGACATGATATCCGACACCTCCTGCCTTTCGAAAAGGCCCTTTCCCTTGTATATCTGATAAGGCACCGATCCCAACCTCAGGGCGTCCTCGTAGTGGCGGATCCCGTTCCGTGTGGGGAGAAGTATGGCAATATCCCCGAAGCAGACCGGCCTTTCCCCTTCCCCGTCACTGACCGTCCAATTGCGGACGGCTCTCTTAATCAGCTCCGCCGCCTTCCTTCCCTCCCTGGCCTCGGCTCCCCTCGCACCCAGGACCCCGACCAGGGTCACGGTGCCTCCCCCCGGCCTGCATGCATCCAGGGGATCGAACGGGACTCCCCATCTTTTGGATCCCTCCTCCATTATGTCCGGGAATATGTGGTTCACGAGCTCTATAATCTCTTCCCTGGACCTGAAATTGAGGTCCAGTACCACATCGGAACCGTCCCCATGTTCGTCTATCCGCTCCTTGGCCTCAAGGAAGAGCCTCACATCGGCCGAACGGAATCCGTAGATCGACTGCTTGGGATCGCCAACGATGAAGAGCCTGGAGCCGCTCCCCCCGTCCCAGAGGAGGTTCACAAGCTCCCACTGCCGCGGATCGGTGTCCTGGAACTCGTCCACCAGAAGATGACGGTAGCGCCGTCTGAGGGATTCCAGCATGGAGCCCTCGTTCGTCCTCAACAGCTCAAGGGCCAGGGATATCTGGTCGTCGAAATCCAGTCCGTTATGCTCCCTCTTCCTCTCCTGGAACCTCTCCACCATGACCGAGAATACCATCAGGAGGTCCATCAATCTCTCACGGGTCCTTTCCAAGAGGGAGGGATCGGTAACGAAAGGCAGTATCTCCTTGCTGCCGCGAACGAAGGGAAATAGCATGCCGAAGCATTCCTTCAACCTGCCGTGGTTCTCCTTCCAAACCGAGCTGTTGCCTAGTCTCGCCACCCCCCTGACATTACCTCTCGCGGTCAGCATGTGGTCCCTCGCATCCCACAGGAGCCCAAGCAGCTCCTTTCTCCATCCGGCGCCTTCCCTATGGCCATCCAACTTCCTGAATAATGGTTGAAGCGCTTTCATGAGCGGGACCGCGGTATCCCTGGGGACATCGGGGACGGGAATATCCTTTATCGAAATCAGTCCCGGAAGGATCTCCTCCAGACCGGAAATGGCCTCCGACAACTTCCTTTCATGGTCCATATCCAGCTTCTCCAGGGACCTTCTGGCGAATTCGGCGGATCCCATGTCGAGGCGGGACCTCGCCCGCTCCTTCATAAGCTCCTTCAGGGTCCTTGTGGTGTTGTATAGTCCGTAATCAACCAGGAGCCTCCTGAGCGATGGGGATTCCGGCCCGTCCGTGGTAAGAAGGGAGTTGATGGTATCCCTGAGCAGCTCGGCGGATTCCGTCTCCGTGATCACCCTGAAGTCCGGGTCGACACCGCAGGGAACAGGTTCGGTCCTCACAATCCTAGTGCAGAAGGAATGGATCGTGGATATGTCCGCACTGTCGAGCTCTTCCATCACAGGGAACCATCTTACGGGGTCATCACGGTACCTCTCCCTTATCGACTTTCTTATCCTCTCCTTCATCTCCGATGCTGCCTTCTCCGTGAAGGTCAAGGCCAGTATGTTCTTCGGTCGTATCCCCGGGTCCTTCTCCAGTATGGAGATATACCTCTCCACCAGAACCCTTGTCTTCCCGGAACCGGCCCCGGCTGTGACGGCTATATTCCTGTTGATGTCCAGGGCGAGCTCCTGCATCCTGGTGAGCTCCATCAGAGGTCCCCCTTTCTGCACATGTTCCTGGAGGGGCAGTCCCTGACCCCGCATTTGGGGTCCGGGGCGAGCTCACCGGACCTAATTGCATCTCTGAAAGAGAGGCACTCCTCAACGGCAGTTTCAATGGAGGCCTCCATTTCATCTATCTGCGTCTGGAGCTCCTCCCTGGTGCAACTCTCTCCGTCCCAGACCTTCTCCCCTAGCACCGGCGCCCTCCTTATATGGCCGCGTCTTCTGACATAATAGTAGCCACCACCTGCCGGGAATCCTTCCTGGTGGAGCCTCCTCAGGGCGGCCAGGTAGAGCGGGACCTGGAGGGACCCGCTGTCTACATCGTAGTTGCCAGTCTTGTAGTCCCAGATGAAATCAAGGGAACCGAAGGGTGTTTCGAACCTGTCGGCCCTGTCGATGGATCCCTGGAGCAGGAAGCTGTCAGGGCCTTCCTCCTTCCCCGGAAGGGAGATCGAGGCCGGAAGGGAATATTCTCCCCTAACTCTGCCGAAACCCATCTCCGTCCTGAAAACAAGGAAGGGGCCCGGGTATCCTGCCTCCGTTTCCAGGAACTCCTCCAGAAGGCCTTTCTCCCTGTCCGTTCCCAGAAGCTCCTCCCCAAGCGCATCCCAGAAAGGACCCTTGTAAGGATGGTCGCACATAACGCTCTTTGCAGTTGCCCTCATCAGAGTGACAGCCCTCCCGAGGTCCTTCCGGAGGATCCTTCGGTTGCCCATGGAAAGCCATTCCCTGTAGAATCTGTCCACAACCTCGTGGAAGATCAGTCCCTTCTTCTCGGGCGGCAGTCCCGGCTCGAGGTCCTCCAGTTCCTTCAGATGGAGGATGTAACTTACCAGGAAAGAGTACGGACACTTTCTGTAGGTCTCGAACTGCGACACGGACCAGACATGGTCGGATCCGAAATTCTCCCTTAAAAGGGTCAGGATATCCTCATCCACGAGCCTGCCCCTGAACTGGTCCGCCTCTCCCTGGCGCCTCCTTCGGAGGGAATCCAACCCCCTTCTTATATGGTCCGCATGGTTACCTGAATTGGCAAGCAGGGAGGAAAGCGGAATGATCTCCAGCTGGTCCTTCCGGCCTCGATAAAGGGAATAATTGGGATCGGTCAGCTCGCCTATGAGACGATGGAGCTCGCAGCGGGACCTGGGATCCGAGCCGATCTCAAGTGGAGCAAGCTTCACCCCGTCAAGGAATGGAGAGAGCTGAACGGGGCGGCCTCCGTCGGTCTTGTGGGTACCGAGAACGGCGGAGCCGCACGATGACAGCAGCATCGCCGCATACTCAAGGTATTCGCGCCTGTCCCCCTCCCTGGGCATAGAGAGCTTCTCCCTTTCCGCCTCGGAGAGCAGCTCGAAACCACCTCCGAGGGGAGGCATCCTTCCTTCGACCATGCAGGACATGAAAACGTTCTTTCCCCCGAGCCCCGAAGCCTCTTTCAATCCCATCACACGGAGGCCCGGTCTCCTGGGTGAGGACCTGACCCTCCTTTTTGCGATCTCGAGTTCCAGGTAATGGATCATGTCCCCGTAGGCGACCTTTCCAAGCGGCAGTGTCCTGCTCCTCTCGCAAAGCACACCGAGGGCGGAATAGAAGGACCGGAGGCCGAAAACATTCATCTGATAGGGGCCCTCGCCTGGCTGGGATCCCGTCCTCTCTTCCCCCCTGACCACCAGGGATTCCAGATTGCCTTGGAGGTCCAAGCTCCTCAATAATCCGATCACCCTGGAGAAGTGCTCCTCCAGCGTCCGCCCCGAGGAGGACAGGTTTTCAAGCTCCCTGAAGAGGAACTCCAGGGCGTATTTGACCCCGGGGATCTGCTCCTTCAGGGCTTCGGATGTGCTTTCCAATTCCAGCAGCCTCGAGAGGGGATCGATCCATCCCGAACCCGCATCGGTGATGCCATGTCCTATCCCGGCCTCCCTCGTGACCTTTTCAAGCTCTTCGCTCCGCAGAGAGATGCCCTTTTCATCCTTCAGGGTCAGAAATGGGCTTGTGATCGGCCTTAAGACAGATGAGCGGGGAAATCCCTCGATCGGAGTCCGAAGTAGGCCCATTATTGATGCAACGACAGGCACCTCAGCAAGGTCCATGTCCTCGCCGAGATCGATGGGTATTCCAAGCTCCGAAGCAGCGGACCTGACCATCATCTCAAGGTCCTTCTTCCCGGGGAGCACAAGCCTGAAGTCGGCCAGGTCATCTTCGCCTTCGGCAGCCCTCCTCTTAATTTCCCTGAACAGGGACCTGAACTCCTCCATGGGATCCATGGCAGTTACAAGGCCGAGCTCTCCTTCCATCCTCAGGCACAGGGGCTCCATGGCCTCCCTTGGAGGAACATCGACCTTGGAGGGAGGTCGAGGGGGAGCGTCTTCCGCCTTTATGAACCAAGGAAGGTCGCGGGAAGTATGCTCCATCACAGATACATGATCCGATCTTTCGATGAGGTGCTTCATGAGTTCCGCCTGGGTTCCGGGAAGGGCCCCGGGCAGGTATATACCGAGCCCTGAGAGCCTCTTACCGCTTCCCGACAGAAGATCTCCTGAAGCCGCAAACAGCATGTCGGGATCAAGCACACCTGAACTTTTCATCCCATCCAGATACGATCTGTAGATGACCGATAGCTCCCCGGACCTCGGTGTCGAGGCCGCTCCTTCGAGAACGTCCGGACCGATCCCCCATTTGATCAGCTCACCGATGGAGACCGCCACGTTCCGTACCATGCCCGGCCTCACGTTCTCGCCTCTTGCCAGGTGTTTCAATTTCATTCCGGCCATATATTTGCCTACCAGCATCTCCCTGTATGTCAGGTCAGCAACCGGGAGCTTGCCCTTGAGCTCGTCGTATAGCTTCCCAGCCGCTCCCCTTATAGTAAGGATCGAGCCCGTGAGCGCTCCTCCATCCTCGGCCAGACATAGCTTGGCCTCCTGGCACATCCTCTCGGTGGGGAGTATGACCATACGGTCGGAATGGTCCTCCATGCAGCCCTTCAATGTCTCCTTGATGAGGTCAATTCCCCCATCGCAGCTCACAACCCATTTGAAATCCATGGAGCGTCCTCTCAGAGAGCGGAGGAACGAAGTGTGCATTAATAAAGGAGGCGGCGGAGGGCGGACCAAAAGTATCGGTTCAGATAAGGTCAGAAAGGTCCTGTGGGACCACCAGGATCGGAATGTCGCAGTCGCACATGAGCTCGAAGGTCACCCATTCGGCGATCAGCCTGTTGGCGGATGCTCCGACCAGTATCATATCAACATTGTGGTCCACCGCGAACCTCTTCAGCGTATCCACGAGATCACCGCTGGTGAAGAAGGACTGGACCGGGATACCGGCCTGCTTCCCCAGCTCCTCGAAGTACCTCAGTGCCGCCCACCCTTCGCTTTCCTTGTTGGTGGCTATGAGGTACCTTGGATCCCTTACGTGGACCACCAGCACCTCGGCGTTGAGCCTCTTGGCAACCTCAATGATGTAGTCTCCCCTCTCTTTGGCAGCAAAGTATCCCGACGTGGGGACCAGGATCTTCTTCATACCCTCTGACATGGCTCTCCCTACCTTCTTTCTTTACGATATATTTTTTCATCCCGTTTCGTGCCTTGATCCCTGCCTGAGCGTGCCAAGGTCCGCTATGCGCTCCGCGAAAGCGTCGTGCTTGTGAATGGATTCCTCGGAGACCGACCTGACATGGATGGTCACTTCCCCCGGCAGATCCTGATAGGAACCCAGGAAATCGTCGATTATGTCCCTTACTATGTCCTCGACGAACTTGGGCTTTCTGTGGGCCGCTAGCACAAGCTCGGCCTCCCCCTTCCTCTTCAATATCTCATAGGTGGGGGAGGACAGATTCCTTTCCACCAGATCTATGAGGTCGTTGGCCTCTATCTCCAGGTCGCTGTTCCATCCGACCTCGAGAAGGGACCTGTTCTTCTGATTGTGCGTGGGAACGGGTATGGAATCAAGCAGCGCGATCTCCTTGTCCCCGTATCCCTTCTCCTCCAGCTCCGACTTCAGAAGCTCCCTCACGTTCTCCATTGCACAGGGGCATGCCGATAGGCCGGACACCTCGACGCCTATGGAGCGGTGCGGAGGTCCTCCGCCCCTTGTTATCTTTGCTTCAGCGAATATCTTGTAGTTCTCGGTAACCTCTCTCTTGTCCGGGGATATCTTCTTCAGGAAGTAATCCGCCTCGAGCCTGACATCGGCATAGGTTGCATAATCATGGGATTCCAATAGCTCCTCCGCAATCCTCTCGACCAGTTTTTCAAGGGAATGGTTCTCGTCTTCCACCGCATGGTCTATCGCCCTGTTTATGACCTCCACATGTCTTGACATGTGGGACCCCTTCTGTTCCGCCGGAAGGTTGACGGAGATGTCAAATGTAGGAACGAGGCTCACTGTCCTTCCGTTCCTCTTGATGGATACCGGTCTCTTGACCCCGGAAATACCCACCCTGCTGATGATGAAGCTTGATTCGAGGGCCCTTCCCTGTATGTCCGGGAGATCGGTCATTCATCCACCCCGAACAATTTCTCAACAGCTTCGGCCACAGGTCGCGCGGCGGAGAACGAAGAGCAGGGTCCCTCTATGGTATCCGAGCAGTAGAGACCGTCCAGAACCGGTTCCAGCCTGTCCTGACCTCCACCGGTGAAGAGTCCATGGGCGCAGCAGGCGTAGACCTCCAGGGCTCCCTGGATCCTGAGCGATTCCTGGGCTTTGAGGATCGTTCCCCCGGTGGCTATTATGTCATCCACGATGCACACCTTTCGCCCCCTCACCGGGAGGTCCTTGGGGGCAACCGTGACCGTGCTCCCGTTGAGCCTGGTCTTTTCCAGATGCTCGAAACGGCAGCCGAGGACCCCGGCGGCCTCCCTCGCATATCCGATGGCTCCCTTGTCCGGGGACAGCACATAGTCGATTCCGGCGTTGCCCAGGAACTCCCCCACAACTCCCATTACCGATACGTGAATGGCGTTCTCCACGTCCGAGAACTCGGACAGGACGGATTCCTTATGGAGGTTCACGCAGATGACATTGTCGAGGTTCCTCTGGAGGTGCAGGGCCATTGTCCTGGCTGTGAAGGATTCTCCCTCCTTGAAGACCCTGTCCTGCCTTGAGTATCCGTAATAAGGGATCACCCCTGTGACCGTCTCCGCTCCGCTGTCCCTTGCGAGCTGGGCAAGGATGAGGAATTCCACGATCGAGCTGTCAGGATACGTGGACTGGACCAGTATTACATCCTCGCCATCGATGTCCTCGAGCAGCCGGCAGTAGAGCTCCCCGTCGGGAAATCTCTCGATCTGGACCTGGACGAGTCTGGCATCCAGCATGGTGGAGAGATTTTCGGAGAGCGCCCTGTTGCTGCTGCCGGGAAGTATCCTCATTGGAGCACCTTGAATCCGGATTGATTACATCTAAAAATAGGTTTTGAAGGCTCCCGATTTCCTACTTGTCTTTTGGCAGGAACACCGCTTAGAGCTCCTCTTCGATCCTTATCAGCTCGTTGAGCTTTGCGATGCGCTCCCCTCCCACAGCTCCCGTTTTTATGCATATGGACGAGAATGCCACTCCGAGATGTGCTATGGCCGGGTCCGTGGTCTCGCCGCTCCTGTGTGATATTACGTTCTGATATCCCGCCTCCATGGAAAGCTTGATCGTGTCTATGGTTTTGGAGAGGGTTCCTATCTGATTGGGTTTAATCAGTATGGCGTTGCACGCTCCCACCTCTATCCCCTTCATCAACCTCTCCTCATTTGTGACGAAGAGGTCGTCACCAATTATCAGACAGCGGTCTCCTATCTGATTTGTGAGCTCGGTGAAACCCTCGAAGTCCTCCTCGTCGAAGGGGTCCTCGATGGAGAAGAGATTGTACTTGTCGAACAACTCAGCCATGTACTGGACCTGTCCTTCCTGGTCCAGTTTCTTCTGCTTGTAGTGGTATTTGCCGTCCTTGAAGAAGGACGAGGCGGCCACATCCAGTCCTGCCTGGATCTCGAAACCCACATCGTCCGATATCTCCACGCAGGCCTGGTTGACGATATCCAGAGCCTCGTCATTGGAAACCTTCGCCACCCAGGCTCCCTCATCTCCCTTGCCGATGGCCGTATCCGGGAATCTCTTCTTCAGTATGGATGCCACCTTCTTGTGGACCTTGGCCCCGGCGAACACGGAATCTACGAAGGTCTCACCCTGGGGGATCACCAGGAACTCCTGTATGTCGGTCCCGCCGATAGCGTGTTTTCCACCACCGAGGACGTTGCCCATCGGATAGGGCAGGTCCCTGCTCACCATGCCTCCGATGTAATGATACAGGGGGAGTCCGAGGGCATCCGCCGCCGCCTTTGCGTTTGCGATCGAAAGGGCAACGATGAGGTTGCCTCCTATCCTGGAGAGGTTGTCGGTGCCGTCGATCTCTGAGAGGAGGGTATCCATCTCTTCCTGCTCCAGGGAGTCAAAGCCTATCACCATCGGCACGATCTCCTCCCTGAAAAGCTCGATAGCCTTGTCGATGCCCTCCTCCGGGAGAGCCGCGACCTCGTGTGCTCCCGTGCTCGCACCCGAGGGGGCTCCGAAAATGCCGTAGCCGTTCTCGGTGAGCACCTCCACCTCGACGGTGGGATTGCCCCTGCTGTCCAGGATCTTCCTTATCACCACATCCTCTATGACCGTCATGGAAAATACCTCGGGGAGCCATGTGAACCAAGGGTAAAAGACTTTCGTATGTCAAGAACTTTGATTACGGAGAGCGTGTAGGAGAAATGGAACGGAATAAATTATATCCGGAGTGTTCATTGAAGTAGGGTGGTAGATATGCAATCCTTCATCGAGCCTCCGGAGGTGCTGATAAACGGCAGAAGAAAACCGCTGAGGATACTGTTCCCGGAGGGCAGGTTCGGAATGGTAGCTTCACTTTTTCTTGTCAATACCGAGAACGGGAAGAAGGTGCGCATAGAGAGGAATCCCATCTTCATCATAGAAGAGATGTCCGAGGGAATGCCCCATATAGATATCCCCGACAGGTTCGTGGACGAACTTGAAGTGACGGACTGGAAGAAGGTAAAGCTTGAAGATGTAGAGGTCTCCTAGTAGATCGTATTATCAGAATACATAGAACAAAATGTTGGAGAGCACAAGCATACCGAGAAGGATCCAGAACCAGATGTTGATGATCTCGGGGAGCTCGACCTCGAAGAGGCCGATCCCTTCCTTCCTTGAAACTTTCATCCTGTAGACCATGCTCACGATGAACCACAAGATGGCCGTGATGCCGGATATCAAAAGAAAGATGGAAGTGAAGGTTTCCCACGCGGAAGCCATGAAAGATGAACCATGTTGATGCTATTTTTCTTTTTCCCGAAACAACATTTATCATTGAATTTGCAAACGATCAGGGACATGTACCAACATAGTGAATATTGGATAATTCCAATACATTATCATTAGTTAATGATTTATAGACATTTGACGATGTAATAGAAGCATTCCTGTTCCAATTGGAATTCCTATCTAGAGTGGTGTGAGAGAATGAGAAAGGTGTCCTCATTTGTTATTGTATTTCTTCTGCTCTCGGGAATCTTCGTTATTAATCCTAACATTCCTAACCCTTTTATACTGGAAAATGTAAAAGCAAGAACCTTGTATGTTGGAGGAACTGGACAGGGAAATTTTTCTACAATCCAAAGCGCAATTAACGCAGCAAACAATGGAGATCGAATTATTGTAGCAAACGGAACTTACAATGAACAAATTGAAGTCAATCGCTCTATTATAATAATGGGAATGAGCAATATCAATACGAAAGTAATTGGCGGTTTTAACATCTCAAAAACTAATGTTACAATTTCAGGATTTAACATTACTAGCGGATATCAATGGGATCCTGATGGTACTGGATTGGGTGGTTATTTCAAATCAGGAATCAGAGTTGCATCAAATAATGTATCTATTATTTCTACCAACATATCTAGTATATTGGGTGGACAAGGGGGAACCGGACCTGGATATATTAAGGGCGGTAATGGAGGAAATGCATACGGGATAGAAGGTCAATATCTTTCAAATATGTCATTATTTAAATTAAATATTAATAACATAAAGGGTGGAACTGGAGGAACAGGAGGGGCCTATGCTTATGGAGGTGATGGTGGAGACAGTTATTGTATATATTTTACAAACTCGGTTTATTGCAGTATTTATAGTAACTATATTAATAAATCTTCAGGGGGTAATAAAGGCTTAGCAGGAGATTTTGGAAGTGATGGTTTTGAGGGGGAAGGAAATGGCGTTGGATTTACTAATGTTAATAAATCGAATTTACATACATGTCATATTACTAATAACATGAATTATGGAATTGTTACAATTGATTCATATAACAATGTTTTTTACAACAATTATTTGAATAATTCGAATAATGCTTATGATAATGGAAATAACAAATGGAACACTTCAGAAATAAAAAATAAAAACATAATTGATGGCCCATACATAGCTGGAAATTTCTGGAGTGATTATAATGGAACCGATTTGAATAATGATGGTTATGGAGATCTAGGACTCCCATTTAATTCCAGCGGTGGAATAGTCA
>JBLIRK010000004.1:0-82903 GCA_048569615.1 Thermoplasmatota archaeon | reverse complement strand
GTGAGCTTGAAGACGCCGTCGGACAGGAATTCCTCCTCCCCGTACTCGACCTCCAGGGAAGGTTTCTCGTTTATGAGGAAGGTGGTGGTTCCCAAACCCCGGATCCATTCGAAGAGGTTGAAGAGGAACTCCCTTCTGTTGGTCTCCCTGGACAATATCTCCAGGACAGGGAGCGAGTCGATGACAAGAAGCTCCGCGCTCCTTTGCTCCACCAGATATTCCACGTAGGAGCGGAGAGCTCCCATCCAGTCATCCTCCTTTGAGAACTTGTCCATTGCTGCGCGTATCCTGCCCACATCGGAGACAATGATGCGGCTCTGCACCTTCTCATCCAGGGGACGCCCCATCTTCTCCTGCTGTGACAGAAGCGAGCCCATGCTCTGCTCCAACAGAAGGTAGAGGCCCACGGCCCCCCTAGTCCTGGCAGCTTCATGTAGGATCCCGAACGCCATTGACGATTTGAAGGTCCCCGGCGTACCCGATAGGAGGACGATGGAACCCGGAGGGATACCGCCCCCTATCTCTTCATCCAATCCCTTTATGGCCGTGGATATCAGCGGCATCTTAAATACCCGCCATAGTATGGACGGAACCTGCTTTATTAGATTTTCCGTCTATTCTCAATTTCTCTTTTTAAGGTAAAGGGCGGTCCCTATCAATCCCAGAAGGACGACTAGGAGGACAGCGGCAATGGCGACCATTATCTCGAGACCAATACCGTCATCATTGGAAGATGCTTTGTCGGAAACGGTGCTCCCGTCCTCGACCTCGTACTCGTCGTCCTTTTCCCCGTCCTCCTTGACCGCTCCGCTGTCGTCAATGACCTCATCGTCGTTCTGACCGTCATCTATGGAGGGATCCCCCTCCCACCCGTTCTCTTTTCTGTCCTTCAGCCATTCCAGAATGGTATCAAGGTCTATCGGGGCCTCTTTTCCCTCTTCCAACTCGGGGAGCTCCCAATCCTTGTCGCCTTCCCATCCGTATCCCTTTTCCCAACCGTTCATCCTCTGACTCCTGATGAAGGCCCAGACCATCTCCTTCATGTGCTCCATCTTCTCCAGGGGAATGTCCAGGGTCCATTCGATGACCTCGGGATTCCCGTCGCTGTTCTCGTCGAGCATGTGGAAGATGACATCATGCACTCCGTCGCCGTCCGTGTCCGCCGCGAACTTGACCTCCTCTGGGATCCCGTCGCTGTTCCTGTCGATGTAGCTAAAATGCACTTTCATCCTTCCCCAATCCGGTTCAGGCTCGCATTCGAACGGCTTGAGGATTATCCTGAGCTTCACCTCGGGGATCCTGGGCGTTATCTTGAACTCTTCCATGTAAGGGTGGAACTTGTCGTGCATGACCTCGATCATGTATGCTCCGAAGGGGAGCCTTATCTTGAACATCCCTTCCTCATCGGTCTCGGTATGGAATTCCATCGGTCTGTTGGCGTTAGGTTCCGGCGGTCTCTCGGGCATAGTGGGGTCCCCAGGAGGTTCATCGGGCCTTCCCATCACTTCTCCGCTGGCATCGATATCGGTGGGATCGTAGATCCGATCAAGGAGATGGATCATCACGTGAGCATGGGGGACCGGCCCCCCGTCCGGTGATGCGACATGTCCAACGAGTATCCCGTGATCAGGTTGCTGAGGCTCCTCTTGATCGAGCGGTATCATCCCTATCAGGAGCCTTGTTCCTTCGGCGGATACCTCTATCCTGCCCTCCTGGGTCTCGAAACCCTCTGCGATGGCCTTCCAATGATATACTCCCGGCCTGAGCAGAAGCTTGAAGGAGCCGTCTCTCGCGGTCTCAGTCTTCGTCTCGTAGTTCTCATTGTGGATATAGACCACTCCGTGGACAGGCCTGTCGGTGTCCGCGACGAACATCATGCCGTAGAGATTGTACTCCGGCTTCTCAGGCTCGTCCACCAAGGGCTTCAATTCTATTTTCAGCCTCATCTCGCCCTCCATGGGAACCTCGAACTCACCCCTTCCGGGATTGTACCCCTCCGATCCGGCTTCCCAGACATATGGTCCCGGGGGAAGAAGAATCCTGAACATCCCGGTCTCGTCCACCTCCATTGTCACATGAATGTCGCTTCTTGGCCCTCCTATGAAAACGAGCGCCGGTATGCTTTCCCCAGTTTGCGCGTCCACGACATGTCCGTAAACATTCGGCTCCCGCTCGTTGTTGGGGTCCTCCTGGGCGAATACCCCGACGACGGCGAAGGCCGAAATAAGCAGTAGTGCAGCAATCGCAACCGCTCTCATATATCTCATCATATCACCTGTTGTGCAATGAGCTGAAGAGGATATATTAAAATGGTTCCCCTAGAACTCTCAAAAGGAATGCAGCCTCCATATACAGGGTAAAAGTTCAAATCGAGCAAGCGCATGGTTATTTTGATAATATGTCGAATAAGCTGGAAGTAGGTGACAGAGCGCCTGATTTCCAACTCAAGGATCAATCGGGAAAGGACTTCGTACTTTCAGCGCATCTCGGGAAAGGGCCCCTTGTCGTATATTTCTATCCCAGTGATAACACTCCGGGCTGTACGGCTGAAGCGTGCGCTTTCAGGGACCAGTACGAGGATTTCAGAGAGGCCGGCGCTGAAGTAGTTGGGATATCATCGAATTCCCCGAAAAGCCACATGCTCTTCATAGGCAGGCATTCCCTGCCGTTCACCCTTCTTAGCGATGCTGAGAACAAGGTCAGGAAGCTCTTTGGTGTCCCCAAAACGATGGGCCTCCTGCCGGGGAGGGTGACGTATGTACTGGACAAGGGGGGGGCGGTGAGATACATCTTCAACTCACAGATAAACGCTACGATGCATGTGACGAGGTCGCTCGATATCATCAGGTCAATGTTGAAAAAATAACAAACTTGCGCAAGTTATATGAAAGTCCTACTTTTTAAGGGTCCGTCCATGACCGCCCTTAAGCGGTCCGGTTGTGACCTTGGACCACTGATTGGACAAAGTCCGAGGTCCGGGACACGATCGTGACTACGTCTGGACGGGAGATGTGATGCGCTTGGCCAGAACGAAGGTTGTGATCATGGGAGCCGCAGGGCGCGACTTCCATAATTTTAACATGTATTTTCGAGGGAACGAAGACTATGATGTGGTGGCCTTCACCGCCACCCAGATACCGGGAATAGACGACAAGAAGTATCCAAGGGAGCTCTCGGGTGAGCTCTATCCCGAGGGAATTCCTATCATGCCCGAGGACGACCTCGAGGAGATCATTGAAAAGCACGATGTTGATACATGCGTGCTCTCCTACTCCGATCTTTCATACGATACCGTGATGAGGCTCTCGGCCAGGGTGAACGCGGCAGGGGCGAACTTCATGCTCATGGGATGGAAGGAAACCATGTTGAGGTCAAATAAGCCCGTGATCGCCGTTGTGGCATCCAGGACAGGGTGCGGAAAATCACAGACAACGAGATACATCGTGGAGATCCTCCGAGAAATGGGGAAGCAGTGCGTTTCCATCAGGCACCCCATGCCTTACGGAGACCTTTTGAAACAGAGGGTTCAGAGGTTCGCAAACTACTCCGACCTTGACAAGCACGACTGCACAATAGAGGAGAGGGAGGAATACGAGCCTCACATAGACAGGGGCTCGATCGTCTATGCGGGGGTTGACTACGAGGAGATACTTCGTGAGGCGGAGAAGGAGGCCGATGTGGTGTTATGGGACGGCGGGAACAACGACATGCCCTTCATCAAGCCCGACCTCTTCATCACAGTTGTGGATCCACTGCGGCCCGGTGATGAGATATCGTACTACCCCGGGGAGGTCAATGTGCTAATGGCGGATGTTGTGATAATAAACAAGATCGGATCAGCATATCCCGAGGATATAGAGGAGGTCAGGGCCAATGTCATAGAGATCAATCCGGATGCCGTGATCATCGATGCAGCTTCTCCAATTTCCGTAGAGGAAACGGAAGCTATCCGAGGGAAAAAGGTGCTCGTGGTCGAGGACGGACCCACGGTGACACACGGCGGGATGACCTACGGGGCAGGATTCGTTGCCGCCCAGAAGTTCGGAGCGGCCGAGGTTGTGGACCCCAGGGAGTATGCAGTGGACTCGATCATGGAGACCTTCGAGAAGTACGATCACCTCGAAAACATTCTCCCTGCGATGGGATACGGCGACGAACAGGTTAAGGACCTTGAAGACACGATCAATGCAGTAG
Organism: Thermoplasmatota archaeon; assembly: GCA_048569615.1. Lineage (GTDB taxonomy): Archaea > Thermoplasmatota > Penumbrarchaeia > Penumbrarchaeales > Penumbrarchaeaceae > JAYEPK01. The sequence goes on along the minus strand of JBLIRK010000004.1, from coordinate 78,709 downwards.
ACTGCGACATTGTAGTCACTGGAACCCCGATCGACATAAGCAGGGTCGTCAATGTCAACAAGCCAATAATGAGGGTGAGATACGACCTTCAGGTCATAGGAAAGCCCGATCTGAAGACGCAGATCGAGAAGATGTTCAAGTGAAGGACCGTTTCCCGTCATCTCATTCGAATGAGGGAATCCTGCAAAGAGAAGGAAATCTCATTAGGGCGGGAGAGGAGGAATTGGGCCCCCAACTGCACACCAGAATTTAGTTAAGAGGTATTAATTAAATGAAAAATTATAAAACCGGGATGGTAGCTTGAAATAGTAAGTTTCCAATGAAACCAGCATTGGTAAGGGTATATCCATGAAAACCTGCCAGGGGTGCCAACCAGCATTTCTCTATCTTAAATTCCCACTGAAGATGGAATCCGCGGAGTATGCAATCGAGGAATATTTTGGATAACGGTGAGTGAATGAAATCCCTACTTCTCAGCGGTTATAACATTCACCTGAACGTAAATAATGATAAATTGATAGTGATGGACGGGACAGGCTGGAACAAGGAACCCACAGAGATGATATTCGAATTGAATTTCATCAATTACGACAACATAATCATACACGGCCAATCCGGGAACATAACCCTTTCGGCCATCGAATGGTTGATGAAACACAAAGTATCGATAAATTTCATTGACAAGGACGGGTCCTTTCTTACCAGTATGAATCCGCCCCAACTGAAATTCGGCCATGTCAAGATGGCCCAGTACAAGGCCTACCAGAATAATCGGATCGAGATCGGTAAGAAGTTCATAGAAGCGAAGGTCCAAGGGATCGAGATCATAATGAAATGGCTGGAAGGCAGATATCCAAAGATCCGACCGCATTTGAAGAAAATGGATTTCGACAGGATACTTGAAGAACTGAAGAGAACCAAGACCGACAGGGATTTGCTGAGAATAGAAGAGGACCTGTCAAAAAAATATTGGGCGGCCCTGACTGAGATCTTCTCGGATAATTTCGATCTGGATGGGAAAGGATTTGGAAGCACTAACGCATCAAAGGATCCGGTTAATCCCATTAAATCCCTGTTCAAATACGGCTATGCTATTCTGGAGAGTATTTGTTCAGGTGCCATAAACGGAGCCAATCTTGATCCCTACATCGGCTTCATACACAGGATGGAGATCACGAGACTGCCGCTTGTGGAAGACCTCAAAGAGCCCTATCAATGGCTTGTAGACATGACCATCATCCAGGCCCTGGAAGACAGGACATTCAGACAATTCGACTTCATCCTTAACGATGATCTGACCCTGCAATTGAAACCTGAGGCATTAAAAAGACTTATCATGGAATTGAACAAGACCTTCAGCCAGCCTTTTAAGTATAAGGGCAGGAAGCATCAAGGGTATGTGCTGATCCAGATCAAGGTGCAGGAATTCTCCCATTATATCATGAACAATCGGAAAAGCCTTGACTTCTCCATTCCCGCGCCGTTCATGGAAGCGGTCGATAACAAGGAATTGCGGGATAAGATCCTGAACATCACCTATGCGGATTGGAAGAAGAAGGGATACAGCCCGGGCTCCCTGCATTACTTGAAGAAGATCGCCGAATCGAACATGCCGCTAAAGCTGAACCAGATCACCATTGAAAAGCTAGATTCCATTGACACATAACGATATTAATCGCTTCGAGCGGTAAACAAGAAATTGTGACGAATATATTTTCGCAAATAGCCGCATATGGAGAAATGGCAACCATAATTTAATCAAGCCGTTTTCATGGGAATTTTTTATCGATAAGGTTTGCTCATTACTACGGATCGATATATTATAGAATTATTTTATAGACTGAACTACTACGTTAATTATAAAATAAAAAAACACCCCGTAGAATATTCATTATTCTAAACGGGGTTTTGCCAATGAAGATATTTTAATTTACATATTTGGATTTTGTCTTCCTTTGCTCTCACTCCTCGGTTTTAATAGGTTCGTCATCTACATTGACCTTTTCATTTCTCCTGACCATCATCAATAAAACCGCTCCAAAGGCCAGAACGAGCAGGATTGATGATGCCACAATTAAGATGATTGTACTTCTCGAAAATCCTTGAGGAGATACATCGTCATCGTCGACCACATCATCGTCATCGTCGACCACATCATCATCATCATCGTCGTCGACCACATCATCATCGTCATCATCAGGGATCACCGGTTCTTCTACGGTAATGGTGACCGAGGTGAAATCAGAGTTGCCGGCAAGATCATTCACTTCGAGACCTATTGTGTACGTTCCGGGTGATGGGAATTCATATACCACTTCAACATCCATCCTACCCCATTCGATACCGGTCGACCTTATCGTCCATTTATAAGTGGCAATACCCACATTATCACTGGAACCAGACCCGTCAAAAGAGTATTTAACTGGATCATCGCCGATTTTCTTATATGAGAAGGTAGCTGAGGGCGGCGTAATGTCATTGACAATGATCTCCTGAATCTTGCTACCGGTGTTTCCCGCCTGGTCTGTTGCTATCAATGTCACCCAGAATTTACCGGCATCATCGAAAGTGAAGGTAGGGTCAATCCCGAACAACTCTATCGTCTCCATTCCATATATAAAGGTCCAAGTGAAATTCACTATTCCAACATTATCCGTACATCCGCTTGCATCGAAATTGACTGTCTCATGCTGGTTAATGGTGATCAACTCAAAATTATTTACAGTTGGAGAAGTAGTATCTCTGACCGTTACAATTACCTGGTCCTCAGCGAAATTACAAGCTTCATCAGTAACAGCAAGTGTAACAAGATATTCACCCGCGATATCGAAGATGAAATTCGTTGATTGACCTGATAATCCTATGCTCATTCCGTTGTAAATAAAATCCCAGTGCCAAATCTGGATTCCCACATTATCGTAAGAACCGGATGCATCGAACATCACAGTCTGGTGCTGATCGACAACTACATCCGGACCAGCATCAGCAATAGGTTTGTCGACATCCAGAATGGTCACTTTGAAATTCGTCTTGTCAGAATTGGCATCATTGTCCTCAACCCGTAGGGCGACATCGTAAACACCAACGATATCGAAAATGAATTCCTGGAATATACCGTAAAGATTTACTTCTTCATCTCTATAATTGAATGTCCATGTGTAGTTGGTGATCATGTAGTTGTCACTGCACCCATAACCTTCGAATTCGACTACAGTATGCTGGTTTTGAACGATATCAGGGGGAGCAACCGCCATTGGTGGATATTCATCGATAACGTAGAACGGTAATAATTCGGTTCCGACAGTATTCCCACCGGGATCACGAGCATTGATGGAGAATTCATGCCATCCAAAGGAGGTATCTTCAAATGTCAGATTGACCCCATACCTGCCTTCGGAGAGATCCATCGTGAAATTCTCCTGTTTTTGAACCGGAGTAGAGAGGGCAAGTGTCATCCATACATCCTCCAACCTGAAATCATCATACACTTCGGCAGAGAACGCGACTGATGTCCCGGGCTCTATCCTCTCTTGGATAGAGGACACATTAATAATGATCGGGGCATCCACATCCTTGATTATTGTCAGATTCCAGTCGTGTGTGTCATATCCGGTCAATCCTTCCATGATACCCTCCATAAATCCATCAACAACCATACAGGAGAGGTTGTAACTTCCATTTTCCCCAAGTGAAGTGTAAAGGTTCAGGTCCGATCCTTCTCCAATTTGTCTGTCTTGAATGAACCAATAGTACCTCAGATGGTTACCTTCCGTATCATTAGCGGCGACGCTGAGTTCCACATGGTCAGTTTCATAGACCGATATGTTCTGCTCTGAAGGCAGCACCATGGAAAAGGCTGGGGGTCTGTTATCAGTCTGATTGTAAACAGACCAAAGAAGGTTCGGCCAGAATGTATCTTGCGCGAACCGGAAGTTGTTATCACCGGTATATTGCGAGTCATAATCTTCGAACGCTGGGAAATAGATAGATAGACCAGATGCCCTCATCGGATATCCATCCCCGTTGCCATCAGATATGTTCTGATAGCAGAACACGCAGTTGATGTCCCGGACCAATGCATTATATAAACCGTTCAGGTTCGAATTGTTCACGCCTGACGTGATCTTGGAGAAGAGATCCATCGCATCGCAGTAATCCACATTGTAGTCCTCTCTTATCCCCCATGCGTAATTGATATAGTTCTGATAAAGGGAATAATTTACGAATAGTTCTGTTGTAAAATTGTGGAAAGAATACAATCCCGAGTACGCTCCTGAAGTTAAATTCAATACTGACAATGTGGCATCCTCTTCATAAACACTGTAAATGCTCTCGCATGATCCAATGTAATCATCTACAACAGCCCTGCAGAATTCCTCCGTCGTCATCAACGGATCTGCTGCAAGGTTTGAGAAAGACCAGTTGTATATCCATCCGGAAGTGGACATCTCCATCTCCGATGCGATCATATAGTCCGCATGAGGCAGGATTTGATATGCTACCTCTGCTGAGGCCATCAGACCTGCGTCGAAACCAATGAAATCCATATGGAACTCCGAATCGATATATAATTTCGAAAATGTTAAACCAAGCTCAGACATATTGAGATTATCATTATCGTTCGTATGGTCCCAACAAATGCCCTTCCACTGATTTCCGTGGTCCCATATAATGAGCCCGTATCTTTCGGCCGGATAATTTGAAACGGACCATGAAATGAAGTTGTAAAGGTTAAGGGAATCCCCCATATCCACTTCACCCAGATCGGAAACCGCGTTAGAAGAAGTGGGCGTCATATCCTTTGTTACAAAGAATCTCTTGCATGTATCCCAATCTCCATATCTATCATCATCAACCTCATCGGCATATTCTGCTGCTTCCGATATTGAAAATCCCTGGTCGATATAATAATCATAATGATCTGACCAAGATATTCTATCCATCTGAACGATGATATTTATATTTGGATCAGAACCAACCTCTGCCATTTCCATTAGATCATCTATGCCTTGGCTTTCGAGATCATTATCCGCATCCATGAAAACCATAATCGTCCATTCGGTCAATGTAGCATCCGTGAGGATGATATCGTTCTCTTTTTCAGCATTTTCACCTATTCCGATCACTGCACCCGATAGCAGTAGTAGAACTGCTGCTACTATGGCTCCTATTCTCCTCATTTTTGGCACCTGCCAAAATTCCTCTCATCAAATTCGGGGATATATTTCTATTCAGCACTTGCACATTAAAAATGTACACATGTGTAACAAGCTTTAAGGAGTGGCAAATTCTCTAGTGAAAAAATTAAACATAGTAGCACAATAACAATATATTTATTACATATCTATATTTTATGGGGTAATTAATGAGTATAATGATTTGGCATAAAGACTGTTATTCCGAATCTTGGTTTGAAAATGGATGATAAAAATGATCTCCAATAAAAAATCACTATTTTCGGAAAAAGGTTATCAACATATAACTAGAGAAACCCTAAAATGGAAATAAAGTTGGAGATCATTGACCTGTTTTCATCTGATCCATCATGATCGATCCCGCTTCGAAACTTGGTAATGAATACAAGTAATTACCCTATTTCAGAAGGCTTCTTTACCCCTCATCTATTGTCCAAAGGATGTTCCAAAGTGTCCTTATAATGCACAGATCAATGCGCTCCCATGCAGTCTAAGGCGAGAGGAGCAGCCCTTGGCATCAGTTTTGCCCTCATGATACTGGCAGCGTCAATAGCCGGATGCCTCTTCCTGAAGGAAGAAGGCGACAACGAGATGAACAACGAACCTCCGATATCCGATTGGACCGGCCCTTACCTCGACGAAAGGAATGCGACGGACAGCGGCATAGAGGATATAATATCGGCCAACAACCAGTTCGGCATGGACATACTGCAGAAGCTATATTCAGGCGAAGAAGGCAACGTCTTCATCTCCCCCTACTCCATCTTCACGGCCCTTTCCATGACCTACGAGGGAGCCGAAGGAACGACCGAGGAAGAGATGAAGGAAGTGATGCATCTTCCGGACAATGATGCGGAAAGACTCGGCTCCTTCGCAAAGGTGCAGAACGACATCAACAAAGGCTCGGACCAGTACGAGCTCTCCACAGCCAACACCATCTGGCCCAGGATGGACCTCCAGATGAAGGACCGATTCCTCAACACTATAAGGAGCTACTACTACGGCAATGTCACCGAGCTCGATTACGCAGCGGATCCCGAGGCGGCAAGGGAGACCATCAATACATGGGTCGAGGAACGCACCCACGACAGGATACAGGACCTCATTCCCCCCGATGTATTGGACGCATTGACCTACATGGTGCTCACGAACGCCATCTATTTCAAAGGGGAATGGGTCTACGAGTTCAACGAGGACGACACAACGGAAAAAACGTTCCAGACCCCTGACGGCCAGGTCACCGTCGACATGATGAGCTTGAAGGTCGAGGAGGAGGACACGCTCCCCTACTACGAGGACGACGATCTCCAGGCGTTGGAACTTCCCTACAAGGGAGACGAGCTCTCGATGATCCTGGTCCTGCCTAGGGACGGCGACATGGACGGGCTCATATCGGATCTGGACGCGGAGAAATTCCAGAACATCAGGAGCGGTCTCCAGGACATGGAGGGAACCGTGTGGCTCCCAAAGTTCAAGCTGGAAACGAAGTACGAACTGGTCCCGACGATGAAAGAGCTGGGAATGAACGCACCCTTCGGTGATGCCGACTTCTCGGGCATCTCCGACCAGGGAGCGCCCTACATCTCCAATATAATTCACCAGACCTTCATCGAGGTCGATGAGAAGGGAACGGAAGCCGCCGCTGCAACAGCGGTCGTGATGAGGGAATTATCTGCGGAAGGTTTCTACTTCAATGCAAACCAACCCTTCCTATTCATGATACAGCAGAAAGGTACCGGGAACATCCTGTTCACCGGGATCATACGCGATCCGACGGCCTGATCACTTGAAAACGTCATCATCTGCATTCCCGGAGCTTCTTCCCGAGTTCTTTCTCCAGTTCGTCCATGGAGCTGCAGAGATCATCGGTCAGTATCTTGGATACCGCTTCAAGCTGTTCCGGATCGAGTTTCTTCGAAGACAGGAGAGCCTCGGTCGTCGGTGTTCCGGTATGACCGCTACCTGCGGAGCTTGCGCTTGTTGGATGTTTGCCTAACTCAAACATCATGGAATGCACCTATTTCGGGGTACGTTCAGACCTGACTGCTTGATTTATAATACTTACTACCCCATTTTCAAGTGGAAAACATGAGACGATAAGAGCCAGTAATACAGCACATCACTTTCTCGGTCCGAGAGACCGGAGCTCGTCCCGTCTCCTCTTCTCCTGGAGGATCACCCCGTTCCTGACATCCCTCATATGATCCAGCCTCAGTATCTCGTATTCCTTCAACAGACCGGGATCAATTCTTCCCAGCTCCTCCTCGATGCGCCTGCCCATCCTGATCGCATTCCCGCAGCGCGGAGAGCATGGTACGAATCTCTCAAGATAATATGCCCTGGGATCCGGCCTCCTCTCCTTCCTGAGGGCTTCGTGGGCTTCAAGGTCCTGATCGGTACCTTCCATCAGATGATCCAGGAACCATTTCCTGCAGCATTCCGGATAATCAAGGAACTCCCCTGTTAGGTTGGCTATGGTGATCTGCGCAACGATGAACTCCCTGAAGCCCATGCTCTCGTAAACATCCGGTATCCTTGAGGCGAGCTCCCGCTTGCTGCGGTCGAACAGGAATACCTTGAAGATAATTGTGCCGCACTTTCTTGCTACGAAACCAACGCCAAGTCTTCCGGCAAGCTCCCGGACCTGCAGGATCTCCTCGATGGAGAGCGGATGGAACATTGAGGAGTTCCTGATGCCTGCTGAAATGAAGTAGAGGTTCTCCAACCTCCTGGAGAATGAAAGCTCCTTCGAAAAGGATGCGTTGTTGACAACCTTCCAAGCCTTTTCCGCTTCCATTCCACCTTTGGGTACAAGGTCGGCAACGTGATGGTCAAGCTGGAACTTGAGATTATCGAGCACATGGTCCGAAGGGAGCCTAATAAGATTAATTTTGGGTTACACCTTGTAAGTGGAGGGGGAGAAGAGAACAAGGACCGTGATAAGCTCCAACCTCCCCAGCCACATGAGGAAGGCCAGGAGTATCTGGCCAACCGGCTCGATGGATGCATAATTGCTGGTGGGTCCGACAACTCCAAGCCCGGGACCAACGTTTCCGAGCGTCGCGGATACCGATGATATCGCAGAGACCGCATCCAGGCCCGTTAGCGACATCAGATAGACGCTCACACCGAAGATGGCTATATACCCCAGGATGAAGGTTCCCACGGACCTGCCGATCTTCTCCGGGAAGATGACATCCCCCATCTTCAGGGGCTGCCTGGACCGGGGATGCCCTATCTTCTTCATCATCCTGCGGATCGCTTTGTAGGCGATTATGAACCTGGCTATCTTGATACCACCTCCCGTGGACCCTGTCATACCGCCCACGAACATGGCGATGATTATTGCAAATCTGGACAGTGCCGGCCAGGTATCGAAATCGTACGTCACGAATCCCGTGGTGGTCTGGATCGAGGTCATAGTGAAGAGGGAGGCCCTGACCGATTCGATCGGAGAATACACTCCACGAATGGAAAGGTCCAGGGCGACAATGCCCACGAAACTGAGAAGGATCAGTGAATATATCCTGAACTCTGCATCTTTGAGGTAGCTCTTCAGACCCTTGATGACAAAATTGTAATGCAGGATGAAATTGGTCCCTCCCACGAACATGAAGAACACAAGGACCAGTTCTATGATTGGGGCAAAGGGTTTGTTCTGGAAGTAGGTGATGCTTGTGGTGTGGGTTCCGTACCCTCCCGTTGACAGTGTCGTAAATGTATGGCATACCGCATCGTACAGATCAAGCCCAAGCAGGGTCAGCAGTGTTATTTCGGCGATGGTGAGGATTACGTAGATGACCCACAGTATCTTGGCAGTGTCCTTTATCCTGGGAACGAGCTTCTCGCTGGAATGACCAGGGACCTCGCCTTTCATTAGCAGCATTCCGGCCTTCGGACCGCCCAGAAGCATGGAGAAGACCGCCACCATAAGAACGATCACCCCCAATCCTCCGAGCCATTGGGTCAAGGCCCTCCATATGAGGATGGAATGGTCCAGCCCGTCTATCACTGTCAATACCGAAGCGCCGGTGGTCGTGAAACCGGACATTGATTCAAAGAAGGCGCCCACGGGACTGGTTATGGCTCCGTTGATCACGAAGGGGAGCGCACCTATGACGGCAATGAAGAGCCAGGACAGAGACACCACAACAAGGGCCTCGGAAGGCCTCAGATCCAGCCCGCTCCCGGGCCTCCACTTTCCCCAGGTTGTGAGCAGGATGCCTATCATGAGCGAGAAGAATGCGGGGAGCAGGTATGCCAGTACAAGGTCGAGTATATGCTCGCTGTACATGAGACCGACGAAGAACGGCAGGAGAAACGGGATGGGATAGAGGAGCAGGACGGCTCCGACGCTTGATAGTGTTTCCCTGGACCTCATTTCAATCTTTCCTTTCAAGGAACAGAAGGACCCAAGTGCTAGCTCGAAATATTATAATTTCCCGGGGAATCGATATTTCCACCCGCGTAAGAGAAATTGCAGCTTCCATCAGGTTCAAAAACATGAATCTTGCCGAGAAGAACATTGTGAGGTACCGGAAGTTGAATACGCCAACGATCTCTGCGAGCTCTTATGAGACTATCTGAATTACTATTCTGAAGAGTGTCTTTGCATGTGGATTGCTTGTTCTTCCATGCTCCGCCCGCGGGCCTTGGCATCGACGAAAAAACGCAATTGAAATGCAACCTGGAAGAGCGTCAGCGCTCACGAGCCATTCCTGTCATGGAGATAATGTCGGACCGCTTCCAGGGCCCGTTCCTGCTCTCCCTCGGTCAAGGGTCTCGGATAGTTGAAGATGGGACCTCTGGGACGCTCGTTGTAGTACGGCCGGTTGCAGTCGGTGCAGCCCCGGGTCATGAAAAGGCCCGAAGGATCCAGCGCTCCTGCCCATTCCAGATCGGGCATTGAGGTGAGCTTCCCATTTTCATCGAATCCGAAACCGTCGACCATACCCTTCTCCATAACGGCTCCCCTTGCAGCCTGGAGAGCCCTGTACCTGCCAAGTTCGGGGGGCTTCCCCTGATATCTTGTTCCCTTCACGGGAGTGTAGGCGAACAAGGAAACGAGAACGCCCATCTCCCGGGATCTTCTCAATACATCGAGAACCTCCCTGTCCGATTCTCCCATTCCAACAATGATATGGGTGGAAACATTTCCCTGCCCGAAGACCTGGACCGCATCCCATAGGGAGCTCCAAACCTCCTCCCATGTGACAGCATTTCCGACGAGATAGCCCTTTATCCTGTCAAACAGCCCCTTCTCCGCAGCATCGAGGGCTATTCCCACCCGGTCCGCTCCGGAGTTCTTCAGGCGGCGCAGGTATTCCTTGTCCCTCGGGGGAATGGAGGCTGAAAGAGGGAGTTGTGATATTCCGTGAAGCTGCTCCACGAGTTCCGGGAGGCCGGGGAACATTGCGGGATCGTTCAGGCACTGCAGGCATATGCGCCTGAATCCTCTGCTGCGACCGGAAACGAAACTTCGAATCACATCGTCTGCGGGGAATTCCGGCCATGTGATCCTACTTAGGAGCTCGGCACCGCTCCCGGAATCCCTGGCTTGTGTGCAGAAAGCGCAGTTGCCTGAGCATCCCTCTCCGACCATGATATAAGCTGTGGTGGGGGGATCAGGCAGTGCTCCTTCCTTGAAACCCATAACGATCGCCGTCCCCAGGGACAGCCTCAGACTTTGTACGGACAATTTCAGATCACTTCCGGGAAGCTGATCACTTGCTGCGGTGATGCACCTATTGCTTCCTTTTCTATAACTCTATTCCCTGCCGTGAGCTGTTCGAGGGGGCTCTATTCCTCAAGGTATTTTTCCATGAGATCTTCCTGCTCCACCTTATCCTCCTTTTCCCTCCTAAGGTACCCGATGATGACAACGACAGTTATCAGAACGAACACCGATCCCACCAGAGCGACGACTGCGACCTGATACGCGGACATGCCCCTCTCTCCGATAATTCCATCATCGTCATCAACTGCATCATCAACGACGTCGTCATCGACGATATCGTCATCAACGGGCCCGATGTCATCATCATCGATGTCGTCATCGACGATATCGTCATCAACGGGCCCAACATCATCATCAACATCATCGTCATCAACCGGGACGGGCGAGGGGATCGTAGGGAGCCCTCCCGGAATGATCACTGTCCCGTTCCCGAGGACCAGGACATCAAAGGGCGGGACCGGAGTCTCCCCGTCGATGATTATCGAGGAGGAATAATTGCCCGGCGGAATCCCCTGGAAGAAGTGGAACATTCCGGCTTGTGTTGAGGTGGAATTGAAAAATGGAGGGGTCTGCCACGGCCATAGGTCCAGGGCCGTCATTGTCATTACGGCATCGGGAACTGGGTACCCGTTCTCGTAAAGCAGCGGACCGATGCTGAAAGTTACGTTTTTTGGACCCTGATCAGGTGGGGGGGAAGGCCTCTGCCAAATGGTAGCATTCACCGTGTCCGGAAGGCTCCATTCTCCCATATCGTCCATTACCATGAGGCTGAAAGTGAGTATGCACGGCTCGCTGGATGAAAAATGCGGTCGGGATGTGTTCCATCCGATCATATTCACATAGCCGTCAAGGCAGGTCCAATTGTACTTGACCACCAACCCGTCAAGGTCGTAGCTGTTCCTGCCGTCCAAGGACAATTCCTCCGAAACGAAGCCGTAGATGTCGGACCCGGCATCGGCAAAAGGCCTCTGGTTGAGGAAGGGCTCCGAAACATAGACCAGCATACCATCTTCCGGGGACCAGGAGCCATTGTCATCCATTACCCTGAGGGTGAATCCGTAGATGCCGGTTTCAGCGGGAGCGAAGTGGGGGCGGGAGCTGTTCGTAGCGTTCAGCATCAACCCGGGATGGGAGGTGCATCTCCAATCCCATATCAGTATTTCTCCGTCAAGGTCGGAGCTTGCCGTCCCGTCAAGAACGACCTCCTCTCCCAGGACAACATGGATGTCCCCGCCAGCATCAGCGCTGGGGGGGAGGTTTCTTCCCGGTTCTATTATTGTCACGTTGACCTCATCCTCGAGATCCGCCCAGGATCCGTTATCGTCCTGGACATTGAGTGTGAAGGTGAAGTTGCCCGGTTCGAAGGGGTAGAAGAAGGGATGGGAGCTGTCCTCGAAGGTAAGGTCGATGCTCTCATTGGAGCATGTCCAGTTCCAGTGAACGATCTCGCCGTCGACATCCCTGCTCTTGGAGCCGTTCAGATAAACGAAAGTGTTCGTGAAGCGTGTGATGTCGACCCCCGCATCGGGGATCGGCGGATCGTTGGGCTTGACCACCGTGATCTCAACGATACTCTCATTGGAGAAATGGGACCATTTTCCATGGCTGTCGTTGACCGCCAGTGTCAACCGATACTTTCCCACCTTGTCGGGCACGAAATGAGAGGTCGGCGAATTATCATCCGGGAACAGGCTTCCGTCCCGGATCAATGAGCCTCGGGGATAAGAAGTGACGTTCCAGTCATATGAGAGCAGGGTTCCGTTCAGATCCCCTTCCGGACAGTCCTCCGTATCGCTGCTTCCAGTCCCGTTCAGATAGACCGTTTTGCCCAGATAGATCGTCTGGCCTGTCCCGGCATCCGGGACGGGGGCGTCATTGAGCACCTTTACGGTAACGGTATCCTCATCGGACCTGTTGGAGCATTTTCCCTTGGAATCCCTGACGGAGAGGTTGAGTACGTAGAAGCCCTCAACGTCAGGCCTGAAATGGGGCTTTGCCACCTTGTCCGAGCTCTGCAGGGAGCTGTCCATTACGTAAGAACCGGCGGGAACCTTCGTGAAGTTCCAGTCATAGTTCAATAATCCACCGGCAGTATCCCCAAACGGGGCATCCTCGGGATCGCTGCTTCCCGTCCCGTTCAATACAGCTGTTTCCCCCAACCGGATCGTCTGATCATCCCCGGCGTCGGGGACCGGGGCCTTGTTCGTGTCCTTAAGTGTGAGGTTGGTCCTGAATACCTTGACACCATCGCCCCATGTTGCCACGGCAAGGTCTAGGTCCTTATCACTGTCCATATCGAAGAACACCGAGCCGTAGCACGTCATGTTGGTGGGCAGGTTCTTATTGGTCACCTCGGTCCAGCCGAAACCGGTCCCCGGCAGCTTAGTGCCGTTCCCGAGGAAGAGGTGGAGGCCGTTCCCGGCCTTGGGAGCCATCAGATCGAGGTCTCCGTCCTTGTCGATGTCATCGAGCTGGATCTGGGGGAAACGACCCGAAGAGCCGTAGTTGGAAGGAAAGGCCGATGTCGGTGCCGTCCATGAGAAGCTTGTCCCCGAGGCCCCACCACCGTTTCCCAGTAGCATCCTCATGCCGTTGTCCCGGTGGGTGAAGATGATATCCCCGTGTCCGTCCCCGTTGCAGTCTCCGATGGCCACACCGAGCATCCGGCCTGACAAAGCCGAGCTTGGAAGCGACGAGGACCTGTCGGTCCATCCGTTGCCCAGCGCGTTCTGGGTGAAGATCCTCAGACCGGAGTTGACATACGATACCGCTGCTATGTCCGGCAGTGTGTCGTTGTTCAGATCGCCCACGGCGATGCCAGCGTACTCACCGGAGGAGGGTAGCCCGTTGGAATTCGATGTCCATCCTATTGGTGAAGAGCCGTTGCTGTGGAACACTTTGATCCCGTTCATGTTCCCGTACGAATGGGTGACGGCGATATCCAGCCCCGGGCCCTTCGTGAAGTTCTTCAGGACGATGGAATTGAAATAACCGGATGTAGCGGGAGATGTGATCCCCGTGGTCGACCATGAGCCGGAGCTGTATTCCCACGCTCCGATGCCCGATATTGAACCGCCGCGGCTTCCCCACCCCTCGTTGCAGGCGTAGAGCTCCATTTTACCGTCGCCGTCAGCGTCTCCGAATGCAAGACCTCCCCAGCTGTTGTAGGTCGGAAGACCGGAGGAGGCTGATGTCCAGGTTCCGTTGCCGTGGCCTCTGTAAACGTAAAGACCCGTGGTGCTCGCAGTGTCGTAATCCTCGCCTCCGAAGGCAAGGTCGAGGTTGGAATCACCGTCGATGTCCCCGACGGCAAGGCAGTTGAACTCGTCGAAACCGTAGGTGTTGTGGGGGAGCCCTTTTTCGTAGCCGCCGGTGAAGTTCTCCAGGATGCCTATCACGGTTCCCGCATCCTTAAGGGTTTTCGGAGGGTTGCCGAAAGGATGCTTCCCTTCGATGTGCAACTCTCCGGCGGTCGGAACTTTAGACATCGAGGAGAGCGAAAAGAGGGCCGCAATGAAGAAGCAGAACAACAGTGAAAGGAGCTTCGATCTGCCAAGCTCTCGGGGGGTGGATCGTGATCGGGCTTCACGACAACATTTCTCGCATGATTGCATCTTAACACCGTTCACTACTGGGAGCGTATTATGGCCGGGGAAGAAATAAAAGAACTTGTCCTGCATATAATACTTTTTAATATAAATACCATAAAAGAAAATTACCCATTATGATGTGAAAAATCGATTAAAGGTGGTCTTTTAAAGCAAAAACTGACTAACAACACATCTTCGAATATGGCAGAGAAAATGTCTAATTGATGGGGCCCAAACAGACGATCTCCAAGACCTGGGCGCGGTTCAGATTTTCATCTCCCAGATCGGTGATTCCAAGTCCGGCCAGGGCTGCAATCCCCCCGTAGGAGGGCCCTTCGACCCTCGTCAGGCCATTGATATCGGGGCTGCTTGAAGCAGGTTCGAGGATGGGGAATCGAAGTGAATCCTCCTCTACAGGCCATTCCGGAGGCAGCTCCACCATGATCAGCTGTGATGAATCTCCGTCGGGCCCCATAACCTCCAATCCTCTCGATACCTGATGCGCACCCGAGAGCCATCTAAGAACCTCGATCGACCTGTCCCTCGCCCTGGCTTGGCCTCTGAGAAGGGCCCTCGCGGCATGCATCAAGGCCGATCCGAGATGCTGAGGATCGAAAAGCTTCCCCGGGTCCAATACAACGATATCTGCCGAAAAAGGCCCCCGGGCAGCCACCTCTGCAATTCTCCGATGGTCCCACCCCGGTCCGGTCTCGTATGTATGAAATCTAAGGGTCGAGACCATCCGCCCTATCCCCGTTACTGCAGCTCCTTCATTGCATTGCAGATGTTCTCGGCGGTCTTCTGGCCGATACCCTCGATCATCATAAGGTCATCGGGTACCGCCTCCTTGAGCTCGTCTATGTTCATATAGCCGGAATCTCGGAGGAGCTTTGCAATCTTCTTGCTAACCCCCGGTATGTCCTCGAATTCCTTGATCTCCTTGGACCCGGGTGCTGCCTCCTCTTCGGCGGGGAGCCCCTCTTCCTCCGGAGGAGCTTCGGCGGGCTCCTCTTCAACTGGCTTCTCCTCTTCTGCCTCCGCTTGGGACTCTGGAGCCGCTTCTTCCTCATCCGGGATACCCTCTTCTTTCTCATCTTCCGCAGGAGGTTCAGCCTGCTGAACTTCGGCGGGCTCCTCCGGCGGTGTCTCCTTCTTGCCGCCCTTGAAAATGGCCATTATCCTGTCGAGGAAACCCGTCCTTTCCGCAGGAGCGGGCTCCTCCTTGACCGGCTCTTCCGGAGGGTCATCGGGGGTCTTCTCTTCAACCGGCTTCTCCTCCTCCGCCTCCAACGGGACCTCTCGTTCGGCTTCTTCTTCGCCCGGAGCCTCTTCCACCTCCTCCGGTATTTCCATGCTCTCCTCCGCAGGATGTTCCTCCTTTTCCTGCCCGGATTCTTCCGTGACCCCGCCCTCGGCTTTCTCGGTACTTTCTGAAGCGGGCTCGGCTTCCTCCTCAGGGATTTCCGGCTCCACCGGCACCTCAGCGGCTCCTGCCTCCTCCTCTCCTGGCTCTTCGGCATCCTTTTTCTCCTCTGCCGTTTGCTCTTTGGCCTTGCCTCCGAAGAAGCCTTTTATACCTTTTATTATCCTGTCTATTAGGCTCTCCCTGGGTTCGGCCTTTTCGGGCTCTGCCCCTGCGGCCTCCTCCTTCATCTCCTCCAGCTCGGCCTCGGCCTCATCGGGAATGCCGGCCATCTCGCATTCATCCAGGGCCCTTGCGGTGACCTCCATAATGGATTCGGAAAGCTTCGGACCAACTCCCCTGAACTCCATCAGCTCCTCTTTCTTGGCTCCCCTGAACTTCAGGATCGAATCGTATCCGCCATCTACAAGTGCAGCGATGATCTGCTGATTTATTCTCGGGACCTCGGAGAGGACCTCCCGGACATCGGGATACTTGACCGTGCATTGGACCTCCTCGGCCTTTATTCCTCCCAGTTCTATCAGGACCTCGGCGGTCTTAACCCCCACTCCCTTGAACCCGATGAAATATTCCTTATCCCCATCCATGAGCAGCGACCAGCTGTTGAGTCCCCCGTCGTAAAGCGTTGATGCCAGGGATGGACGGATCCTTCCGGTGGATGTGAGGAATTTGACCATCACTTCCTTTTCAACCTGTTGATCTGTCTTGATCGGTTCGCTGGATGGGGAGCTGTCGTTCTCCGGCATTTGGATCACCCGATAATAAGGGACTTTTTATACCCAAGGGATGGGGTGCAATGGTGCATTACTTATAATATCATTGTGCAGAGCTCATCCAAGGTCAGGAGCTCCCTGCAAATGGTCGGACAGCTCCCGGATGATCTGCACCGCCTTCTCCCTGGAGGATGGGAAGGTGGCGACCTTGAGGCGGGCCTCGACCGCTTCTCCGGATGACCAGAGGACCTCTTCTCCGGTGCAAAGCTCCTGTTTGTCCAGACGAATGTGATAGACCTGTTCTTCGTCCATACGCCCCTCGATGGTCTCAAGGGCCAGGGACCAGAAATCGAGCTTCACCCATCTACCGAGGATCCGATCGATATCCCTCTCTTTTGGGATGAGTGCATTTAGGATGTGGATCGGATTATGGTGCATACCCTCCGCGGTCGTTATCACCATCCAAGGGGAAGGATCTTCACCAAGCAGATTAGATATTGAGGTCAGAACCTTCTCACGGCTCTCGGTAGCTTGGACGAAGGATGTGACCCTTAATTCATGGAACCTTCTCGCCACGGTGGTGAAAGGTCATAATAGATGTAATCCTTTTTGGATACGAGATCATGACAGTTCCAAGGAGCCACCCGAGATATGTTTCGCTTGCAACTAGGGACAAGCTTGTGGATGGATGGAGAAAGGGCTTGGTCGCCACGCAAGGCCTGATCGCCCATGGCAGGGGGGAAGCGTTCGATTATCTTCTTGGTGAGCGGACCCTACCCGAAGCGCTTGAAGCTGAAAAGGCTGCCTGTTATCATCTATTGAAGGCGAACAGACCAGTTATCTCCGTAAACGGGAACGTCGGTGCGCTGTCCGCCTCCGAGATCGCCGAATTATCAGGGCTGCTTGAATGCCCCTGCGAGGTCAATATCTTCCACAGGACCGACGAGCGCGTCGGAAAGCTCGTTGAACACCTTATGGAGAACGGATGCACCAAAGTCCTCGGCCTGGAGCCGGACCGGAGGATGCCGGGCCTGGATCACGCCAGGGCCCTCTGCTGTGACGAAGGCATCTTCAAAGCGGACGTCATCCTCGTTCCCCTCGAGGACGGTGACCGATGCCAGGCCCTCAAGGCAATGGGAAAGAAGGTCATCACCATAGATCTCAATCCTCTATCAAGGACATCCCGCACCGCGGACATCACCTTGGTTGACAACATCACAAGGGCCCTTCCCAATATGATATCCCTTTTAAAGGAAGCATTGGATGCTGAGACGGGGCACGAGGTCCAGACCGAATGGGAAACGCTGGTAAAAGGTTTCGATAACATCAGGGTCCTGGATAGGGCCCTTGAGGTGATCAAACAGGCCGCTGTGACCCGGGAGAAAGAATAAAAACATAGTGGATGATTACCGACGGACCTCTCAGTCACGGGGTGAATTACAATGGACAAATGGAGATGCATTGCGTGTGGATACATATATGATCCAGTGAAAGGAGATGAAGACGGGGACATCGAGCCCGGAACCCCATTCGAGGAACTGCCCGATGAATGGCAGTGCCCGGTCTGCGGCGTCGGCAAGGATATGTTCGAGAAGATCTGAAACAGAAGGAGGGCTGTGACGTGGTGGTCCTTGGAGCCCACGTCAGCATATCCGGGGGAATCAGCAGAAGTGTAGCCCGGGCCACGGACCTCGGATTGGTAACCTTCCAGATATTCACCAAGAACCAACGTCAGTGGGAGGCTCCTCCCATCCCAGAAGATGAGGCGGGGAGGTTCATATCGGAGCTTGGGGCTGCCGACCTGGGACCTGTCATGGCCCACGATTCCTATCTGATCAATCTAGGGAGCCCCAATGATGCGGTCTTCACAAGATCATGGGAAGCCCTGGCCGACGAAATTTCCAGATGTTCCCGGCTCGGGATACACTTGCTTGTGGCACACCCCGGATCCCATCTTGGGGGAGGAGAAAAGTGGGGATTGAAGAGGATCGCTTCCGGTATCGACGAGGCATTCTCCTTCGTTGATCGCCGAGATAGCGGAAATATATCCGTCACCGTTCTACTCGAGAACACGGCGGGGCAGGGGACGAACCTCGGCTATGATCTACGCCAGCTATCACAGATAATGGATGTGTCCTCGTACTCTGAAAGGCTCGGGATCTGCTTCGATACATGCCACGGTTTTGCTGCCGGTTACGATATTCGGGAAGAGGAGGCCTACCACAATACCCTTGAAGAGCTCGATGCTTCGGTCAGCCTCTTAAAATTGAAGGGAATCCATCTGAATGATGCCTCAGGGGAATTGGGATCAAGGAGAGACAGGCATACCAGCATCGGAAAGGGTATGATAGGAGCCGAGGGATTTCGACATCTGATGAGGGATGAAAGGCTGAAAAGCATACCCGCCGTGCTGGAAACACCCGGCGGGGAGGATGGTTACAGACAGGACCTGGAGTTACTTCGTTCTCTTGTCTGACGGCCTTCTAGGGCCGTCGAAGATGCTGTGGGATTCGTTTATTACATAATCGTTGGAGAACGTAGATCCAAATCCCATCTCTCCCACGCTGTCCTTCTCCATCTGCTCGGTGAGAGAACCCGATTCCAGTTCTAGGATATCTGAGGTTCCGCCGCCGGAGGATATCTTTCTTTCCACAGGTGGTTTCTCCTCCGGGATCAACTTCTCGGGGGATGGGGGATGAACGCCTATGCTCCGATTGTACTCGGATATCCTCTTCACCTCATCGACGACATATGACCTGACCTCGATATGATCCATCGGAAGGGTCGTATGTCTCATCTCGTGGATGATCTCGTTATGGATGTCCCTCGGCACCTCGAGAAGCCTGATCACTATTCCGAGGAACTCTATGGTTCTCGCATCGTGGGCTCCCTTGGATATCTTCATACAGAGGGAGATGTAGAAGTTCATCAGGTCCTTTCTAGGAATGGAGCTGTCGGTGACGGGGTTGACAACGTATCCCTTTATATCACCGCCAAACAGTGAAAGGAGGCCATCATCATTCAATTATCCTCACCCTTCCTATTCAGAGCTATATCATCCACTAGATAAGAAGGCAAAGGGATATATATGGTATTTGGGACCTCCCCGGGTCTTGTACAAGTATTGACAGGATTGTATCGGAGAGAATTGCGGGAAGCATTATAATAAGTAAAAACAACACTGAAGGGAGGACATATCCAGCTCTCATCTCCGACAGGGGTGGCCCGATTGGGACCGGGTAGAACGAAGAAACTGCATTCGGACGAGAAGATACTGCTCTTCATTTCGGAATTCTCAGCTCTAAGGGAGCTCTGGGATGTACCGCCTGAGGTCACCCAGAAGGGGATTTCAAGGAGAATGGACATCCTGGAGAACAACGTCTCGCGGTCCTTGAAAAGGCTGTTAAGGGAAGGAATGGTAAGGTCCGAACTGAAGCATGTGAAGGGTGAGAAGAGGAGGCAGAAGGCCTATTTTCTAACCCGGATTGGAGAAGAGCAGGTCTCGCGGATCAAGGAAAGACTGGAAAACCTTTCGGTGGAAGTGCTCACGGACGGGGAATTGATCAGGATGTCCTTACCCTCTGCAAAGAAAAAAGCAAAGGAGGTCGGGGCTTCCATGACGCTTGCAGAGATATACCTCCAGGGAAGGAACAGGGAGCTCCCATTAGACCTGTCCCCTGACCTTCTTTCCTACGGGGGCGAAGAGGGGCTTCTCGGTAATTTTCAGATGCCATTGCATTTCTACGGAAGGGAGAAGGAGATCGAGGCTGTGAACGGTTTCCTTCTCTCTAGGGCGGGAGTACTTGTGATATGGGGGCTTGCAGGCATCGGAAAGACGTCACTAATACTCAAGAGCCTGTCAGAATCAAGGAAGAGGTGCGCCTACATCAGATGCGAACCCTGGACCGACAGGATCGAGTTTGTAAACGAGCTCTCCTCACTTCTCCTCCAGATGGGGATGGAGGAGGAATCCCAGGAGCTTTCCGGGGGAGAGGTAACCCCGGGCCAACTGTCAAGGTCCATAAAAGGAGCCTCACGGAAAAACAGAGATATGGTCATTGTGATCGACGATCTTCAAAAAACAGGGGGAGGCATCGACATCTATGTCGAGGGATTATGCAGGACATCCATGGAAACCCCCGGATTGAAGGTGGTCCTGCTTACCAGGGAGAGGCCTTCCTTCCTCGACCCCAGGTTCGAACTTCACGACAACATGAGGTCGCTCCAGCTCAAGGGATTGGAGCCTCAGGCAGTGGCTATGATGCTCAAGGAGCAGGGAAAGAGCGGGGATATAGGATCCATCTGGGAGATTACGAAGGGGCATCCTCTCTTCATAGAGCTGTTCACATCCTCCCTCGAGATAGGAGCAAGGTCACGGTTCGGCGAGTTCCTGGAGAAGGAGGTCCTGTCGGTTCTGCCCCAGCATCAAAAGAAAGGGCTCAGCGCGGCTTCCCTGGCCGGTCTTCCTGTCCACAGATCTCTTATGACAAGGATGCCCCCCGAGGACCTGGACATACTAAAGAGGAAGGGTCTTTTAAAGGAGGTTTCGGGCAGCCTGCTTTTCGTGCACGATCTGATCTCCGACCATATCTTAAGCTCGATATCCCAGGAGGAGAGAGATGAAATGCTGAAGGATGTCGTATCCTACAAGACAGCCGTCTCCCTCAGGGTATGGGCCGACGGACCAGAGCTGCTGGCACCGGACCTCATGGAGAATGAGATGAGGACGCCAAAATTCATTCTATCCAGGATAAGCGACCATTTCTCCACGACGGCCTATGAGGATGAGCCGGGCCTCAGGGAGCTTTTCCAGCGCTATTTGGACAGTCTTGTGGCGGTCCTTGTCGATATCGGCAGAAAGGGATTCGCCCTCAATATCCTTACCAGCCTCTCCAAGTCGACGGGAAAGGGCAGAGGCAAGGCCCTGCTCGGATCATTCATGAGGCTTGAAAGGTCCAAGCTCTCGGATGACCACTTGTTCAAACTTAGGGTCCGCAGGGCCTACGTCGAGGCCATGGAAGGCAACTATTCGACATCCTCTTCCACCCTGGAACTCATAGAGGCCACTTATCCCCTGGCCAAGATCGGTGGAGGGGACAGGGCATTGATCCAGCACATCAAGGGAAGGATATCCAAGGCAGAGAAGCGATACGACCAGACCATCCTGTCCCACAACGAGGCCCTCAGCACCTATCAGAGGATGGAGGACAGGAAAGCCGCGGCGAAGGAAAGACTTCACCTTGCAAAGGCCCTTTATCAGAATGGAGATTTCGAGGGCGCCCTCAAAGAATCAATAAAGAGCGCCTCCGATTATGAAGCGGAGCTGGACAGGATAGGCGAGGTCCACGCCTGCCTCCAGGCAAGCAGGTCTGCTTCCGCTCTTGGAAAGGAGGGCAGGGCCAGTATGTTCCTGAACCGGGCATGGGATGTGTCTTCATCCATCTCGGATCCCAGATTGATGTTGATGGTGGAAATCGAGAGGATCGAGATAGAGGGGGACTTCCTGGAGGAACAGAGGGTCCGGTCCTTCCTGAAACTCTGCTCCCATGTGGGGGAGCGGGACCGTACGATGGCCGTGAAGGGCATTCTGAAGGTCATCAAGGAGATTGAGGGAATCGCACAGCCGGAACTCATCCTAAAATGTGTGAAGGAGGCAGCCCTGCATCTCGAGGGTCACTTCAGGGGAAGTTCCAAGGAACCGCCAGCTGAAATGGAGGGGTCTGCTTCCGGATCAAGTGAGATATACATGTTGAAGACCCAGCTCCTGGAAGAAGAATTGGAGCTGCTTCAAAAGATAGGTCAGAAAAAAGCGGGTTCATTTGTGGAGAATGGGGGCTTTCCTTATACGAAAGGAAGAGCCAAGGATATGAAAGGAGAACTGTTAATGGAACTCATATCCGCCTGCAGGGATCTGATCACCGCCCTTAAAAGGGAAATGGGAGCGGAGGAAGCGGATGTCTCAGGATTCCATTATGCATACGAGGGAGCGATCCATTCGCTCCTCAGCGGGGGTATACACTTCCGAGACACCGGGAACAGGAAACGGGCAAGGGAGCTCTTCAGGGAGTGCAGGAAGGTCATATGCGAATACGAAAGGTCCCTCTCGGACATGGACGATCAACTCCCGGCCTTCGACTTAAGGAAGGTCAAGGAAGTCCTGGAAGAGAACAGGGTGCTCCTGGAAGGAAGTCATATCTGATAGATGGACTCCCTGTTTTGATAGATTTGCTGAATTTCTGCTCCGACTTTATATATGACCCGGCAGGCGGTCTTCATTTCAAGGAGGCAGGGACCTCCTAAGGAGGCTGCAGAAATGAAAGGAATGACTTTGACCGCCTGTGTCGTTGGTGCGGTGATCGCCTTGATCGCCGTCTCGACGGCCGCCGGTCTGGAAACGGATGAAAGTGGGAACGGCTACGAGATGGAAGAGATGCTTGATGATGGGCTGGTAGATGAGTTCCTGGAGGATAATCGGAATGGGAGCTTCGATGGGGATCTGGACCCGTATGCGGGAACTGATCCTTCCACGGACCCGCCCTTCAGCGGACTTGCAAGGAGGGTCTATCATTATCTGACCGTGGATTTCATCTCGAAACATTCGAACTGGGAGGAGCTCCCCTCCGTGAAGACCATCTTCACCGCGAACTCATCGGGAGAATGGATGTACGATGCACTTCCCAGGATCAATGCCACCGGGGAGGCGAGGATCGTAGACAGGAACGGTGACGGAATAGCCGAGCTTGTTATCTGGCACCACCATAATAGGTCTGCAAACCTTTCCTATGCCGAGGTGAACATTTCGAACCTGGAAGCGGAACTTTCCGATGACCATCTCAGCAAGCTCCAATCCTCTACCTACGGGATGTACGGCGGATTCACACTCTATTATCTCGACAAGGACGGTGACAAGATCCCCGAGACCATCATACTGAGGGTTATTAGAAAGGTTTACACGGACCTGAACCCGGACGGCTCCTTCGAATTTCAGAAGGGATTCTCCTGGACGGGAACGGTTCTGGACCTGGATGATGACGGGGATCGGGAATACGAGGGTTTCGGAACTTCAAAACATACATGGATGGATTTGAACGGCGACGGATGCACCGAGATAAGGACAACGGAGAAGGCCGATTACAGGAGGGCGGATCTCTTCGGCCGTCCTCTCTACGATTCCATCCATGCAAGGATCTCAAGGTCCAGGTACTTCGACAGGGATTCGGACGGCAGTCCCGAATTCTCAACATCGTATTCCCTTGCGGGAATATGGAAGGACGACGACGGAAACGGCTCCCCGGACCATTTCGGGATCAACATGAACCGCTTCAGGGCACATGACAGCGACTCCGACGGCTTCCCGGAAGTGACATTGAAGGCCCGAACAACCCTGGCATACTACGACAGGAACGGGGACCGAAATCCCGAACTGGTCAAATTCCACCGAAAGGGGATAACTGTTTGGGACAGGGATTCCGACGGAAGGTGGGACCTCATGATGATTAAAACTGCACTCTTCAAATGGATCGACAGGAATTCGGACGGGATCCCAGAAAAGGTGCTCCGGGAGGACAGGACAGAATACAGGACCCCGGACAGAAACCGGCCGGAAAGGAGGCACGACAACACCGAAGATAGTGAAATAACGCGAAAAGATCAAGAGAGAAATTCGGAAAACAGCAACGTTATCGAAGAGAAACAGCAGGACAGGCCCGTAACCGATCGAGCAGGCAATAAAGGCTCTGTTGAGGTGAATGACCAGAGCCTGTGATATTTGGATGGGTAACTTAAAAGTATATCCTCCTTCGAATTATACAGGGGGCGGTGAACCTGCCCCCTGTATTGCATAATTCGGAAATACCAGGTGCATAGAATGATTTTGATCAGAAGGGGAGCATTACTAGTCCTGCTTGCGGTTATATTACCGGCATTGTCATCGATCGCCGGCTCCCAATCACTCACTTCGACACCCGAAAGGATCGATCAAGAGAAGGTCATCGACCACAGGATAACTTGGGGTCAGACAAGGGACCTCGGCGGAGGCTCTTACCTCAGGATGGATCTCGAGACCCGGGCATCGCTTTTGGTCATATGGGGGGACAGAAGGAATCCGGCACCCATAACGATCGTGACAAGGACAAACGAGGTCGTCGGAATGGAGAAGCTGGCCAACGGGACCTTTCCTATCGAGAGCGGGACCGTTATGGGATACCGACTGGAAAGCCTGGTCGAGTTTCAGGATGATAACGGAAACCGGGCCTTTGACGCACCTGAAAGAAGTCTGAACGATTCGAAGCAGGAGGGCGAAAGGATCGTCAAATCATGCTCCCTGGTGGCCGCATGGAGCATTAGACACGCCAGACCGGTGCAGACACCGGAGGGAATGGAATGGACCTTCACCCTGTCTGCCCGCAACCTGACGTACAAGACCTTCCAGAACACATCGGATGTCGCAGTCAGCACGGCAAATACCAGGAAGCCCTTCCTGGAAGGGATCGAGTTCATATTCCACCTGAAGGTCGGGAAGGGTGAGAAGATGGTTCTCCTCCAGGAACACAAGCTGATCGAGGAAGGTACGGAAGACAGGGACCTTGACAAGGATGTCAAGCAGGTGGAGCGGAAGCTTGTGAACCTCAATCTGTCCCTCAAGATGGACCATCACATCTCCGGTTGGGATATAGATCCCAGGAACAGGGCCCCGGCCTTGATGCTCAAATTCTCCTTGCACATCGGAAGGACCCTGGACCGGGATCTGGTTCAGGACCTGTGGGGGAACAAAAAGAAAGCTCTGTTCGGGGACCCTGAGATCATCCTTTCAACCGAGGGCGACCGTGATAAAAAGGTATGGAGCGAGGATGTGAAGGAACCGGTCCAGGTAGCAGGAAGCGTGCCCGGCAAAGGAGCCCTTGACCTCAGGTCAAGACTTGGGAGGCTCGCGGGTTTGAAATGGACCAATGACCTCATATCTCCCAGCGATGCGGAGAAGAAAACATCGGGGTTCCAGTTCCTCGGAATCTCCCTGATCGGACCAAGGGACCCTCTATGGTCAATACCCCTCATCGGCAGCAGGACCGGGATCGGACTCACCGTTCACGGAGCGTACACCTACCCGGGGCTTTCATCCCTGTTCCATGATCCCGTCATTGAAACGAGCAGCTGGAAGGTCGAGGAGAGAAGGGTTGAAAACGGCGGCTCCGATGATCCGTTGAAGGATGCGATCCTCGAGGAAGGAGGCGTGCCCATCCTGATCGTCATCGGGATCGTCGCGGTCCTCATCGTCATTGCGGTTGTATCCTCACTCACTAGAAGAAGGTATGATTTAGGGGATGAGGAGCTGATGAGGGAGGAGGAGGAAGAGGTTTTCGAGGTGAAGGCAAGGAAGAGAGACTGGGACAAGCTAAGGCCCAAATGACCGGCCTTGGATATTAACAACGTTAATTACTTAATGAACATGGACGGATATTGAGACATGGGAGAGCCGCCGTTCCGGCAGGGTGGAAACAAGCTGACTGCGGAGCAGAAACTCCAGCTCAAGAAGTACAAGAAGAAGAAGGAGCTTGTGGAGCTTTACAAGAAGGGGAAGATCTCACAGAAACAATACATCACCGGGATGAGGAAACTGGGTTACTCGGATGACATCGAAAAGGCCCTGGAATTCAAGAAGTTCATAAAAGAGCAGATCAGGGCCTTCGAGAAGATGGAGGTGGGACCTCCCGGATCCGAGGGCGGATACCATTTCGATCCCAATGAATCAAAGGCTGAACTGCCCAGGGATGAGCATGGCAACGTGATCACGGATTTCTCTGTCTCCCCAAGGCCTGCATCGGCGGAAAGCAGGACCGCTCCCCCGATGGTTACCATCAATCCACAGGGGGCCCCAAGGACGGTCATGACACGGAGTGAGGGAGGCGGGCCCATCTTCGGTGATTCACTGTTTGGAAGGGGCGGCGATGGCACTTCTTCGTCCAAATCCCAAAAAAAGGAGATCCCGAAGGCAACACTGGTCATGGACAAGCCGGGACAGGGCGGAGGAAAGAAAAGAACCAGGCTTGCCGAGCTGGAATGGGACGAGGACGAAGAAGAGGAAGAGGAGGAAGAATTCGAGATCGATCTCTCGGACGGGGAAGGAGCCGGAGAGAGCGGCTGGTGGGATGATGACGATTGGGAGCTCGAATGGAGCGACGAGGACGAGGATGAATGGGAATCCTGGGAGGATGAGATAGAGGAGGATGAATGGGAAGCGGTCTGGGATGATGAAGGGGAGGGAGAGGAAGACCAGGATGATGAGGAGGATGATGGAGAAGATGAATTCGTCATAGAAGAGGGGGAAGAACCTGATGGCGGGGGGAATGAGGAGGATGACGATGAGGTCTACTGGGGAGAGCCCAGGAGAATTAGGAGAAGTAATTTTTAAGCGGACCTGCAATACCTGGTATGGGAGGTTCTACCTTGGAAGAAGAAAATGGATCCGATGGCGGGATGTCGAATGAGGAGGTCCAGAACGAGATGGCAAGGATGCTGAGCTCGGTCAAGGACATGACGCTTTACAATATCTCGATCCTGGCTTCCCAGGCCTGGCATCATCTCGGACTTGTCCCGATGCCGGGGACCGAGGCGGGGCACAAGGACCTGGAGCAGGCCAAGCTTGCCATAGACCTGTTCGAGGCGAACCTCAGGATCCTTTCGGGACACATCGAGGAGAAACACGAGAAGGAATTGAAGAGGGTGCTCATGGACCTTCACCTGAATTACGTGAACAAATCCAAGGAAGAGAGGGAGTGACCTACCCAAGGGGGGGTGCCTTCCTTCCGGTCCTCATAGTTTCCGGTCCATTGAACTGGCTCTTTTGGTCAACCTCCATTTCTGAGTGACGCTTGTTCCTTCGACCCAGGTATAATGCGATACCGACCAAGACCGTGCCAATTACAAAGATGGCAACGGCGGCGAGGCACAAGCTCAGGTCGAACTCCCTTTCCTCGATCGTCCATCGAATGTCATAGCTCACAACGGTTGCCCTTGTGAGAACATCATCAGTTGACATACCCGCATCCCTATGAAGGGCGATGATAAGGTAATATGTGTCCTTGTCTCCTATGCTGATGGAATTGGTATAGCTCGTTGTGTTCTGGATGGAGAAGCCCTTGACAACGGTGAATGAGATGGATACGTTCGTGACATCGGTCCCGTTCTTGATGGCAGTTATATCGATGAATTCGCTGTCGATCCATTCCTGATGGGAGAACTCACCCTTTATCAGAAAAACAGAAACCGGATGGGGATCGGATTCAAGGTCGATCTCCAGCTTCAGTCTCTCGCCATCCGTGAAGTCTATCCCGAACTCAAGGAATTTCTCGATATTGACATCCTCGAAGCCCTTTTCCCTGACTCCTTCCGATGGAATGGATAACAGGAGCGGGACCAGAAGGATCCCCAAGAATCCGAGCAGGATGGACCTTCTCATGTCACTTCATCAATCTGGGGTCCTTTTTATAAATTGTGGGTCTTGCTTTGTATCATTCCGAAAAATCATTTTATATTCCCCAATCCAATCATATAACGGAGGTTAGGTCATGGCCGAAATAATTGATACCATGGAAGAGAAACTGAAGATCCCTCAGGATTTCAAGAAAACACCGATCTTTTTGTTCAACGGCCAGTACTTCGGCCTCGCTTGGATGGAAGGTGAATACAAGCTGCATCGACACGACAAGGATGAGCTTTTCCTGGTCCTGGAAGGACACCTCTCCATCGAGGTTGAGGGGGAGAAGAGGGAGGTCGGCCCCGATTTCGCCATCCTAATAAAGGCCGGTGAGAAGCACAAATCGATAGCGACCATGAGAACCCTTGTGGCCGTGTTCGAGCCCCAGGATATCCATATCGAATACCTCGAATGAAGTACTTCAAGGCTCTGAATGGAATGATTTGTATCCCTGATGGGTCATTCACATACATGGCGGTCGAGTGGAATATCGATATGCCCAACCTTATTGCAATTGCATCTTTGATCTTGGTGGTTCTTATATTCATCTCGGAGCAGAGGCAGCTCAAGAAGCAGATGATGCTGCAGAACTTCTCGGATTACACGAGCAGATACCAGCAGATCCTGTTGAACCTGCCGTTATCGATCACCGATAAGGACTTCGATATCGACAAGCTCGACAAGGAGGAGAAGGAGAAGGTGCTGAAGTGGATGAGAGTATATTTCGACCTGTGTGCAGAGGAGTACCTCCTGCACAGGAAGAAGCTAATAGATGAGGAAGTCTGGGAGGACTGGCTGGAGGGAATGATAGGTACCTACAACACACCTGCGTTCAGGAATGGATGGGAGATAATTTCACAGAACAAGGACATATATGAGAAATTCAAACCCTTTGCCCAGAAGGAGATATTCAATATCGAACCGAAGAAATAGGACAGGATGCGAGGGGCCGGATTTGCTGCGCATCAACTCCTTCGGAGTTATGCTAGCTTGCAAATTCCGCGACACGGATGCACGGAATTTCCAAGAACAAGTTCAAATCCTTGAACCCCTCGTTGTCCAATTTCCAAATACAAATGATCAGAGTCAATAGGACAGGATGCGAGGGGCCGGATTTGAACCGACGAACCACTAAGGAACAGATTTTGAGTCTGTCGTCGTTGGCCGCTTGACTACCCTCGCAATCACTCTTCGGGGCGGGTGAAATTCCCTCTTCTTATTATAAACTCTTCCTACAAGACAGGGGATAGATAATAATCAGGATCGACCATGAACCTCCATGAAGCTCGAGGAGTTCAGGAAACACTTCACTGAAACGGAGCCAGGTTCCCATCGGGTGATAGAGCATCGGGATGGTATGGTGGAAGCCGTCCATAACGCTCACATAGCAGTTGTTGCACCTGACGGCCGTATTCTGTTCTCAAGCGGCGATCCGCACCATGTTACATACACCAGGTCCTGCATCAAACCAATACAGGCACTTCCGATACTTGCCAGCGGCGCTGTCCGTCATTATGGATTGACCGACGAGGAGATCGCCCTCGTCAGCGGGTCCCATTCCGGAGAGCCAAAGCATCTGGAGGTCCTCCGCTCCATCCTTGAAAAAGGGGACATTGACAGCAGCCTGCTCAAATGCGGAGGGCATGAACCCTTCGACAAGGAAGAGGCTGCAAGGATCGGGAAGGATTTCACCAACCTCCATGATAACTGCTCGGGGAAGCATGCAGGAGCCCTGCTCCTCTCCAAATACAAGGGATGGGACCTAGACAGCTACCTTTCCCCGGGCCATCCGCTACAGGGAGCCATAATCGAGGCTATCGGTTCTCTAACTGGACTGAAAAGGAGCGGCATACATATCGGAAAGGACGGATGCGACATCCCGAACCATGCCATGCCCATCGACAGGATGGCCCGGATGTTCGCTCTCTTGGCCGACCCGGGAGAGCACCCCCTCGCGGAACACCTGCTCAGGATTGGTAATTCGATGGCCGCTTACCCGAACATGGTCGCCGGCAGGAACAGGTTCGATACGGTCCTGATGGAAGATCTCAAAGGAAGGGTCATTTCGAAGGCCGGAGCGGTGGGACTTCAGACCATCGCGGTGAAGCTCGAGGATCGATGGGTGGGCGTCAGCCTCAAGTTGGAGGACGGGGCATATGCTCCGATACCTCCACTGACCTATCATATCCTGAAAGAACTTGGTTTGGAAGGTGGAACCGAAGGGAAAGCGGAGGAATTTCGACTATCGCCGGTCAGGACAAGGTCAAAGGCCGTTGTGGGGCATATCGAAACCATAGGGCGATTGAGAAGACACTGAAACCGGTTATTTGTACAGATAAACAGCGAATCATTTTATTATATACACCACCATTCGGTATGTGGTGAGAGAGCATGATAATGGAGTTCACCTTCTACCCCTTTGAGGAGAAGTATGTAAGCAAGGTCGAGAAGAGATGGGGCGTTTACAAGCTTGCAGACAATTTGAAGAAGGTGGTTTTCATCGGAAGGGGCAACGTCCAGAAACACCTTCCCAAGCACCTCCCCGGCGGGAATGCTCCAGCTGAGGACGCAGTGTACTTCTCCGTGGAGTATTTCGATACCGGAGAGGAAGCCTACGAGGCATGGGAATCCCAGCTCAAGAGTTTCCAGAAAAGATATGGAAAATCCCCAATATACAACAAATCCCTGGATTAGCCGGAACGGGTTCTATTCATTGAACAAGCATTTTAAGGGATACACTGGATTCAGGAGAAGATACGATGGGTAACGGGATAGGGATAAGAAGGGAAAGCAAGAACCGCTGGGAAAGGAGGTCTCCCCTGACCCCCGAGCATGTCCTGAGGCTCGTGAACGACTACGGTATCGATTTCACCGTCCAACCGTCAGAGCTTAGGATCTTCTCCAATGAAAAATATGAACAGGCGGGAGCCCTGACATGCGAGGAGTTCAAGGAAAAGGACATCGTCCTTGGAATCAAGGAAGTTCCCATCCACGAACTGGAACCGGGAAGGACCTACATGTTCTTCTCCCATACCATCAAGGGCCAGCCCCACAACATGCCGATGCTCAGGAAGATGATGGAACTGAGATGCACCCTGTTCGACTACGAGAGGATCGTTGATGAGAAGAACAGGAGGCTGATATTCTTCGGGTGGCATGCGGGGGTGGCGGGGATGGTGGATACGCTGTGGGCCCTGGGAAGGAGACTGGAATGGGAAGGCCTGAGGAATCCGTTCTCCTCGGTAATGAAAGCCCATGAATACGGGGACCTTCCCCAGATCAGGGAGCACATATCCTCGATAGGCAGATTGATCGCCACCTATGGAATCCCCTATTCCCTCAGGCCCTTCGTCATCGGTATTGCCGGGGCCGGAAACGTCTCCAAGGGTGTCCAGGA
Source organism: Thermoplasmatota archaeon (assembly GCA_048569615.1). Lineage (GTDB taxonomy): Archaea > Thermoplasmatota > Penumbrarchaeia > Penumbrarchaeales > Penumbrarchaeaceae > JAYEPK01. The sequence continues at coordinate 47,181 of JBLIRK010000004.1, read as the reverse complement.
GATACTTGACCTCCTGCCGGTAAAAGAGGTGAGCCCCCAGGAGCTCAAGGACCTCAAGAAGAGGAAGGATTCCGGTACCAACATCTACAAGGTCATATTCAACGAATGGGACATCGTCGAACCGAAGGAACCGGACCAGAAGTTCGATCTTCAGGACTACTACGACCATCCTGAGAAATATTCGGGCCGTTTCTTCAGCTACGTTCCATACCTGACCGTCCTGATGAACTGCATATACTGGACCGAGAAATATCCCAGGCTGATAACGAAGGAACAGGTGAAGGAGCTGTACTCCGACCACCGCTCGCCCAAACTCCGGATGATAGGGGACATCAGCTGCGACGTCGAAGGTGCGGTCGAAGCAACGGTGAAGGCAACAACACCCGAAGATCCGCTCTATGTTTACGATCCCTGGGATGACAGACCTGTTCCCGGCTGGAAAGGAACGGGCCCTGTTCTACTCGCAGTTGACAATCTTCCATGCGAGATCCCTCTGGAATCCTCCGAGTATTTCGGAGAGCGCCTGAAGGAGTTCATACCTGCCATCGCAGCAGCCGACCTTGATGTCGAAACCGATGATCTCAAGCTGCCCAAGCCTCTGATGAATTCGCTCATTCTCCACAAGGGAAAACTCACAAAGCAGTATTCGTATCTCGAAAAAATAATGGAGGGAATAACCAAATGAAGGAAGTACTGGTCCTTGGGGCAGGTCTGGTATCCAGGCCCCTTGTTAGATATCTTCTCATTGAGGCTGGTTTTGCAGTTACCGTTGCCAGCCGTAGTGTGGACAAGGCAAGAAGCATCATCGGGAGCCACAGGAACGGTAGGTCGGTATCGTTCGATATAACGAAGGATGAGGGGCTGAACAGCCTGGTAAAGGAGCACGACCTTGTGATATCCCTTCTCCCCTACACACACCATACAAAGGTGGCCGTCTCTGCCATAGAGAACGGGAAACCGATGGTGACAACCTCCTACGTCAGCGATGACATGAAAATGCTTGATGTCCCGGCCAAGGACGCAGGTGTGATACTGTTGAACGAGATAGGTCTTGATCCCGGAATAGACCACATGGAGGCCCAGAGGGTAATAGATGATGTCCATGGCAAAGGCGGGAAGGTTGAGGAGTTCATTTCCTACTGCGGCGGACTGCCGGCCCCGGAGGCAAATACGAATCCATGGGGCTACAAATTCTCCTGGAGTCCAAGGGGGGTCGTGCTGGCGAGCAGGAATGCCGCGCGCTTCAAGAGGAACGGGGAGATCGTCGAGGTTCCCGGCCGGAAGCTTTTCGCCGATTACGAACTGATCGATGTGGAGGGGCTCGGCACCTTCGAGGGATATCCAAACAGGGATTCCGTCCCCTACGGCGACATATACGGGATTCCGGATGCAAAAACCGTTCTGAGAGGGACACTAAGGAACAGGGGGTGGTGCGACACCTGGAAAGGGCTCCATGATATAGGGATCCTCGAGGAAAAGGCCCCTCAATCTGAGGATTACTACACGATGATGGACCAGCTTGTCTCCGGAAAGGGGCAGCTCAAGGAGAGGCTGAGGGAAAGAATTGATACAAGGGACAACGACCTTGTGATCAGGAACTTCGAATGGCTCGGGCTCCTGAGCGACAAGGAGCTGCTGGAGATATCCAGCACCATGGACGCCCTGAGTGCGCTTCTCCAGATCAAGCTGACCTACGAGCCCGGAGAGCGGGACATGATCATATTGAAACATACCTTCAACGTAAGCATGCCCGAAGGAAGGACAACTCTCTATTCCACAATGATAGATTACGGCATCCCCAACGGGGATTCAGCCATGTCCAGGACCGTTGGACTTCCCGCTGCGATAGGAGCTGAGATGATACTCAAGGGTGAACTTAAAAAGCTCTCGGGAGTGGTCATACCCACACTTCCCGGGATCTACAAATCAGCGCTCAAGAAATTGAAGAAGCAGGGAATAAAATTCATTTGAGAAAAAAAATGGAAGGGCCTGAATGGGCCCTTCCCGAAATCCTGAAACAGGCTGCATCAATTCTGGGAGTTATCCCCGTGGTACTGGGGCCCTGTACCACCATTCACTTGGTCCCTGTCGCGGTCCTGCTGCTGAATGCCTTGGGGATTGACGTCGGAACCGCTGTCGGTTGAAAGCATCACATCATCCTGCTGTTCCTCTGAGGAGCAGGAGCCGTTCATCGACTGCTCCTGGGTCTGCTCCTTCACGGGCTCGCCCTGGGGCTCACCTTCGCAGGAACCCTCCTGAAGCTGCTCCCTCTCGCGGGTCTGATCGGCTTCCTCGGGGGCATTGGCTCCCTCGCTCTTGGTCTGCTCCTGGGTCTGCTCCTTCATGGGCTCGCCCTGGGGCTCACCTTCGCAGGAACCATCCATCGCCCTTTCCATTTCCCCGTTTCCGCCTTCCGATCCGTTCTCGTTCTTCTCTCCGAAAAGTCCCTCTCCTATCGGGCCATCCTCACCGGCACCTCCTGCGGCCGCAAAAAGCGCCACACTGACCAGAAGGACCAGTGCTGCGAGACCTCCGATAGCCATTACTTTCGTTTTCATTGTTCTTCGCTCCTGTGGTGTTTCTCCGCCACATTCTTTCGATGGATGGGGTTATTTAATCCCCTTCTGGAACAGTTTTCTAGATGTGGTACGATCCTCTAGATAAACCCGAAATATCGTAAAATATGCCAAGATGGAAAACTAGAGACATGTTCCATATTCAAATTATATAGAGGATGATGATGTATCGGTCATGAAGGCGAAGATGCTTGCCCTCCTTGCAGTCTCGATGGCGCTGCTCTCCATCCTGATGCTCCCCGCAGATGCAAGAGAGGGGCCCTCGGAAGAAATGCAGGGTCCCGGAAACGGCAACGAGCCCGTGGGACCCGGGCCTGTATGGAACCAGAGCAGCAGGGACAATATCATCGGTCCCGAGAAGGGATACAAGTTCAGATACGGATTGGAATCACCCATGACCTCAGTCGAGGGCGCAGATACCGGAAAAGGGATCAATTTCCAGGTGGCAAGGATAAGATTCCATAACGGCACACATGACCTAACGATGGAATTGAGCGGGGAGGAATGGACCGTAGCCGATGAGAAGATCGAAAACGGCCTCAGGGTGTCATATGCATGTGACGGAACCTGGAGATCGGGGGGATCAAGCACTTCCATGATGAGCAAGATCAGGATCAACTACACCTACTCCGGCAGCGGGGAGAATGAAAGGATGGAATTCAACATACGGATCCAAGATCCCCCCGCAGAAGGAACCATCGAGGCGGAGATCAGGACAGGCAGCGAAGGAACCGAAAATGGGGTTTGCTGCTGGAAGAAGGATACCTCCCATCAGAGCGGGGAGAAGTACAAGCTGAGTGACTTTGACGGCGGGGAGATCTCCTCGCTTACGATCTCGAACAACGCCACGGTCGAGTATGGCGGCTCCGCAACCTCCTCGGACACTTCCGTTGACGGAGAGCTGTTGAATGAGACGGCTGTAATTGTAGTCGGAACCCAGCTGGAAGCCCGTTCCGATTCAGTCTCGTTCACAGGGATCCTGGATCTCCTTGAGGGTTTCGGGTCCTTCGTCTCCGACAGCGCCGACGAAGCGGTGGACTACCTGCTCGATCACATATATTCCTTCACCGCGGGAGCTGCTCTGTTCGCCATCACGATTGCGGTATCCGCGTTCTACCTTGCAGGAAGGAAGAAGGATACAGGCGGCAAGGACCTCGAGCTTGGTCAGAACAGATACTACAAAGTAGGTCAATAGACCTTTTCGACAATCGCATCCAGCAGGGTGGAGCGGTACATGACGAGAAGGGTCTGCACCACATCGGGCTCCCTGACGTAGTAATACCTCTCCCTGCCGCTGGACCTCGCTTCCAGAACCTCGGCCTTCTCCAACCTTCTAAGATGGTAGGATAGGGTTGCGGATGTGATCGTGAAGTTCGACAGTATCTCCGTAGGCGTTGCTCCGGGATTCTCCAGCAGGAACAACACAATGCCTCGGGGGATCTCCCTTCTCAGAGCGGATACGGCCCTCTTCTCAGTCTTCGAAAAACGGTCCCTTACGTAGTACCTTGCGTTCCCGCCCTGGACCTCCTTGACGATCGCCTCACCCTTCAATAGGGCATTCAGATGAAAGTCCAGCTGTCCTATCGCCAGGTCAAGGTCCCTGGACATCTGTCTGAAATGAACCCCCGGATTCCTGCGAATGTACTCGGTTATCCTCTTCCTGAGGGGCAGGTCAAGGGGATTCCCCCTCATTTTTTTGGCCTCCAAAACAGGAACGAAACCGCAACAAGGAGGGATGAAATGACGACCATCACCAAGGGCAGGACCCGGGGAGCGTTCAAAGTCTCAATTGATATCAACAGCCATGCCACGGTCGACAGAGCTCCTAAGGGACATGATACCGTGAGAAGCAGGGGGCCCTTCTCTCTTCTATATCTGTAACTCAGGACGCCGACCACGAAGAGGATGATGAACAGGACAAGGAGTATGCCTGCAATGATATCTAGGGGGAATATCCTCATCGAATTGTAATTGTTGGCCGATTATTCAAACGTTTTTACGCAAGAGACCGAATCTCCTCTGCAGCCTCCTGTCCATCACCACCAGATAGACTGAGAACGTTATGACCAATATCCCGACAACGCGCCAGAATGAGGGCGTTTCCCCCAGGATCAGATAGGCAAGAAAGCCGGCGGCAAGGGGTTTGAGGTACATCAGCGAGTTACCCCTGGATACCTCGGTCCTGTCAAGACCCATGAAGTAGAGCAGGTAGGAGAGCCCGACGGCGATGACGGATAGGTAGATCATGTATCCCATCGTACTTCCGTCCATTGAAACCCAAAGGGGAGAGCCGTCCAGAATAAGAACGGGAGCCATCATCAAACCCCCTATGAAGAGGCTGATGGAAGTGGTCACCTTCGCATCCATCTTCCTATTGAGGGGTTTCATTATCACCGCGTAGATGGAGAAACAGACAACCGTGACCAGCATAAGCAGGACCGCCATGAAAGAGGACCATCCGATCCCCTCCGAGAAATAGATGAAGAGAACGCCCGAACCCCCCAGGAGGAGGCCAGTGATCCCGAACAGACCCATCCTCTCCTTCAGTATCCAGAAAGAGATGAAAGCGGATGCCAGGGGCACCATCGATATGAGGGTGGCCGCGGACGAGGCATCGATCAGGTCAAGTCCTATATGGAATAGGGAAAATGTGCAGGTTATCCCGAGAAAGGAGGCAAGGACGAGCTTGACATGATCCTTGAACCCTACCTGATTCCAGTCGATCCTTCTCCCGTAAATGATTATCAAGGGGAGCAGAGCGGCTCCGCCTATGAGGAAGCGGAGGAAGGCGATGGTGAGCGCCGGAACGGCGTCTCCGATCAGCTTCGTTACAACCTCTATGGTGCTCCAAAGGAACACCGTGACGGCAATGAATCCGAAGCCAACGCTCTCCCTCTTCATGGAATTTCATCCTGAACTCTAACACGTTAATGGTATTGATTTAAATAATGTATGCCCATACCCGGAAGAATTCGGTTATCTCGCCATCACTGAAAGGGGCTCGCTCAATGTCGATGATAGATAATTTCAAGGGTTTTCCCAGGGTTTTCTGGATAGTTCAGATATTCGAACTGATGGAGAGAGGAGCCTACTACACAATGGTTCCCATCATAGCATTCCATGCTTGGTGGAATCTCGGCCTCCCAGTCGAGATTGCCGCGATAATTACAATCTTCATGTATCCGATCCAATATGGACTGCCAATCTTTTCGGGGGCGCTCGCCGAGAAATTCGGATACCGTAAACAGATGATCCTGGCCTATATCATCCTTTTCGGAGCTTACATGTTCCTTTCATTTGCATATAATCTTCCAACCTTGATTATGGGAGTGATGCTGATCGGACTTGGTATTGGGATGTACAAACCCCTGATATCTTCGACCGTTGCCAAAGCCACACCACAAAAAGATCGTAACAGAGCCTATGCGACATATTATCTCATCGTTAATCTCGCTGCGGCCGGCTTTCCAATTTTCTTCGTTATCCTTGAAACATTGAAGGTCATACAAGCCGAGGATTACAGATATATCTTCTTGATCGGCTCATTTTTCTTCCTTTTGAACATATTCGTTGCTATATTCTTCTTTAAAGAAGTTCCAAGAAGCGGGGCGGTAAAAACAGTTGGGGATGCTCTAAGAAATATAAAAACAGCATTATCTGATAGGAAATTTCTTGTCATGGTATTCCTGATGGGTGGGTTTTGGGCAATGTATTCCACAATGCTCAATGTTCTCCCACTAACTTTGATGAATTTCAAATTCGTTCCTGCTTGGTTTACCGTAATGATCCTTGCCATACCAAATCCCCTTACCATTATTTTGGCAGGCCCTTTTCTCATCAAAGTTCTTGATAAGTTGGAATCACTGGTTGCTGTGATGACGGGAATCTGCCTGCAGGCTGCAGGACTGATAATGATCGGTTTCCTTGGTTTGAACCTACCTGGAATCGGATGGATATTCTCTATTGCGGGCGTGGTGATCGCTTCAGTGGGAGAATTCCTGGTAGCCCCGGGATATCTAGCATTTGTATCAAAGCTTGCAGGAAAGGACAGGATTTCTGCTTATGTGGGGGCTAACTTTATTTCCACCAGTTTAGGTCTCTTCGGGGGAACTCTCGTATTCGGGTCGATATATGCTTTAATCGGTCCAGGTCTGGGTAGGCCGAAATTCTTTTATGGATTATTGATCTCCATAGGTTTGCTCCTCCTGGTCGGCTTCATGATTTATTATCGAAACTGGGGTCAGGAAATTATCGACAGAGCAAAAAGAATAAGGATCGAAGAAGAAGGTGAGGACTCTGGGGAGCAGTCCACGGACAATCCTCTTTCATGGAAACTTCATGGTTTCTTCAGAAACAAGGGAACCACTTACCTGGCCTTGGGCCTGATCCCCGTGATGGTGATTGGAACATTCGCTTTCGGGACCAACATTTACTACCCGCCTCCACCAAAAGAGGAAGTGACCGTGGAGGTAGTTTGGGAGGAATTCAGCACTGAATTCCTAGTGAATGGGAATACAAACGAAGGTCAGATTACCCCCGTAAACTTCCAATTTGACGGCTTACCAAAGAACATATCGGTTTCCCTGGAATGGGAAGATGAGGCTCCAAATCGTCCTTTTCTCCAGGTGAACAATCCTGATACTTTCTCCATCGATCTTTTCATGCCGAATGGAACCAATTCATTACAATCGGACAGTGGGGCAAGTCCGCTGAATATTGATTATAGGGCTCCTGATGAAATTGAGAATTATGAGGGATTATGGAGAGTGGATATTTCCTGTATAACTGCCGGGGATGTCGAAGGGAGGTTTTTCGGATTGACCGGGTATGCGGACAACGGCAACGATTGGAGCATGGTCATATCCGTAGACTATCTACAACAGATGGAGCCAGAGGAATAAAGCTCAGCCTAGTCCGACATCCACGTAGAGCAGGAACATGAACAGGCAGAATCCTATGAAAAGCATCACTCCTGCGAACTTGCCCATCTTCTTCCAGGACAGTACTACTGCCAGAACCGTGATAAGCATCATTGCGGGTATCATCGCCTGAGCGAAAAGGCTCGTTACAGCCAAGGGCCTTATCAGCCCTGCTATGCCCGGTATAAGAAGGATATTGAACAGATTGGATCCGAGAACGTTGCCGACTGCAATTCCCTCATGGCCCTTTATCGCGGCTATTAGTCCTGTTATCAGCTCGGGAAGGGATGTGCCCGCCGCTATCAACGTCACTGCAATCACGGAGTCGGCGACATCCAGTTTATCGGCAAGCCTCTCCGCCGATATAACGAGTATCGGGGAGCCCATGAACAGAAGGATGATTCCTCCCAGCAGCATCACGGCAAGGGCAATGATGCTCCTCTCTCCAACCTCGAGCTCGCCCGCGATCTTTGTAGTCCTAAAAAGGTAAAAAACGTAGGCCAGATAGAGAACAAAGAGTATGGACGCCTCCCATCTCATTATGCCTCCCAGGGCGAGAAGGGCAAAGAGCATGGTCGCCCCCCATACGAAGAAACCGTCCCTCTTCACCATTTTATCGGATATTACCGGCATTATGAAAACGCTCAAGGCCAGTACTATTCCTACATTGAAGGCATTGGATCCCACAACATTGCCGATGGCTATTCCGGGATTTTTCGTGAACGAAGCCGTAACGGAGGTCGCAAGCTCGGGCAGCGATGTCGCTGTTGCAACCAGGGTCAACCCGATCACATGGCCGCTGATGCCCTTCTTCTTGGCCAAACCTGCAGCGCCGTCAACGAGTAGATTTGATCCGTAAACAAGCATTGCAAGACCAAGAAGAGTTCCCAGTAATCCCCAAATCACGGCTTGTCTCACCACGCAACATATATTTTAAATCTGCTCGACTAAGGCTTTCTTTGCCTTTATTATTAATCCCCCATCAAGAATCATCCCCACAGAGTCCGATTAAATTTCAATGATCATTGAAATCAAGGTCTGAAAAGCCGGCAGGTTCGAAGGTCGGATCCACCTCGATATTCTTCCCGGTAATACTACGGTTCTGCACCAAAAAAAGAACGGCCCGTGATACCTCCTCCGGCGGGGTTAGCTTCCCGGAGGTTGACAAGGCCCTCATACCCTTTCTCCATTCGCTGCTCCTCCAGGGATAATCGATTATCCCCGGGGATACCATGTTAACCGAGATGCCACGGCCGGAGACCTCCTTGGCCCATGAGAGGGTTAGGACCGCCAGGGCCGTCTTTGCGGAGGCGTGGGGGGCTATATCGCTGTATCCCTTGACCTCTCCTATGCCGGACATGCCGATATTGACGACGGCTCCTTCCCCCGCTTTGGACATTCCCGGAACCGCCCTCTTGATCATGAAGTTCGATGCGAATACGCTGCTCCTGAAAGCGTCCTCGAAATCCCTTTGTGAAGTATCCATTAGGGAGCCGACTGGAAAGGAGGACGCATTATTGACCAGAACCGATACGCTTCCGAAGTCGTCCTCTATGGTCTTGAAAAGTTCCTCGATCTCCTCGACGGAGGTAATGTCTGCCCTGTAGACCGGGATGCCGTATTTCTCTGAGATCTCCAATGCCTTTGCCCTTTCGGTTCTGAAGGATGCAATGACAATGAAACCTGCTTCCTTCAATGTTCGAGAAATGGAAAGTCCTAGGTTCTTGTAGCCGCCGGTGATCAAAGCTATCTGCCCATCTTTCAAGGTCCATCACCCGGATGACGAATGAACCCTTATTGTTCTCTCATTATTTACCTTGAGGACGTTCATTTCAAGATATGTGAGAAACCAGAGGAAGATCCGATGCTGGGATAACATAACCAGATTGGAATAAAACCCAAGATTTAATAGCAATGACTTCATTGCGGCCTTTCCCGAGCATGCGGGTGTGATGTAGCCTGGTATCATTCCAGCTTGCCAAGCTGGTTACTCGGGTTCAAATCCCGGCACCCGCACCATCTTTCTTCCGTCAATATTATAAAGCTACGAAAGATGGTGCTTCATATTAATTATACACGCAATGAACATTTGAGAAAGCAATGTGTTGTTCATTGCTGGACATTTGAGCTTTGCCTATCGTCAAATAATGTTCAGCTCAAATGTCCCGGCACCCTTCAAGCTAACGAATATTATAAGTTGAAGCTGTAAAAAGAATGGTACCCGGGCTGGGACTGGAATGACGGAGGGGTTTGAATTCAATTTCACAACAGGTTCTTCCGCTTTCCTTTTGTAGCGGATCGGAGTTTCTTCATGCCGTCCTCGGGGCCCCTGGCAAAGATAATATCTCCTTTTTGAAGAACCTCTCCCTTCTCCGGACCGTAGATCCATCGCACGCTTCTGTGGATCGCAAATATCCACATTCCCGTCTCCGTTGCTATGCGCAGCTCCCCTAGACTCTTTCCTGCCAGCGGGGATTTGGATCTGATCTCCGCTTTGTATATCCCAACATCGGATTCCTTGATCGACTGCTTCAAGATGGGATGAGGCTCGATATCCCTCAACACTACTTCGGAGATCGACATGGCCGCATCCGCTATGGAATCGACGAAGCTTGCCATCTTGAGTATCATCCTCGCTGCATCGGGGGACTTTCTGGATACCTGCCCGACAGCTATCTCCTGCAGCTCTCCGGACATCTCATCGACCGTCTCCCCCAGATGCTCGACCTCGGAAGCGAGCTCCTTGTTATTGTATAACAGAGAGGAATAGGCTAGGTCCACCATCAGCTCCGAGGTGTCCTTCATCTCGAGGAATACCTCCTCGACCCTTTTAACGGGATCTATCTCCTCTTGTACTTCCCCCATTCTACCTCACCCTTGGAATAAGCCGCGAGCTCCTCAAGACCGTCCTCCACACCACGGGCTATCAATATGTCACCCTCCTTTATTCTCCTCTCGGGCTCGATGTCGTACAGCCATCGGGACCTCCTCTTTATCGCAATTATTCTGGTCCCGGTCTCGGATTCTATCCCGAGCTCGTTGATCATCCTGTTCACTATGTCAGAACTGGGCAGCACCCGTATGGCCCATATCTTCTCATCTCCGTCCTTCAACAGGAACGGTGCAAAGGGTCTGAACTCCAGGTCCTCGTCAAATATCCTCATCAGCTGGCGCGAAGCGTCCCCTATGACCTCGGTGGCAGAAGCGACCTGGAGAATTCCAGTGAGCTGTTCCGCATCCTCCCTGTTCCGGGCAGCCAGCAGAACCCCTATCCTGACGTTGTACAACAGCTTGTCAAGCCTCTCCTCCAGATCAAGGACCTGGTCTGCGATGTCCTCGCTGTCAAAAAGGATCGCTGCATAGGAGAGATCGACTATCTGCTCGGACAGGTCCTTCATTTCTATGAGGCTTTCCTTAACGCCGGTGCTCTCGTATTCGAGCCTGTCCAGGTGCTTTTTTCGGAACAAACCCATTGATAAGTTCTCCTGACGAGGAAATCTTAGGACTTGGTACATATGGACATTTGGTTTATAAAATGAAGGGTAGGATCCCATCCAAAAGGGGTTCTTCTTCTATCCTCCACGCCTGATATCCGCCGTTCTTTGAAGCAGGTCGTACCGTGTGTCCCGGATGGTGGGTCTGTTTTTCCGAGCTGTCAGCAGGGACCTTTCGTCTATTCTTGCCACAACGGAAGCTTCCTCGTAATAGGGACCCTTTGAGATCGTATCCCCTCTCGGTCCAATGACGGCGCTCCCGCCCCAGAAGTCCATCTTCGAATCGAAGCCCAGCAGGTTGGAGTAAGCGAAGAAAACGGTGTTCTCTATTGCCCTTGCTGTCATGACGGATTCGAAGAAACGCCTAGTCATCGATGGAGATGCCGAAATGCACACGACAAGGTCGGCTCCCCCGATTGCATAGTATTTCACAAGCTCCGGAAAGAAGATATCATAGCATATCAGCAGACCGACCCTGTAACCGTTGATATCTGCGATGAAGGGAGCTTTCCCGGGGGTGAAATACGCATATTCCTCGAAGGGTCCGAAGTCCACAAGATGCATCTTCTGATAACTGCCCACCACCCCGCTTGCTCCGACAAGACATGCGGAATTGTGAATCTGCCCCCTGACGGCCGTTGAACGCTCGGGAAATCCGAAAATGACATTCTTATCGAAATCCCCGCAGGCTTCCTCGATCTCCCTGATAACGGGATCCTCCAGATTCATTGCCTTTTTAAATAAGTCATCCCCCAGGGTATAACCGGTCAGGAACATCTCGGGGAATATCACCAGGTCTGCATCGGATGATTTGATGGAGCTGGTGATGATATCGAGGTTGTGTTCTATGTCGAACCTCTTGTGGAACTTCTGCACTAACTCGACCTTGAGGGCATTCTCCATTCGGATCGGTCCTGTGATAGGTGAAGGTATTAGAAATGATTTATCGATGATAAAGGAGACTTCTCCTGCAATCCTCATACCAAAATCTTGAAATAGACTCCTACATCTACCAAATAGGGAAATGGGATCTCCATCTGACCACAAGGCAGTTACGGGGGCCCCCTAAGAAGGTGTGAGAATGGCTTCTTCCAAGAAAGATGCAAATGATGAAAAGGTTCTGGAGACCATCGAGGACATGCGGTCCGAGATCAGGGAGCTCCGGAATATGGTCAACATGTTGATGGAGATCATAGTCAATATGGAAACTCAGGATGATCTGGACCTGGATATGGAGCCTAATATGATGGGATACGACAGCATGCTGAAAAGCGGAAGATACTGCATGTAATGCGTGTAGCATCAGCTCTCTATAGAAAATTTTGCCCCCCGAAGGGGGCTTATCCATTTCACACCCATTTCTTCCCCTGGGAACAAACTCCCACTCTTATCCATCCATCCCTTTTTATCAAGCAATGGACAGACCCCACTCCCACCGCCCATTGCAAAGAGTGGATGGCCTGAAATGATATTTATTTCTTTTTGGGGTCTTCCAAATATGTAGAGCGCGGGCTCTCCGGGAAATTTTAAATAAGAGTGCTGGAGTTCACCAAATCCCCCAAGGGGAAAGTGATGCGGATGGACGACACGGAAAAGGTTCCCGGCAATGAAGGCTCAAGGAAGATCCTGAACCCGGCCACCTGGCTCATATTGAGTATTATGCTTTGGGGCCTAGTGATCATTCCGCTTTCGATCGCCGCCTTCTACATTTTCGAGGTTGCCATCAAGCTCTTTGACCAGGGGAACCAATATTCGGTGCTTTACGGATCCTTCGTAGGCTTGATCCTGACCATAATAGTGGCCTATTTCTATGCCTCAAGGGCAAGGAAGATAGCCGAATGATCCCCCATTTCGTTTGTATAGTGGGACCAAATCCTATAATAACTGTAACTTAATCCAGTTCATATCAGTTCGATAGAGCAAACTGGGTGTTGTGACCTTGACAGAAAAAGACGATGGTCCTTCGGATGACGGCCGAAGAGGAGGGAGGGGGCCGTTCAAGAAGGATTACGACAGAATATACAGGCGGGAAGGACCGTCGGATGTCGAGGATACACTGGATAGAGTTGTAACACAGATAGGCGACCGCACTCCGGAATATAGAAAAAAGGCAAAGACCTTCATCGTTGATACCGGAAAAAGGCTGAGGGACTTCGATGAGGGTGCGGGAGAATATACTGAGAGGATGTTCAAGTCCAAACCCCTGGACGCCATAATGGAGGGTATCCTCAAATGGAGAAAGACCGTATTCGTGGTCGCGGTCATCGGATCGCTCCTCCTCGGATACTTCGGTGTCATCGGCTCATCCTTCTTCAGCGAAGGACAACTTACCATGCAGTCTAAGATAAGGGGTGATTTCGAGGTTTATCTGCCGGGGGGCTCCGATGCCGAAAAAGTACTGTTCGAAATGAAGAAGGATTGGTCCACGGACCTCGCAACCATCTTCGTTGAGACGCAGAACAAGTTCGATCCAACGGATGAGACCAACATAACGGATTATGATGTCCTGATCGAGATATCCAAAATGGAAGAGACGATGAACCCGAACAAGACCGACAAAGGCTCGGAGGACGGCATCATATTTGTGTTCTCGATATCCACTCTGATAAAGACCCTGAACCATACCTCGGCTGCCGTGGAAGAGGCTTTTTTCGAGGAACTGCCCAATGACAACATCGATTTCAGGCTGCCTGATCAGTACAAGGGAAATTACTCCATACCGGATGATCAAAGGATCATCGATGAGTTCTTTGTCCAGGCGGGCCCGGAATCAATTTCAACCCTTGTTGCGGACATAAACAACGATGGGATCTATGATTCAGCACTCATTCTCATGGGACTATCAAAGGCCGTGGACCAGAACAAGCTGATAGATGATATTTACGAGATCATCGATCCCTACTTCGTGGACCCGGGTGTGAGGCCTGGATCGAGGGACACCACCGAGGACTGGATGGAAAGATACGAGGATGGAGAGGTCAACTGCAGAATGACGCTGACGGGACCTACCCCCCTGGCAAGGATGATCTCCGACAGGACCATGAAGGAGATGCAGAAGGTCCTCCCGTGGGCTCTTGCGATGGTCGCCGCTTCGCTGCTCATATTCCACAGGACCTGGAAGATCCTGCTCATTACACTGGTCCCGGTCACATTTTCTCTTATCATAGCCTATGGTCTGATGGGGCTTGTCCTTCCGCTCTTAACCCCCCAGGTCGTGCTGGTGGCACCCATTCTGATCGCGCTCGGCGTAGCTTACGGCCTGTACATTGCAAACAGGTACGCGGAGGAATCCGAGAACATACCCGACAAGGAGAAGAGGATAAGATACGCCCTCAGAACCACTGGAAAAGCTATCTTCCTCTCCGCAATGACAACCGCCTTCGGATTCGGGGCCATGCTAACGGTGGACATGGCAACGATGCAGGTCCTCGGCTTCGGTCTTTCCACTGGAATACTTGCATGCTATGCCACGACAATGCTGATGACCCCTTCATTGGTCATCTGGTTGAACTACAGGAAGATCTCCGGGAGCTCCAAGAAGCCAAGGGTCAAGAGCTCAGGCACCAGGAGAATCGGGAATATCCCGATGAACCACAGCCGGAAGATAATATTCGGCGGTGTCGTCCTTGCGGTGATATCGCTGGCCATGTCCCCCCCGTCCTCGATACCCGGCACGAACTTCAAGGTCGGCGGTCTATCCCTCGTCCAGGCCAACATGGATTACATCTCGCTGTCTCCGGCGGACGAACCGGTCGTGCAGAAGATGTCCGAACAGTCCGATACCTTTGGTTCGGGACAGATCGGCATGCTGATTATCCGCGGCATGGAAGCAAGGGATGATGACAACGACGGAAGAGATGATGAAACCGACTGGAGCTTAAAGGACTACGATCTGCTGAAGCTGATCAACAGCTTCATGCTGGAGCTGAACGGAAGGAACGAGAACGACACGGGCATAGACAGGGCGACCGGGATCTCCATAGTGGACATCATGAAGATGCTCGAGATACCCGATTTCACCGATTCGGAGGCCTACCAGTACATACTGGAGCAGCTCGGCAGGATCCCGCTAGGACAGTTCGGTGTGATCGAGGACCCGGTGACAACCTTTGACAATTGGGTGAAGGAGAATGTGGTTAATGCCAGTTTCTGGGAAGCACTGGAAAATGTTCCGGATAACCCCGCTATCAATTTCTACCTGGGGGAGTCGCTCGAAGAGTTCATAATGAACGTCTTCTACAATTCACTGGGTCTCGAGATAAGGGGCATGCTCATCAATGACACCTATGCAAAGACGATCATCTACATCAGCATGCCCAACATGGACATTATCGAAACCGAGAAGGTCGTGGTGGCAGTCGATGAGGCCATCGGAAAGGACATGAATGTCAGGGCGGACGAGAGCGGAGGCAAACCATCTGCGTCTCCGCTGTCGGGTTTCGGCAAGGTGCTCGTAACCGTGAACGATGTTTTGGTCCAGAATGCCAACCAATCAACCATCATAGCATTGATAATGGTCTTCCTGCTGCTTTTCCTTGTGTTCCGCTCCTGGAGGATATCCCTCATCACGGTACTGCCTGTCACTCTTGTGGTCTGCTGGCAGTACTTCGCAATATGGGGGATTGGTTTTCTCGGAGGCCTTGCACCGGGAGAGAACATGTTCTCCGGCGACCTCAACCTTTTTACCGCTTTGATCGGATCGATAATAATCGGAATAGGAGTGGATTTCTCAATCCACATAACTGAGAGGGTAAGAGAGAAGAATTTCACCATGGACGGTGTGATGTATGCCGCCGATACTTCGGGCTGGTCCTTCATAGAAGCGACGGTAACGATGGTGATGGGGTTGACAGCAGTATTCCTCGTGAACATACCTTCGATAAGGGAGTTCATCCTGCTCGTGATGATACTTCTGGTCTTCTCAGCTTATTCCGCGATATTCATACTGACATCTGCCTACAGATTATACCTGCCGAGGTACAACAGGTTGAAGGAGCAGAAGAGGATCAAGGGATGATAACTGGATAGTGCAATTTTTCCCCCTTTTTTTATATTAACATACCTAGACCCCATAATTAAAATAGGTACAAAGTAATTGGAGCCAACACTCGGACCGCAACTATAGAAAATGCGATGTATTCGGACTTTGAACTGGAGGATTAGCATGAAAAAGAAGATGGGGATTCTCAATGGAAAAGGGATCATACCTGCTGCTGGGGCACTCCTTGTACTGGTCCTGATCTCCCTCCTCATATCCCAAACCAATATGGAAGCGGATGCTGCAGAGTTCTACAATGTTACGGATCTCTCGGCAGAGATGGTCCAGGGCTCTGCCACTGGAACCGTAACAAACGGCCAAACCCTTACCCACGGCGACGTTCTCTTCGTTGCGGCATTGAACGAAACTGGACCGAACCTCACCACGGATTTCCTTGTGATCGACATCATTGTAAACAACTCACAGGGCATCGAGGAGTACATCGTTTTCTGGAGTCTGCACTTCAACGGTACCGGAAATAACTTCACCGGAAACCTCTCCCTGGACAAGGACCTTTCTTCGGACAGCTCGGTTGACGGCGAAAATATAACCTTGAGGATCGCAGACGGCTACAATATCTCATTCAGGAAGCATCACACCGCAAACGAGCCTCTTCTTCACTTCAACGTGGATACCATAGGTCCTTCGATAACACCGGTGGAGCCGAACGAATGGTTCACCGTTTACAAGGGTAACAACTATGCCTCCCGAACCGGGAAGCTTAATCTTACCATAACTGATACGGATAAGCTTGTCGATCAGTCCTGGCTTGTGGACAACAATAAGGTCACTTACAGATGGGACATGGGAACGAACATAACATGGGACGGCAATGCATTTGCACTCCCTCAGACCGAGGGCCCCCATTCCCTTAATGTAGTGGCGGTGGACAGGCTGGGTTACGAGACCAATTTCTCCAAGAGATACAGCATCACGACATTCCTGACCTCGGGAACGACCATCACCACATCCGAATCCTACGCATCAAAGATGCTTTTCGTATCCGACCTCAAGATCGGAACCGGCGGATCTCTCTCGATCTTTAAATGCGATGTGATTTTCCTCAACAGCGGAAGCAAGCTGACGGCACAAAAAGGGGGGACCGTTTCCCTCCTTAACAGCAGCTTCATGTCAAAGGGTGATCTCTTTCATGTAGAAACAAATCAGGGGAGCACCTTCACAATGACCAACTGCCAGGTATTCGTTCCCCAGGTCATCCCCATCAACAGCGATCTCTTTGAACTCAATACTGGAACCCTGACCAATGTGACCGTTTGGGACCTGAGCAATAGGATCACGATCAGGTCCGGGGGTGTTACCCTCCAGAAGTCCAAGATCGATATGGAGCCTACCGGGTCGCTCTATATCGATACAAACCACACCTGGGAAAAGGAGCAGATCAAGGTCACGGACACCCAGATCAATGGAACATCGGCAAATCCCATCATAATCAGGAACGGATCGGTCTGGCAGCCCTACGATGTGACGGGCAATGTATACTATCATGACATCGGAACCATCGAGACCACTTTGTTCTGGAACACCACGAACATCACCGCTCCCTATGTCAAGATACCGCATTTTATTGATTCGAGGTCAAACCAGGCCTCTTTTAAGATCGAATACAACAACAGCGGTACCTGGACCAGTTTCCCGGGATTCCCGGTCTCCAATGTGATCTATGACGAGTGGATAAGCGGGACCGATGCGGAAATGGACCTGAGCATGCTTCTGGAAGGTGATGTCCAGCTCAGATTCAACTGGTCCAATCCGGACGGGTCGCTCGGCTGCATCTACATCGGAGAGCCAAAAGCCGGTTCCAGTGGCGGGATCGAGTACGGTCTCGGAAGCGGAAACTTCGGCGGAGACATGTCGGGGTGGACTCCGGACAGGGTCTCCGGAAACATGATCCTTTTAAGGAACGTGTCGATGGAGGATGCCGCGGATGCCTTCCTGCATGTGGAATCCTCGGGAAGAGTGCTTGCGAGCCAGCTTCGCATGGGAGTGCCGGGCAAATCCTTCCAGGCCCAGACCATGGTCAGGTCCATCAATTCCAGCATGAGCCTGGAATCCACCCAGATGGTGGGAAGCCTGAACACTGATACCGCATACCACCAGAGATTCAAGGCGGGGAATGATTGGGCGATCTCATACCTCAAGAACACGAACATCACCACCCTCGGTTCCGGAAATTTCGAGAGTGCAATTCTGGTCCAGGGCGGATGGTTGAATATGGAGAGGTTGATAATCAATGATACCATGACCGGAGTCCAAGCAGAAACGGCGATGGTCAGTGCCAAGTATGTTTACATGGAGCCGGAATCATACGGCATGAAGATCGAAGTTCCGTTGGATTATCCATCCAAAGCTTCAATGGACATTACGGGGGTAACGATCACATCATCCTGGAACAGGTCAGCATTCCACCTCACCGGAGGGAACATCCAATACGATTTACAATTGAACCTCCTTGATTATGATATCGACTCTGATGACGGTCAGACCTTCTCCAGAAATGATCCGGTGGGAGCCATCTACCTCAACCTCGAGGGGAGCTCCCGTTCAAATGCCCGGTTGAGGGGGAACATCACACAAACCCCATCCCACGGGATATATTTGCCCGGATGGTCATCCGGGGGAAGAATTACCATAGACGCTCTATCGCGGATCACCAACGCGGGACTGGATGGGATCAATATCGGGGATGATGTTGATGTCAATATAAGCGCCCGGCAGATACGAAATTGCACCGAATACGGCATTTACGCCGGGGACGGAGGCAATATCAACATAGTCAGCGGCGGAGGCTTCGATGTCGCAATAAAGACCACATCCCAGGGAGGAATAATCATCGGAGATGATTCCAGGATCTACATGAAAGGTGTGAACATCTCCGAAAGCCTGGGATGGGGATTCCAAATGGGAGAGAACGGAGACCTTAGAATGGTTAAGGTTTCCGTGTACAGCTGTGAGTATGGTGTGCGGATCAGCGATGGTTCCGCCGCAAACCTGGCAGCCCTGGAGGTTCAGCAGAGCCTTTCGGGTACGGGGCTATATTCTCAGAATTCTGATATCACAATAACGAGATCCGATACGGAGAGGTCCAAGTTCCTGTATAATTACGGTCAGGGTGTCTTCATAGAGGGAGGATCAATCTACATCAATTTCACAAATATAGAGAAGAACGGAGATACTGGATTGAAATTATGGAATACCGAATTGAACAAGTTCCATGATGTGAAGATCCAGGATAACCTCGGAGATGGTCTTTACATCTACATAGGATCCAATGCTGTGATGGACGCCTCGGGATATTACGGCAAGATGACACAATTCAGCATCTTGAACAATGATGGGATAGGGCTCACGGCAAGCTTGAATCCCACGGCCGTGACCAAGACCGTTGAAATGGAGATCGGGGGTTTCCTCATAGGAGGAAACCGTGGCGGGGACATCATCAGCCCAAAGCAGATGCATATCCTTTGGAAAGCGTCCACAACGTCACGTGACATTCTTGGGAGCGAAACGGCCACCGGAGTGACAAGGTCCAACCTCGATATCATCGTCTCATTCGGAATGAAAGCCACGCTTTTGAACCAGAACATCACACTGATGAGCAACGGGAACGGATTTGTCGTTGAATCAAGCGGTACGTTAACCCTTGATGCCGCCTACATCCGACCCGCCCAATCATCCCACAGGTTCTATGTAAAGGGTATGAGCAGCTCCTCGATACAGGTTTACGGTGGCTACCTCGGTCAGTTGTACAGGTTGGAGATGAAGAGCGGACTCGGCTTCTATATGGACGGAACCCTTGTAAAATACGGGGAAGGTCCGATCTACCTCGAAAATACACCTTTTGACATATTGAACAGCGAATTCAACTCCATTGATGGGAACGCAATTACGATCTCGGGGGGACAGGGCAACATAATGGATACGAAGTTCTCGTCAAACATCATAGGCATCAGAGTGGACGGGCTCTCCGATGACATGCTCATCGAGGATTCACAATTCATAGGGAACAACTGGGGACTGTACCTTTTCGATGATTCGAACCGCTACATCAACATCACGGAATGCAGCTTCTCCGATAACAGCCCTGCACCGATCTGGACAAACAAGGCAGACGCCTTCCTTCTTGACACCGAGATCGTTCCTTCCAAGGTCAGGGTAACCCAGACCGGCCAGAATGTCATAATTAAGTACACGCTGACGGTAAAGCTGATCAACGAGAAAGGGGAGCTTGTAAGATTCAACCTTGCCCTGGACAGGGGTCCGGGGACCTCTTACAACTCCTATCCGGACCAAAGCGGAACCTTTACTAACCAATATGAGGTGTACCGGGTCAACCTGAATCAGGTTCAGGACAAAGGGGTCAGCGTCGATCTCACAATAACCTACGTTGAAGGTAAGAAGAACGGGGTGGACATTTACGGAGAGATATCGGACAGTTTCATGCTGGATAAAAGAACCTCCAATACCTACTACGGCTACAAAGCCCCGACCGTCGTCCAGATACCCAGCATATTGGAAGCCACCGAGGACGTCGGATTGGACGACTCACCAGTTGACGTCTCCAAATGGTTCACGGATATTGGAACGGACAAGGGAAACCTCACCTTCTCCGCGAGATCACAGGCGAGCGAGATAGTCCCAAAGCTGGAGGGATCATTGCTCTCGATCCAGTTGAAGAAGGACTGGAACGGGGAAGGAATACTGGAAGTTACCGCGACCGATCCGCATGGAAAGAGCCTGACGGTGGAAGTGGTCGTCATCGTGATACCGGAAAATGACCAACCTGTCGCCACGAACCTGCGCATCGAGGTGAAGGGGGCCGGTTCCCTGACGGTTCCAAGGACGGGTGACACCATCATCGGAGTATGGAACTGGTTCGACATAGATGGTGATCCGGAGCCTCCTACGCATATCATCAGATGGTATCTCAATGGAACCCTTCAACCGAACCTGAACAACAAGGAAGAGATACTCAACGTCTTTGCCGGACAGATATGGAATTTTACCCTGTATCCGTGGGACCAGATAAAGGGTTACTACGGGGAGCCTGCAAATTCACCTCCGATCATGGTTGGCAATCAACCTCCGACACTGAAATCCGTCTCTCTCTCCCCGACCGGCCCCAACACACTGACCGATATAATCGCTGAACCAAGCGGGGGAGAGGACGTGGAGACGGGAGCCGTGGTCTACAGTTACATCTGGGAGAAGAAGGCGGGCTCATCCTGGGTTGCCCTGGGCGCCCCGAACTCCCCCATCCTGGATCACATGTACACAAAGAAAGGAGACCAGATTAGGGTAAGCGTCTGGGCTTCGGACGGATTGGCAATAAGCCCCATCAGAAGGGCCACCGTTGAGATAAAGAACTCACCTCCGCAGATACTCAGCGCAAAGCTCATGCCGGAGGTAGTGGACGAGAACACCGACCTCATCTGGCTGACAGACATAGAGATGTGGGACCCGGACCAGGGGGACCATGTGAACCTGTTCTTCGATTGGAACGTAAGCGGAGTAACCATCAATATCGACAGAACCCTCAATCAGATCCAGTATTCCCAGGGAGGCTGGATATATCCGGCCAGCATCTCGGTGGGCATCACGCCCTTTGACGGTAAGGACGAGGGCAATACCTTCACCCTGACCACGATCCTGATCCCCACCGACACGGACGGGGACGGAAAGCCGGATGATGCCGACGGAGATGATTTCAACGACCCCGGTGATGATAAAGACGATGACAATGACGGATTCAACGATGACTGGGAGCTGGAACTCGGGACGGACCCAAAGGATCCGCTCTCCAAACCTACGGATACGGACGGTGACGGACTTCCCAACGGAGACGCGACAAACTCGAAGGAGTGGATGGATATCGATGATGACAACGACGGTGTCTACGATATACATCCCGAATACCCGCAGTACTTCGACACCTTCCCCACTGTTGCATCGAGACCCGGAGATTTCGATGGTGACGGCATCGGGGACGATCAGGACCCGGACATCGATGATGATAAAGTGCCGAACGAGAAGGATGCCGATCCGTACAACCCGTACATCACAACGAAGGATGAGGTGAAGGAGAACTTCGCCTTCCAGATAATCATCATAATCCTTCTCGTGTTGATCATCGCCGCCATTGCGGTTGCGGGTTATCTGATATACAACGGAACCATAAAACTCCCCACAACGGCACCTCCTCCCATCGATGAAGGGGCCGAGGCCATTTACGAATCCGGCGAAAGGGTCCCGAAGACGGCAAAACTGCCGCCTAAGAGCGAACTCATGGGCATCGAGGAAATGGAGGAGCTGGACAATATGAGGGTCTGCTCATCATGCGGCGAGCTCGTGACCCTTGACGATGAGCTCTGTCCCTCCTGCGGCGCCACCTTTGAAGATTCGGAGGATGAAGAAGAATCCGAAGAGGGCGACTGGGACGATGACGAAGAAGAGGAATGATCAAGGACCAGATCCTTCTTCAGCCCTTCTCTGCTCCAGGTTGGTCTCCCTTATTCGTCGCAGGGTCCTCTTCCATTCAAGGTGCTGCTTGAGCCTGTATATGCCATAGCCGGCAAGGATCAGCACGATGATCAAAACGATGAGAGTACCCCAAAAATAGGCAGGGCTTTTGAAGAAACCCTCGAATGCGTCGATGAAGCCCTTATCCACGTTCAATGTCAGGCTCGCGGCCGATTCCTGGTCGCTTCCGGGACCGGTGCTCTCCGGGTAGCATACCACTCTGATGACATAGGCTCCCCGGTCCGTCTTTGAATCAACCCTAACCTCCACATCGACGTTCTTCGTTCCGCCTTCTTCTACATAGACCCTGGCTTCCTTGAAGGTTACCGATATGCCATCAGAAACGAGCGATCCGGGATCATCCACCTTCAGGATGAAGTGCTCCCCGATATTGCCATTGTTCTCGATGACAAGCTGGAATGTGCGCTTATCTCCGGCAGATACGCTCCCCATGGGAGTTGCGAATTCGAGAATCGAACCATAATAGGGGAGTATCACGACATTTACGGAATCATCATTGACGCCTGTGGTGGTTCCCCTGCTCGTTCTTGCCGTGCCATCAATGGTGACTATTGGCTTCAAGGATGCGGAAGTGCCCGGGATTGTGCTGATGTTGACAATGAATTCATGGACGGGATCCTCGGGTGTCAGTCTGAAGTCGTCATCTTCGACCACGACCTTGAGGGGGTCCGAATACACCGGTTCTATGTAAACATCGGCGTAGTCGATCAATAATCCCAAATTGGTCAGAAGGGTTGCGGTGCAGTGGAGTATTGCCAGATTTGTCCCGTTGAAACCGATATCCAATCTAACCTCTTCCTCCTCTATCTCGATTTCAATTATATCAACGGACTGCTTGGGCGGGTCTGTGCTCCTCTCTCCAATCACTGTCGATGGGGAGCCCTGGATCAGTATCAGTACAAGGACCGGGATCAATGAAAGCCCTTTTGAGATCACGGCCAAAAAAGGAGCCTTATTGATTTTTAACCTTGCGGCCTCTGAGCCTATTTTTTAAAGGCCCACAGCTTGGACCCGAGATAGTTAATCACCGTTACGATCACAATTACGGTGACAAGGGCGATCTGATACAGAGGCTGGTGGTCGAAGCCCATAAGGTCCACTGCACCGTAAAGAAGAGCTGACCTGACAACGAAGGCAAATACGGCAACGAGGAAGAAACGTCTGTACTGGGTCGAACTGCGCCCTCTTCCAGCATCAAAGGTCCAGTACTTGTTCCATATGAAGTTCCAGGTTACCGCATAAATGAAGGAGACCGCCTGGAACAGATAGAAGAACCTTATCGATTCATAGGAGAAAAGGTCGAAAGTATTGTCCCCTAGCAGCAGAAGGAGCAGAGAGACCATTCCGAGATCCACAAGCATCCCGGTTCCGCCGACGAAAAGGAATTTGAAGAACGGCGCTGAACCCGGATGGATATAAAGTTTCATCAGATGCTGGAGATAGTTGAATATGACCTTGCTTCCAAGCTTGGACTGGCCCAGCTCCCTGTCCCTGAAGACTATGGGAACCTCCTCGACCTTTTGATAACGGCCCTTGACCAGGATCTCGAGCAGGATCTTGTACCCCTTTGCCCTTAGAGGTGCATCCTTGATTACTTCCGGCCGGAGTGCGAAGAAGCCGGACATGGGGTCCGAGCAGCTTGTGAGCGGCCTGGCAAGCAGGGCCGCCCCGGAAGAGATTATCTTCCTCTTGAGGGGCCATTTCTCGATGCCTCCTCCCTTCGCATGCCTGGAGCCAACGGATATGTCCGCCCCTCTTCTGGCTATGGCGAAGTAAAGTTCGGGAACTGCCTCAACGGGATGCGAGAGATCGGCATCCATCACAAGATGGATATCCCCCTTAGCCTTCCTGAAACCCTCCATCACGGCAGGTGAGAGACCCCGATCCTCCTTTCGAAGTATGCACCCGGCTTCCGGATACTTCTTGGACAGACGCTTGACTTCACCGCATGTCCCGTCGGGAGAGTCATCGTCCATCACCAGGATCTCGAAGGGAACATCCTTCTTCTTCAGAACCTTGTACAATTTCGGGATGATGACCGACATGTTCTCCTTTTCATTGTATGTCGGTATTATTACCGAAAGCAAAGGCAGGCTTTCAACCAGGTCCGGTTCCCCCGATTCTGCCTATTCCCGTTTTCTAATTAAATGTTGCCCATCTGGAGATTGGTTTCAGCCCTTTCCTCTATGGGTTGGAGAATAATACTCCATTCCGGAATCCTCCTCCTCTTCTTCTTCCTGGACTGTTTCCGGAACGGGCTGTTCCTCAACCTGGGGTATGCTCACCTCGGGGATTGTCGGCTCCGGTGGGATGTCATCCGGGAGCAGTATGTCTCCCTCGGGAGGCATCTGGATCTCGGCTGCTGCGGTTTCCCTGATCCGGGGTTCCGCGGGCATCGGGGACGGAGCTTTGACCTCTGACGGAGGTTCTCTTTCCGGTTTTTTGATGATCTTCTGCCCCTCGACAACTTCAGGGGCGGTTTCCGGAGAGCTCTCCTGTTCCTCCTCCGAAACCTTCTCGGCCTCTTCCTTCTTCTTTCTGCCTCTTATGTATAATAATATCAGAACGAGACCCAAGACCAAGATGACAAAAGCCGCGGCAGCTCCTATGAACAGCGGCATCAGAGCATTTTCATCATCCTTTCCTCCGTCGCCGTCCGGCCCCCCTCCTCCTCCGCCCTTCTTGGTGATGGTGATCTCCACAGAGGTCGATTTCGAACTGGACCCTTCCGAAACCTCAAGTGTGATAGTATAGGTCCCCGGCTCCTCGAAGATGTGGGTTATCTCCTTTCCCGTCCCGATCTCCTCGGTCACTATGAACCATTTGCAGACAAGCTCCTGACCATGGATGGTGTCGGGATCGATACCATTCCCTTGGAATGTGACCTCGGTATCCTCCTCGAACCGGTCTCCGGGCAAAGGCCACAGGATCACGGCCGCTTCGAGCGGATCGTTGATGTTCTCAACCGTGATGAGGATAATGGCATTGGCCTCCAATCCCTGCTTGTCTCTGGCGGTCAAACTTATGATATGGGAGCCCACGTTGCCGTTCTCAGCCTCTAGGTATAAAGTAGAGTTGGGGCGGTCGAAAAGGAGGATCCCGTCGCTCCCCCATGTTTTCGGCAGGATGACTTCAAGCTCCGCCTCCGGACCGCTTTCGGCATCTCCCCAAATCACTTCCATGGATTTGGATTGGCCCTGCTTGACACTGATATTCGAAACCACCTCAATATATGGCGGATCGTTCACCGGGATGTAGTTGATGGTGACCTCGGACCCTATCGAGGATCCACCATCCGAGGCTGATATGTTGAACCGCACTTCGCCATTGAGGTCTGCCATTGGTGTGACGTTCACCATACCGTGTCCAATCTCCTCAATGGAGATAGTGTGATCATTAGTCCATGAAAAGACCAGATCATCCTCGTCCTTGTCGGAGAAGTTGCCCAGGAGGTCAATTGTAATAACGGTGTCCTCCTCCTCAACGAAATTCAGAGGATACTCGGGTCCGGAAGGAGGGCTGTTGTTCACCACTGCCCAAGCCCATGCAGGGGGGCAGTCATCAATCTGATCGGTAGCTATAACCTTGCAGGAGATGTTATCGCCCTTCTTCGTGAACGAAGGTGCAAGTGTGGAGGATTTCGAAGTTGTGTTCTCCGGTACCCACTCCGTCAAAGGATCATCCCAGTCTTCAGGAACGTTAAGTTCACCATTGATGTACCAGTAGAACCGGTAGAGCACGGTATCCCCCTCGGGATCGGAGGAATCCAGAATGAGCGAGGCCCTGATTATCGTATCCGTGAAAACCTTGTCCGGTGTCAGCTCGATCAGAGGCATGGTCACCAGGTTGTTCATTACCTCAAGGTCCCTTGGATCGGAATAGGTGGCAATACCGGACCTATCAGTTACCACCGCCCTCAGCTTGTAGGTCCCGATTTCCGCAGTTGCCGGAACGGTAAACCGGAATACCGCATCCGTTCCGTCGAATTCGGGTCCGGTTATCATATCTCCAGACCACGGCCCCCCGCCTGGCCTCTGATATTCGGCATCGACCTCAAGGTCCGTCCATTTATCAGTGCCATCTCCGAATACTATCCTCAGGGTTGTGCTCTGCATCCTGTAGATGCTTGATCTGTTCGTAGAGAGGTCATGGACCACGGGAGCGGTGTTGGGCGGCTTTGAAAGAGATATCCATCTGACGTTCGGAGTGGAAAGACCATCGCTTATGAAAGTGATCTTTATGCGGAAATCCTCATCCAAGGGAAGATCGTTCTCGAAAAGGTCAAGGGCCCCGTTGTAGGACACCGGTATCCCAGGTATCCTTGTCTCATCCTGGGTGTCCACGATCTCCATCGACAGGTTTGTACCGTCCGGAATCTGGAAATCCATTGTAATGACACCCCAAACCCTTCCTGAGCCTATGTCGATGGAATGTGTGATCACCTTTCCCGAGGTCTTGTAGTTCCCAGGGGAGCTCTCCTCGAGTATCAACCCGTCCGTCACGTGTTCAAGGTTCTGCCTCAACAGACCCGTTCCCGGAAAAAGGGGATCGAAGAAATGTCCGGTCAGCTGCCAGCTCGCCCCCACCAGGTCCAAAGAAGGTCTGCGGGAACCTTCCCTGACGAAACGAACGTCTATCTTGAAATTGGAGATCGAGTTGGAGAGGGATGCAAGGGATATCCTTCCATTTGACGGGACGGTTATTCTGTCGTAATTGGCAAAAGGAGAGCCGGAGCTGATATCTATCAGCGACAGTGAGAGCAGATCCTCGTTGCTTCCCGGATAGACCTGAAGGTACTGCCATTCCATCTCCCCGGTCTTTGAAATCGTGGGGGAGGTATACCTTCCACTGTCTATGGTATTCTTCGTGGCAAAGATATCGTCGATATGGAACTCCGCACCATCACCGCTGGGGCCGGAAATGAAGGATATGGAGTTCATGAAGAGAACCCCGCCTCCGGATTGGGACCTCAAGGGGGCCCCGGATATCTCACTCTGGCCGTCAATTATGAGGTCAACGGTCTGCGACGACATGTTGACCTCAAGGGTTATCTCGTACCAGGTCGATGTCTGCATGGAAGGATCGGAGAAGAATTCCCTGTTTCCCGAACCGTCCCAACCGTAAAGGGAAACTGTTCCATTGTCATGGAACCTCAATTCCGCACCGTCGGTCAGGCCTGAATAGTGAAGTCTGCATACCAATCCGTTATTTGTCGTAACCTCCTTGATATCGACTATCCATATCGAGAAGCGGACCTCGAGGTTATCCGATGAACCCACCGATGTCATCGTTCGTGAAACCGCGTACCCTCCTCCTCCGCTCGCTGTGGAATAGTGGGCGCTGTTCGCGGCAGTTCTATACACCGAACTGTCCAATACAAAATCTCCCTCTGAAGGATCGTCCTCGGTCCAACCGGAGGGCATCTGACCTACCGTCCCTCCCGTGAAATCATCCAGAAGAAACCTCTCCTTCAATACTGCAAGCCCTCCCCGATAGGTGAGGTTCTGTGATCTTGTCGAGGCCGGATCCGGCTCCGAGAAATCATAGACCCATTTTCCTCCGGTGGGTGAATGGAATGTCTGACTGCTCCTCGAAGGTCCGCCAATTCCTGCAACAGCATGTCCGACGGCCGGAGCAAGAAGGGGCTCGTTCACATAGAGCGGAAGCACCAGAACGATAAATGAAATCAGTAAGACTGGATTTATTATTAACCTGCATGCATTTTTTTTCAGACTACCACCCCTTCCTTATCCCAGCGGAGAGCTGTATTGTGCAGTCGAATGAACAATATTGGAACCTTCTAACGATTATTAAATCATTATCCCCATTGTCAGGGTCGGAGTTGACCGGTTCACTGCTGCTGCGGAGGTCTGACCGGAGGTCTTTGGGCGGGAGGAGCCGGAGGGGGAGCTGCTGCAGGCGGTCTCGGTTGTGCCTGTTGAGGCGCCTGAGGTCTTATTTGCGGTGCAGGGGCCGCGGGTGCTCCCTGGGGAGCGGCCTGCTGCTGAACGGGCGGCCTCTGGGGCAATTGAACCGGGGGCCTCGGAGCGGCCTGCTGCTGAACGGGCGGCCTCTGGGCCGGAGCGGGAGAGGGATGAGATGCCGGCGGTGATGGAGGAGCCTGCTGAGGAGGCTGAACCGGGGTAGGGGGGGCCGCCTGCCTGGGCACCGATCCCTGCTGCTGAGGGGGAGCCGGAGGAGCCTGCTGAGGGGGTTGGGCAGTGGTCGGAGGCGTCTGGGCGGGGGGCAGCTCCTTCTTCTCCGGAGCGGGAAGCTCTTCCTTCTTCTGGGCTGCTTCCAGCTCCTTCGCGAACTCCTCCTTACCCTTCCCGGCACCGGTGGCTTCCAGGTATGCCCTGGAATCCTTCCTGCCCATGTGGAACTCCTCCTCTATGGCGGAGGAGCCCTTCTTAGCTTCCTCCTCCTTCTTCCTCTTTTCCAGCATGGTCATCTTCTTGCCTCTTTCGGTCTTGTTCTGCCTCTGGACAATGCCCAGGGCTACGACGTAACCGAGAAGGATTATAACGAATAGAACGAAGAAACCATAGAATAGGTCGCCATAGGGTATGATGCCCACCACCGGGATCACGTATGGCTCCTCGGGGGGAACATAATTTATCCTCACCTTCCACCTCATCTCGGACTGCAGATCCTCCTGGTCCACGGCCTGGATTATTACAGTGAAAAGGACATCCTCGTTCTTAGGATTCCCTCTGAGATCGAACGTATGGGTGAAACCGGAGGCCTTCACGCCGTTTAATACCTCATTGCGGTCTCCCTTCTGATCATCGATGATTATCACGGTGTAACGGAGGTTCGACCAGGACCTGTCCAGAGAGGGATCGTCGGACCAGAGGGGATCATCCCTGTCGGAGCAGTCCGAGAGGTTGAACACGGCCTTGTATGTATGTGAACCCGGGGCATCATTTTCATCACCCATACGGGATGAGACCTTGAAGGATTCCTCGATGGCCTCGGGATCAGCACCCGACCGGATCTCCTTGTTGGAATGGGCCCCCGGTTCGATGTATAGCTCTATGAATGGATAGAAGTCGAATTTCAGTTCGAACAATACGTAATTATCCACATTGCCAAGGGACATCAATCCTCCGTCGTCCTCGATGTAGAACTCCAGCCGATACTCGCCCTCGTCATATGGATCATCCGTTCCGGGTTTGGTCTCGGTATTTATCTGGAAGGAGAACTCGAAACCTCCCGAGAGATTCGATTTCTCGATATCATCCTCCAGGACCACCTTGTCATTGTATATGACCGCCCCGGTCGAGGTGTAGATTATATCCATGGTGGCCTTTATTATCTTCTTTCCCTCACCGATCTGGAGATACTCCGATAGAACGTCCCGATCGTATGCATCCACCTTGAAGGTCAGTACCGGATTGTCCTGATCGACATGGAGCTCGATCTTCTCCTCCGGCAATGCCTCCTTCTCTCCCTCGGTATCCAGAACAATCAGGCTGTGGAGCTCCGGCCTGTGATTTACAGAGGTTTGCTCAACATCTATAACCTTATCCAGCTTGACCTGGTAGGCGCTGTCGAAGGCAACGGCGCTCAGCACATGGAGGCCGTCCGGAACCGTTGTCGTGTCCCAGAATATCTCCCACTGCGAGTAGGGCTGAGATTGTACGCTGCTTATATCCGTGGCATTGCCTATGATGTTGCCGTCGATGTAAAGGTTGATGTTCTGCATCTCATTCAGGGGATTTCCCGGTTGGGCCGTTCCGTAGATACGGTAGTTGTTTCCACCCACGATCTCGTTCTGGGCGGGCTTTTTCACATCCAGGAAGATCCTGGTTATCTTTATGGGTATGTCCAGATTGGAGTTCTTGTCGAACCTGAACTGGTCAGAGTTTCCGGTTGCCCCGCCTGTTATTACGGCCCAGAAGGTGTATCTGTGCCAATCAAGGTTCTGCCTTGCAACCACTTCGATGTTCAGTCTCCCCTCCTCATCCGTGAATAGATCCACGTCCTTGGGAAGTCTTTCAGGTTCCGGTTCGATGGTCCATTGGATCTTGGCTCCCTCCATGGGATCGTTGTTAACTGAATCCTGGACCAGTATCTTGGCCCACCAGTACAACTTTAGGACAGAAGTGCCAAGGGTGTCCGGCGGTTCATCTCCGGTATCGACCTGGTGCAGCTCAGCGCCACTTGCTCCGTCGATCTGGAACACGTCGGAGTCCACATGAGAGAGGGTCTCCATCTTTTCATCATCGGTCTTCTGATGGTCCCAGAGGACACGTCCGGACTTGGACCTGAGGATGACCCTTGATGCGTAGGTCTGCTGGAGTGTAGTATCCACTCCATCCGTAGGGTCCATGTCCGTGGAATGGATAAGAAGGTCCCTGTTGCTCTCCACCCTGATCTCGGTCTGGCCTCCTTCGCCTCCGACGGAGGTTGCTCCATGACTGCCTCCTCCTCCGCCTAAAAGGGTTATGACGCTGTTCCTTATATTGACATTCTCACCGTCGATCCTGAGGTTTGCGTCACCTCCGATACCTGCATTGATCCCGGCGGTATAGGAATCACCCCCCTGACCTCCCTGGCCCTGGATTCTCGTTCCCGAAATGTCGACCTTCTTTCCACCGGCTGTACCAAGGAAGATATAGCTGGCTCCTCCCGGTCCGCCGAACTTTTTCTGATCGCCGTCACCTCCATCGTTCCCCCTGGCCACGAGCTCCGTATTGTTGATGACGAGATCATACTGTCTGGAGGTGAGCGCAAGCTCGGATGGTTTTCCGGTGTCTCCCGGAGGAATGATCGTCGAACCGTTCAGAACGGATATCTTCGCACCCCGAAGCTCAATCTTTGTGGCCTTGACGTTGACGATTCCCTCTGTGATCGAGAGCAGGGCCTGAACCCCGCTTACTTCCTGCATTATCAGGGTCGAGTTGACGGTGTTCTCACTGCAGATTATCTTCTTTGCCTTCAGAACCGCTCCCCTTATCTCCAGTGTGGCGTTGCTTCTGATCCGTATTATCTCATATTCCTGGGAGACCCTGTCGATAACGACCTTTTCATCCTCAATATCAAGGTCCTCACCGGCAAGCCTTGTTGGGGCAGCTTCTGTCTGGACCGGACCATCCGGAAACAGGGGAAGTCCTGTCAAGATCATTGCGAACAATATGGACAGGGTAAAAAGGAATTTGATACTCGTTCTCATCTCAATAACCTCCCTACAGCTTCCTCCTCATGGAGATATCGCTCGCCTGGCTTCTGGATGATTCATACCTCCGGTCCCAGAGGATCATGAGCAGGAAGAACGCGAAACCCCCAACTATGAACACGAGCAGCATTATGATCTGGAGGATCTCGAAGGGATCGCTCATAAGCACCGGAATGGCGAATGCGAAGCTTATCAGCATGAAGATTATGGACATCTTCTTCCTGGCCTTGAAGATCTCCATGTCCGTTCTGAGCTCCACTATCATCTTTCTGCGGATGTAATCCTCATCCTCCTGGGCAACCTCCTCCCTCCTGAAGGAGAAGCCGCAAAATTTACAGGTAATGGTTGTCTGTTTCGTGTCTTCAAGCTGCTTGTGGCAGTTCGGACATTCTAAAAGGCGCGTTCTCTGGACCATGGGTATCACCGCACGTACAGGATTAAAAAATATATACCTTTCTAG
This sequence comes from Thermoplasmatota archaeon, assembly GCA_048569615.1. Classification (GTDB taxonomy): domain Archaea; phylum Thermoplasmatota; class Penumbrarchaeia; order Penumbrarchaeales; family Penumbrarchaeaceae; genus JAYEPK01. The sequence goes on along the minus strand of JBLIRK010000004.1, from coordinate 14,955 downwards.
TTGGACCTTGTCAGAATTTTACCCCCAGTGCTGCTGGGAAGAAGGGCTGGCGGCCTTTCAATTCATACCATATCATTAATACCTGCAAATTTGTATGCCCCATTCAAGGTGATATTATGGAACTCCGAGAACTGCTCCTTGGCAGGGAGCATATCGAGATCGACGGGGATGTTGATCCTTATCTGGAAGCCTCGAAGATATCCCGGAGGGACCAGAGAGTTCCCTGGATAGCTCCCGCCAAAGGATATAACGGCTTCAGGCTCTCTGGCAACCTGCTTTCCACACGCCTTGCTCTGGCCTCGGCATTGGGCTGCGATGTGCCTTCCATATCAACAAGGGTTCTGGCGGCAGTCTCCGATCCGCAGCCTGCCCCGAGGACCGATAGGCCCGAGAATTATCTGGAGGTCCGCGTTCAGGACCTTCCGATACCCACATATTTCGCAGGAGACGGAGGGCCATATGTTTCATCAGGCATATTCCATGCAGGATGGGACGGAGCCTTCAACGTATCATTCCACAGAATGATGCACATGGGCGGCACCAGGTTCGCGGTCAGGGTGGTTCCCAGGCATCTTATGTCCATGCTCAGAAGCGCAAGGGCGGAGGGCCAGGACCTGGAGGCTGTTGTATCCATAGGCTCTGATCCCATGGCCCTCCTGGGAGGTTCGATCTCCCTGCCCTACGGGAGCGACGAGATGGAGGTGGCATCAACGCTTCACAGGATGGCGCAGGGGGAGCCTTTGAAATTGTTCTCACCAGTGGACGATCATGATGGCCCGGGCTCTCCGGTTGGAACGGAAGTTGTCCTCCACGGGCATTTCATAGACGAGACCGCACCGGAGGGACCCTTTGTGGACATCACCTCGACCTACGACCGTTCAGGAATGGAACCGGGAGAGCCGGTTTTCGAGGTCGACAGAGTGCTTGTGAGGGAGGAACCTATAATGCATGTGCTTCTCCCCGGAGGCCTGGAGCACTATCTGATGATGGGCATTCCGAAGGAGCCTGCAATAGAGAGGTCCGTCAAACAGGTGGTGCCGAAGGTCCATGGAGTCAGATTGACCGAAGGCGGCTGCTGCTGGCTCCACGGAATAGTATCGATAACCAAGCAGAAGGAGGGGGATTCGAAGAATGCCGTGATGGCGGCGTTTTCCGGACACCCATCCATGAAGAGGGTCATTATCGTGGACCGGGATATTGACATCTTCAATGACGATGAAGTGGAATGGGCGTTGGCAACAAGGTTCCAGGCGGATAGGAACATGATCGTTGTCGAGGGGGCCAGAGGGTCGACCCTTGATCCCTCACAGGACCCGGTATCGAAAACTACCTCAAAACTCGGCCTGGATGCGACCATGCCGCTCAAGGATAATTCTCGGTTCAAACCCGTCAAGGGATAGGTTTCATGTTTTTTCGGTATCCTTTATATCCACGCATCCTTTATACATCCCCGTGAGAACCCGGGTTATATTGAAGTTTGCAGCCCTCCTCCTCGTGCTTTCAGCATCCGTCTGGTCAGCAGGATGCCTTGATATCCATAGCACCAGGGGCATCTTCTTTCCAACGGATGAGAAGGAAGTGCAGTATGAGCAGGGCACCATCGCGGAGGTAAGGCATAATTTCACCGGGGGCATAGGGGAGAACTCCCAGGTGCTTACCCAGGAGGAGCATCTTTCGATTGACAACTTTCATATCGGCCGGGGAGGAGCGGACCTCTATATCTGGGCCCAGGTGCATTTCGGGGCGGATACGGAGAGGAGGATCGACTACACCAGATCGGTGGAGGTGACCCTATATTACATGCCTGAGGGCGGAGAGCCCATACTCAGGGCCCGGGACGTTTACACGGCAAAGGAAACCGGAAGGTATGATATTGCAAAGATGTTGGACCAGATAGAGGATGCAGAGCCGGGATTGTGGTCCCTGAGGGCACACGGAACCGGTACCGCATCGGAGACTGCCGATGTCCCGTTCTATGATTGGTACCAGGTAACGGTCAATGGCAGATACTCCAGCGATTCCTACAACAATAACGCACCACCGTTGTAAAGCTGGATCCTGATGATGCTCAAGGTGAGAGGTTTTCCATGCCGTCCGGTCCCCTCGGTCTGATGGTCTTGAAGCTCTCCGGTGGCACATCTTTAGCGAAGTGCAGCACCCTCTGCGGGAAGGGTATCTCGATGCCCTCCTCCTCGAACTTCTTGAAGAGCCGCTCCCTGACCTCGGATGCCACCCTCCATTGATCATTGTAATCCTTCACCCAGAATGTCACCGCGAACATCAATGCGGAATCACCGAAGTCGCTGAACCTGTATATGGTCTGGTGCTCCTCGTCCTCATGGACGTCCGGATGTGACTTCACAACATCGAGCATTATATTTGCGACCTTGGCAGGATTGGATCCGTAGCTGACCCCAACCTTGACCGTTTTCCTTCCGTAGGAATCCGGCTCGGACAGGTTGGAGAACATGTGGTCGGATATCCTGTTGTTCGGTATGGTAACCACTTGGTTCGAGAACGAATGGAACAGACGTGTGGAGCGCAGACCGATGTGCCTGACCTGGTAAACGTTTCCCTCCATCTCTATCCAGTCGCCTTCCTTGAAGGGGCGGTCAAGAAGTATCATGATGCCGGAGAAGAAGTTCGACATGGTATCCTGTGCCGCAAAGGCGATCACAAGGCCTATTATACCCATTGCACCGAGGAAGACGGTGACATCGACCCCGAACACCTTCAGGAAGTAGATGATGGCAATGATCCATATCACGACCGTGATGACCTTACCCAGAACCGGTACAAGGACGTCGTCCGCCTGTGTCTCGGTCCTCTTGGATACCATCCTCAGATAGACCATCACGACCTTTTTGAAGACCTTTATGGCAATGTATGCGATGAGGATGATGGTGCCTGCGCGGTAGAGGATATCCAGCAGTTCTATTATCCTGTCATCAAGCTCGAGCTGCGAAAGGGAGATCAGGAGGCCGTAGAGGAGAAGTATCAAGAAGAAGGGACCCCGGATAATACTTAGAAAGGTAACATCCAGATCGGTCTTTGTCCTTCTGGCGAGCTTCAATGCCGCCCAGATGATGAACCAGAGTAAAACCGTACACACTCCCCAAACGGTGAAGACTATCAGGAACCTCACGAAGGGCGTTCGAAGATTCTCTGGCAGGAACTTCTGGGTGATCTCTATGCCGAATACAACGATCTTGTCCTTCTCCACGGGGCCGTTATCCTTGCCTTCCTTAAGGATCTCGATATCGCCCTTGTCGAAAAGTGGGATGAGGACCTGGGTCTTGTTCTCGCCCTCCCCATTCTCCGAAACAAACACCGTGAACCGGACCTTGGCGTCGGTCTTGAAATCATCCGTCAGGTCAATGGGGAAAATGAGAGGATCCCCGCCGGGCAGGGACCTTATCCATACCTTCGTCTCACCTTTGAGCTCCCCGTTGACGGTTCCCTCGATGTAATTGGAAGCGATGACACTGTCCACGAACACCGCCGTATCTCCGACTGTCAGGTTTCCGTACCTTCCGGTACCCTCGTTGAATGTATCCAGCAATGTGCCATAATCCCTGTACTCCTGCTCCTTCGCCGATGCATCGGTGTCGGAGATGGGGATGGTCGAAAGGAACATCAATCCGACCAACAGGATCAGGAACGCTGTTCCCCGGGCCCGGTACCTGAACATGCGGGTCCATATCCCTTTTATTAAAAATGGTTTTCTTTCAAGTGGCAAGGACGTTGGATATCGGGATCGCCTCCATCGTGGTTCTTGGGGAGGAGATCGATACCTCCCTCGCAAGTTTTGATAAGGAGAAGGGCGCACCTATGCACAGGAGCGATACGCCTCTCTGGATATGGTTGATGACCGTCTCGACACTGGGCATCTCCAGGGAATATGCCACGGAGCTTCTTTTCAGAAGAGCTGCTGCTTCCAGGTCCATGGCACATATTCTCGGATCTTCCGTCGATGGATCTGACATGGAGAGCTCACGGAACCTATCCCTCAGCATTTCCCTGTCGAGAATGTCTCCCCTGCCGCCAATTCTTGAAGGCCTCAGGGTCAATGTGAAAAGGGTTGCGGGAGGAAGCTCAAGAACCCCGGAGAGCTCGTTGACCGGCAACATCTCTCCCTCGGCGGCATCGCTCTCGGCGATGCCTCGGGATGTGCATCCGGCTTCATCCCCGGCGTATAGGAGCCCTTCTCTCATAAAGAGACCGACCCTTTCTCCGGCCCTGAAGCTCCTGGACGCGATCGCATCCGTGGACCTTATCAGCTCCAGGCTCCCCAGGCTCGTATCCGTGAAATCCTTGAGCTGAAGTAGGGAGCTCTGGAGCATCTCCACTCCCTTGACGGTAGTCCTCGGGGCCTTTCCTGTCAGGTCCACAAGGCCTTCCTGGTCCATCCTGTGAAGGTACTCCGATACCGCCTGCGGTGTTATATCCAACGAGGATGCGATGGTCCTCTGGTCCCCCGGCTTTTTCAGAACGATCTCTAGCAGGATCAGCACCCGAGTCATCTTTGACTTGTTCCTGACGATCTCCATGTCCCGGCCTCCGGAAATGATAATATACCTTAACAGAATATGGCATAAACTTTCCTTGAAGTAAATAAAGTTTACTTTATCTTATGTAAATGTATATTGAGGTGCGAGGGATGAAAAAGAGCCTTATGTATCTGGTCTTCGGGATCCTGCTGGCGTCCATTTTAGCGACGGGCTGTCTGAATGAGGAGAGGAAGGAAGGGGATCTTGAATTCTTTGACATGCTTGGGGACAGGGTTATCCTTGACAGGTATCCGGAAAGGATCGTGACCACGACCCCGGCGCTTACAGAAATAGTGTTCGCCCTGGGGAAGGGGGATGACCTTGTCGGAACGGACAGCGCCTCAGATTATCCCGCGGAGGCCGGGTCGATCAGGGATGTTTTCACCTGGGAAGGCGTCGACCTCGAAAAGCTGATCGCCGTTGAGCCCGAGCTTGTGCTCATGGACAAGACCCTTGACATAACCGGGGACGACCATGCGGCGATAACGGCAATGGGAATTCCTGTTTACCGCATCTACCCTCGAACAATAGACGAGCTCCTTGATTCTATCGAGGGCATCGGAGAGGTATTGGACGCCGGGGACGAAGCTTCGGAGCTCATTGGGGATTTCACGGGGAGAATGGGGGCCGTTGAAGAGAATGCCAGCCGGGTCCCGGATGGTGAAAGGCCGAAGGTCCTCCATGTTACCTACTACGACGGCCTTTCCGATCCCTGGGTCTCAACAGACAGCACCTTCTCGGGGAGCCTAATAGAGAAAGCCGGGGGAGTATGCGCCTTTTCCGAAGGTTCCGGCTTCGGCATCCAGGCCTCCCTGGAGCTTATCGTTGCATCGGACCCGGACATCATCCTGTGCTCCCAGAGCTCGACCTGGCCTTCAAACACCAGGGAAACGATACTCTCGGACGGGAACTGGGCCGAGGTCCCCGCGGTGGAAAGCGGAGCGGTGTTCTACGTGGAAGCTGACTGGTGCGACCGAACAGGGCCAAGACTGATACTCGGCCTGGAGGAGTTCCATTCAATTATCATGGACCACATCGAGGAATGATCTTGAAATGCATGCGGAAGTTCTCCGTATTCGCCCTCTTTCTCTTACTCCTGCTTGCCTCCCTAGTTCTTGGGGTTTCCGTGGGATCCGTAGATGTCCCGTTCCCGGATACGATCAGGGTACTGTTATCCGCCATTCCCGGTCTGGAATGGGCGGCGGACGGAATATGGAGCCCCTACAGGACCATTATCATCGACATCAGGCTCCCCGTAGTTCTTATGGCTCTCTTTGTCGGAACGGGTCTCTCGGTTTCGGGGGCGTCGCTGCAGGGGCTGTTCAGAAACCCGCTGGTGGATCCCTTCATTATCGGTATATCGGCCGGCGGAGCCTTGGGTTATGTTGCAGGCACGCTGCTTACCCGGGATGCTTCCGTCTTTGTATCCCAGGGTGTGAGGCTGGTTCTAAGCTTCCTGTTTGCCGTCTCGACTGTCTTTTTGGCCTACATGGTCTCAAGGAGAGGGAGCAGGGTACCGCTCACCCATCTTCTTCTTGCCGGGATCGCCATTTCCGCCTCGGTAACCGCTGGGACCCAGCTCCTGGTCTATCTCTTCGTCGAAAATCCTTCCAAGCTTATTTTCTCCCTGATGGGAAGCTGCTCAAACTCCCGCTGGTGGGAGCTGGGAATCGTCTCTCCGATCGTGGTATTTGGATCCGCAGGTCTCTTTCTCTACAGCAGGGACCTCAACGCTTTCAGCGCCGGGGAGGATACTGCAAAGCATCTGGGGGTGGAGACCGAAAGGACCAAGGCAGTTGTGCTGGTACTCGCTTCCCTTATCGCAGCCGTGACCGTTCCATTCTGCGGTATGATAGGTTTCGTTGGCTTGATGGTCCCCCATATGGTGAGGAGGATCATCGGACCGGACCAGAGGCTCCTCCTACCGGCTTCAGCCCTCTTCGGGGGAGCTTTCCTGATACTCTGCGACCTTGCGTCGAGGTCCCTTATGGATTCGGTCATTCCCCTGGGCATAGTCACAGGTTTCCTGGGAGGGGGATTCTTCATCTATCTCCTGAGGGCGGGGAGGTCGGGCCTGTGATAGATGTGAGGGGTGTGGACTTCAGCTACAACGGCAGGGGAAAGGTGCTTGACGGCATCCAACTCCGGGTGGATCAGAAGGATATGTTGGGAATACTCGGCCCCAACGGAAGCGGGAAGACCACGTTGGTGGGTATAATGACTGGGATTCTGAAACCCGACAGCGGGAGGGTTTTTTTCGAGGGGAGCGACATCCACAAGCTCCGAAGAAGGGAGATAGCAGAGAATATAGCTGTCGTACCCCAGAGGAGCGATCTCGGTTTCGAGTATTCCGTGGAGGAGGTCGTTTCCATGGGCAGGTATCCGCATATGGGAAGGTTCTCATTCGGTGATCCACGGGGAGAGAAGGTTGTCGATCGGGCCATGGAGCTGACGGAGGTCAGGGATCTTAGGGAGAAGAAGGTGAACCGGTTAAGCGGAGGGGAGCGCCAGAGGGTGATGATAGCAAGGGCCCTTGCCCAGGAGCCGCTGCTTCTCATCCTTGACGAGCCCACGAAGAACCTGGACATCAGACATTCCCTGGACATAATGAAGCTGCTGCAGGAATGGAACCGGAGGAAGGGATTGGGAGTCGTTGCCGTTCTCCATGACCTCGACCTTGCCGCCCGTTTCTGCTCCAAGATCGCCCTCCTCAAGGAAGGCCGGTTGCATTCCATGGGTGGTCTTGACGAGGTCCTGACGGAAACGACCATCAAGGAAGTATTCGACGTCAGGACGAGGCTCAGGAGAGGGCGGAGGACCAGCATAGAGGTCATCGAGTAGGGTATATTTTCACCTCCCCCCCTCGGAGGCTATATTAAGGTCCGAGTATGAGGGTAGAGCTCCCCCGGAGTTCTTCGACATGGGCAATTTCTGCGAGCGTTGCGGTTCACTTCTTCTGTGGGATTTCTCCAGCGGAAGCAAGCAGAGGAGGTGTCCAAGATGCGGCCTGATAGACATTCATGAGCCTCTCGATCCGCCGAAGGAGGCGAATGAAGCGGAGAAGGACCGGAAGCCCACCAGGACCTTCGCCGTCAGAAAGGGCGTTTCTCCGAGGACTTCAAACTATGCATCGTCCTCGATCTACAGGGCCAACACCGGGAAGCTCACCAGAAGAACCTTCGATTCCGGAGAGTACGAGGTGAAAAGATCCAAGGGAAAGGAAAAAGGGGAGCCTGCTCCCGAGATGTTCCCCTTTGATACGGTAAGGGAGGGGCAGTCCCAGTTCATGAAGGACGTGAAGGAGGCGGTGGATTCGGGAGGTTTCCTCATAGCCAATGTACCCACGGGGATCGGGAAGACCGCTGCTTCGCTCTCCCCCGCAGTGGAGCATGCCCTCAAGGAGAAGAGGATGGCCCTGTTCATGACCTCCAAGCAGTCCCAGCACAAGATAGCAGTTGACACAATGAGAAAGCTGTCAAGCAGGGCCGGTAAGAAGGTCAGGGTTGTGGATGTGATCTCGAAGCAGTCCATGTGTCCCAGGGAAATATCCAAACTGCCCCATTCCACGTTCGGCTTCCTCTGCAGGCAGCAGTCCAAGGAAGGGACATGCCCGCTTTTCAAACCTCCCCCCTCGTATCTCACCGCCGAGATCCTGGACGATATAAGGGATGTGAACGGTATAATAGACCTCTCCATGAAGGCAAGGATATGCCCCCACAGGGCCGCCCTGGAGGCGGCAAGGAGCGCCGATGTCCTCATCTGCGATTTCAATTACCTGTTCTCGGAGATCCAGGATGCGGTTCTCGGAGGTCTTGGAAAGGACATCTCCGAACTGGTGCTCATTGTGGATGAGGCCCATAACCTGCCCGACAGGATAAGGTCCAACCAGTCCCAGGAGCTTCCCGTAAGGATCCTGGAGGATGCGCTGGACTCGATCTCGGGAGAGAAGCACCTCAAGCTCTTCCTAGGCAGGTTCCGGGAGCTTATCCTCGAGCAGGCAAGGAAAAGGCTCGGTGAGGGGTCCGAGGCCGAGCTTGACAAAAGGGAGTTCGTATCCGAGGTGAGGGGACTGTTCCAGGGGACCATCGACGGCTACTTCGACCTCGAAGGGTTCATAGAGATGCTGCAGGATCACGCAAGGAAGAGGAAGAGGCCGGATGATGAGGATCCCGTGCTTGCGGTCTCGGAGTTCCTCCGGAGCATGCTCGGGATGAAGAACTCGCATATCCTCTATTTCACGATCCCGGAGGGAAGGTCCATGGAGTCGTTGAGGCTGGCCTTCCGGAACCTGGATCCCGGCGAGATAAGCGGTCCCGTTTTCAAGGCATGCCACAGCGCGGTCCTGATGAGCGGAACGCTCTCCCCGCCCTCCATGTTCGGCGACATCCTCGGGATGTCGAGGTCCAGAAGGAAGGAGATGGAATACCCCTCGCCGTTCCCGGTGAGGAACAGGCTTGTCCTTCTCGACGAGAGCGTCACAACGGCCTACAAGAAGAGGGGGAGCACGATGTATCGGACCATGGGAGAAAGGATAGTCTCCATGGTCGGAAGCTTCCCTGGTAATGTGGCCGTCTTCTTTCCCTCATATTCCCTGCTCTTTGACGTTAAGGAGTATCTATGGGGCTGTCCCAAGAGGATCATCATCGAGGAGAGGTCCATGACCAGGTCGGACAAGGAGAGGATCCTCCATGAACTTGTGGGCATGAAAGGGTCCGGAGGGGCCCTTCTCCTAGGTGTCATGGGGGGGTCGCTCTCGGAGGGGGTTGACTACAAGGACAATCTGCTTTCAGGGGTGATCGCCCTGGGACTTCCTCTGGCACCGCCTTCCCTCGAAGTGCAGTCCCTGAGGACATATTACAGGAACAAGTTCGGTTTCTCACTGGGGGACGATTATTCCTACAATTATCCCGCTGTGAATAAGGTTCTCCAGGCCGCCGGAAGGTCGATCAGGTCCGAGAGGGACAGGGCTGTCATTGTGCTCATGGAGGAGAGGTTCAAGCAGCCCCGTTATCTCAAGTTCCTCCCCGAGGAGCTCAGACCGGTCAGGGTCGAGGGGATGGGGCTTGAAACGGCTGCCGAGGAATTCTTCAAGAAGAGCTGGGCTTGAGGTTCATCTCTTCCAGACCCTTGATCAACCGGACCATTGTGGAGTTCAACGGCGAGGGGACACCCGCGGACCTTCCCTTCTCTACAAGGGCGCCGTTTATGGAATCCACTTCCGTCCTCCTCTTGAGCTTGATGTCCTGGAACATCGAGGAGACATTGGTCCTGGTCCTTTCCGCAACGTTGAATGTGCGACTTTCCATCTCCTCGTCCGTCAGGTCGATCCGGTTGGCCCTTGCTATCTGAACCCCTTCCCTGATAAGGTCCCTCGCCATCTCTCTCATGTCCTCGTTCTCTATCAGGATGCCGTTGGGCGCCCCCACAATGGCGGTTATGGGATTTATGGCAGAGTTTATGATGGCCTTTGCCCAGATCTCCCTGTCTATGCAGGTCGTGACGGCCATATCTATGCCTGCCCTCCTGAAGGCATCCGCGATCTCCTCGATCCGGTCCTCGGGATGTGAATCCTCCTTTCCCCATCCGAAATGCCCCATCATGGAGTCGCCCGTTCCGGCGTGTTTTACAAGACCCGGTCCCTTGTAGGTGACGCCGTGGCAGGTGATGCCTCCAATGACCTCGGATGGAATGTCGTTCCTCCTGAGGTAGTCCAGTATGCGCTCCTCGTTGTCAAGTCCGTTCTGGAGGGAGAGTATCCTCGTTCCGGACTTGAGAAGGGGGGATAACGGCTCCATTGTCATCTCAGTATTGTATGCCTTGACGCAGATTATGATTAGATCGAAATTCTCGTCACTGGGTGCGTAGGTCGATGCCTTCAGCTCGAAATCGCCCTGGGTGAGGCCTTCTATCCTGAGACCTTTTCTCTTCAGGACCCATACCTGCTCGGGTCTCCCGACGATGGTGACGTCATGCTCCCTGGAAAGGAGGCCTCCGACGAGGCTGCCGAGGGCTCCGGCGCCCACTACCAGTATCTTCATGCTCATTCCTTCAGACCTTTGAGATAGCCCATTATATCAGAGGAAATCTCCTCTATCGGGCGACTTCCGTCGATATCCTTCAGAATTCCCTTCTTTCTGTAGTGGTCGGCCAGGGGCTCCGTCTGGTCCCTGTAGACCCGGAGCCTCTGCTTCACTGTCTCTTCCCTGTCATCATCCCGCTGGTAAAGTGCCCCCCCGCACTTGTCGCAGATGCCGATGTATTTCGGGGGAGCGAAGTCTAGATGGTAGGTGGCTCCGCACTTGCACATCCTCCGCCCTGTTATCCTCCTGACGAGTTCTGATTCGTCCACAACGATGTTGATGACCGCATGAAGTTTTACGAACTCCGCCAGTGCTTCCGCCTGGGGGAGCGACCTCGGGAAACCGTCGAGGATGAAGCCGTTCCCGCAGTCGTCCTCCTTCAGCCTCTCCTTCATCATGGAGATGACCACCTCCTGGGGGACGAGGGCTCCCTTGTCCATGTACTCCTTTGCCATCTTCCCGAGCTCGGTCCCGTCGCGCACCTGGGCGCGGAGGAGGTCGCCGGTGGATATCTGGGGGATGCCGAACTCATCAACGATATACTTCGCCTGGGTTCCCTTGCCCGCTCCGGGGGGGCCGAACAGAGCTATCTTCATGGTGCAGTCCATGTGACAATGGTTTTAAAAATGTGTTGCTCTGCGGACCTTCTTCTTTGGACGGGAAGGTTTCTTCCATAAGGTAACCACCTTCACTGTCGACGACCTTGAATCTTATGAGGTTGGAGCTCCCCTCCTCGAGCATCACGGAGACCTTGAGGTCCGTGCAGGAACCGTTCTGTTCTCTGCTTGTGATGTTCCTCCAGGGGAGCAACTCGGGGAAGCTTCCGTTGGATGTGAAGGCACACTGATAGGTATAGTTCCTTGAATCCTCGAAGGGTATATCGAGCCTCATCCTGAGATTGACGAAATATTCGGTGCTCCATTTCCGCTCACCGGGGAGGATCTCGATGAATAGTGGGTGCTCCTCCTCCGAAGCTTTGACCTCATCAAGAGGTCCCGGGACCAATAGGAGAGCCGAGAATATCGATGAAAGCAGGATGAATATGAAAATGCCAGCGGATGTTCGGCTCCCCATGCTCGACCCGAATATCAATTCGGAAGAGGAGTATATAAGGACAATAGAAACCTGTTTGCACCCTACTTTAATCATTTCTCTTCTGAAATGGTCTCATCGAGTTTCCGAAGATCGGTCTTTTTTTCCCTAGTGACCATTACGATAGTTATCCAGAATGCAAGGAATACAAGCAGGATTATCACGAGCGTAGCAAGTCCCCAGAACCACCCTTTCTCGTACCAACGGTCTTCATGATCTCCCGATGGAGGGAGCGGGTTAACAGGGGTGCCACCTTCCCAGGGGTCCGTTCCGTTCCGATATTCGTATAGTGTTATTATTCCATCCAAATCATGGTCCATTCCGGCATCTTCAGGGTCCAAAGGATCTATGAAGTTGTCATATTCCCATCCGTCTGGAATTCCATCCTCGTCAGTATCTTCTTCTTCGGGGTTTGTTCCAAGCTGATACTCCATGATATTGGTCAAGCCGTCACTGTCAGGATCGGATTCTGAATCATTTGCCTGTGAGTCGACGAGAGCATATCTCTCCTCCCATTCATCCGGCATACCGTCCCCGTCGGTATCCGGAGGAGGCACATACCCTTCCACAATGATATTGAAATGCTCCTCGACCTCGTTGTTAACGCGATCTTTCACCTTGAGCGTTATCTTGTATTCACCCGCATCCATACGAACCCTTACCTTCTGTGCATCCCCCAGACAATCCGTACGAAATCCGTCATCATAGAACCATTGGAAAATTATCCTGTCCCCGTCCGGGTCGTAAGAGCCCTCGGCATCGAAAACGATGTCCTGATCATAGGTCAGCACATCTCCCGGCAGAGGTGAGATAATATTGATGATCGGAAGAGTGTTGATCTTGATATTGTAGGCATTGGATGTTGCCACGGGATTGCCGGCAACATCCTTTGCCCTGACCTGCAAGAAGTTCTTGTCCCCCCTTGTTAGTTGTTCAACGATCGTAGCGGTGATCTTGCTATCATCGAAGCCCGCATCCTCGTAGGCCATCCAATGGGACCAGTTCGAAAGACCGCTCGTGGTGACCCTGTACTCGATCGAGGATGCCAGAACACCGGAGGCCCTATCATCGATCTGGATGCGGACCTCCTGTTCCGGGTCAAGATAATATTCATCCATTGAATGGGATACCAGATGAAAAATGGGGATCTCCGTATCGAGCAGCAGATTGAAAGGCTCCGACCTCGTTTCGTTCCCTGAACCGTTCACGGCCCTGAACATGATCCAGTTGTCCTGACCTTCCTTCAGCTTGACCGGGACGACCATGTCAACGAAGGTCCCGTTCTCCTCCAATTGATAATTGCTCTCCCAGATGGGCTCCCATTCGAAGGGACCGACGGTCTGAAAGGCATAGGATAGAGTGTGATTGCCCAGCTCTTCAAGTGAAATATCGAGGGTCATTCTGACCTCGGGGCGGTCCTCCAATAACCAGATCCCTGCTTCAGGGTAAATGGACTTGAACAGCTCCTTTGCTTCCGGTCCCTCCTCCGCTCCCCCTTCATGACAATGATTGAAGAATGTGAGCTGTCCCACTAGGATGATCACTGCATATAACAAGGCGGACCGGTATTCTATTCCCATCGCTCTCCCGGTCGTTAACGGTCCGGACATTATTTAGGAATTGCCTGATTATTTTCCAGGATATAAAAGAAAAACGGGGAGGTCGCTTCGGACCTCCCGCATCCACTCACATTATTACTCACTGCTGCGGCGGGCTGTAATCGTATGTCCCGACAGGGGCAGCAGCGGGTTGGTTCTCCGTTAAAGCCGCTTCACTTGCGGCCGGCAGAGCCGCATGCTGCATGGTGAGATCTATGGGCGAGGTAGGCAGCGCAGGTCCCACAACCGCGGGAAGCACGCCTCCCTGGACCATGGGAGCCATGTAGGCAGTTGTGGTTATCTGGTCCCAGGAGACGGAAGGCATGATCCTCCTCATGTTCCTTACAGTCCTTATCCTGCTAGTGGCCTTATCCTGTTTGCCCTTCAGGATCAGCATTGTCATAACTATGGCAACGACAAGAAGCAGAACAAGGACCCATAGAGGCCATGCATCCTGGCTGAACAGGGAGAGCTTCTCATCACCATCGGCAGTAACATCCCGTATCGGGGGGTGGCTGTCGGGATTCCTGGGATTTGTATTGTTCTGGTATTCCTCGATGTTGGTGAATAGGTCAAGATCGGGGTCCTCCGTGGCATCCTTCTGCTGGGGATTGAGCTTCCAGCGTTCCTCCCAGATATCCGGCATCCCATCGGCATCCGTATCTATCAGGATATCGTCCTCAGGTTCCTCCGGGTCATTGACGACAATTGTGAAGAAATACTGGACCTCGTTGTTCATCCTGTCCTTGGCGACAACCGTGATGGTGTATTCTCCGGGCTCGTTGATATTTGCCTTTATCTGCTGGGAGTCGCCGAGGCTCACCTGACCCTGGTCGCTGCTGATCCACCAGCTGATGGTGATGCGGTCGCCGTCGGGATCAAATGAAGGGGAAGCGTCGAAAAGAATATCCATGTCTGTGTAGAGCTCATCACCCGAGGATGGCGAGATCACAATAATCTGGGGGAATGTGTTTATCTTTATGTTGAAGGCCTTGGACACCGCAACCGGATTCCCGGCAAGGTCCTTCGCCCTCACCTGGATATAGTTCTGGTCACCCCGCCTGAAGTGCTCACGTATGGTGATGGTCGGCTTGAGACCGTCCTGAGCATCCTTGTAGGGCATCCACTGGGACCACTTCGTCAGACCCTGGGTCGTGAGTCTGTACTCGATGGAGCTGGCATCAACACCGGCCTGCTCGTCCTCTATCTGGATGCGGACCTCCTGAAGAGTGTCGAGGAGGTATTCGTCCTCCGTCTGCGACACGAGCTTGAAGGTTGGAGCCTTCGCATCCACCCAGACATTATAGGCATCGGATTCCATATACGGATTGCCGGCCACGTCCTTTGCTCGGAACCGGATCCAGTTGTCCTTACCGTTCTTGAACCAGCCGGATACAACGATCCTGAGCTCCTCGCCGGGGGCGTAGGACTCGAGAATGGAGCTCCACTCATTGGTGAAACCAGCAGAACCGGCCGAGGAAGTTGTCACCTCATACTCTATGGAGAGCGGATCGACCCCGGTAAGGTCATCATGGACCAGAATGGAGCAGGTCGGCCTGAGGGTGTTGATCCATCTCCCGGTCGCAGGATAGAAATCGGTGAAATATACCTGGGTAAGGTCGATGGTCACGTCCA
>JBLIRK010000003.1:0-95210 GCA_048569615.1 Thermoplasmatota archaeon | reverse complement strand
ATATTCCACCATTGTCTCATTTTCTATGCTGCTTCCCTCAATAACGAAGTGCCAGTTCCCGGGTTTTGTTACCTTGGTGGTGATATTGAAATGGTCACCATCCAAGACGGGGGTGTAGGGTCCAGCGGTAATGGGTTTGCCTTCTTTATAGACTATCCCAACGAATTGGATAACTTTATCGTCTTTGACAGTCTTATCATTCTTGTCCTTCAATTCCAACAGGACCGATAGATTTTCAAGGTCCGTGATTTTCACATTATCCTTGGTAAAGGTCAATGATATGTTGACTTCCTTGCCTACTTTCAGTTCACCATCCACAACAACCATTACGCCATCATCGGATGCGATGTCAATGAAATCATTATCCGGGAGAGGCGCCGAAAGCGGCGGTGTAAAAACACCCCATGCATATATCGCTCCCAGACATAGCTGGATGAGTATGGCTCCGACAACGATAATCCACCTGTTCATTACCTTCTGCTCCAAGGGACCAGCTCCGTGAATTGCAGTTTTCGCCCATCACCACACCTCAAAACATGTAATGGGCTGAAAGGGTCTATTACGGCCTCTGATATAATCATTGCCCTCGGTTACATGTCTGTGGGACAAAAAGTCCTTCATTTTTCGATAATTTACCAATCGGTCCCGGCAAAGACAGTATTTTCGGAGCAGGTAGCAAAATGTATTATAACCCCCGTTGACGATAGCCCGGTATGATATACGGTTTCGTAATGATCTCCTGCAACACGGGGAAGGAGCAAGAGGTATACAAGAAACTGCAATCCTACGATTTCGTGGTAGAGGTTCACCCGCTTTTCGGGGAGTACGACTTCATCATGAGGGTCAAGGCAGAGGACCCCGACGAGCTAGCCAGGGATATTATAGACAAGGTCAGGAACATCCCGGGGATCCTCGATACGAAGACCTTCCTGGAAGCCTCATTCGACGGCGATCCGGTCAAGTGACGGCCGTCCGGTCCTCAGGCTTCGTTCTCAGATAACCTGAGGATGAGGTCTGCCAATCCCGATGCCTCCACCGGGTCCGTACAGTCGAAGACAGGGACACCACCCAGCTGCTTCACCTTTGAAGCCATTATTCCGGAGTATGCCGCGACCGGTCCTTCCATTCCTCTTGTTTTTAGCGTAACATCGACCATCCCGGGCTCCCTGGCGAGCAGTATCCTGATCACCCCCGGGTGCTCCTCGTTCAAACCCTCGCAGATCAATATCTCGGCATCATCCGGCATGTGTCTCATAGCATCGGAGAGCCCTGCATGCTCCGCCCTCCTCTCGATATAGGCCATCTCGCCGTCGGATAGCGAAACCACGAAATCCGCTCCTGCATTCATGTGCCTCCAGGTATCCTTTCCTTCGGTGTCAACGGTGAATTTCGAAAGCGTCATGAACTTTACAGCGCCGACCTTGTAGCCCCTCGATCCGAACTCCCTGATCAGGGCTTCCGCGGTTGTTGTCTTCCCGCTCTTCTTCAATCCTATCAAGGCTACTATTATCATCCGGGATCCTCACGGGAAGCATCCGAGCTGGCACCGGATGATCTTGATATGCATCTCTGTCAGGGTCGAGGCGATCTGATCCTTGGGGAGCCCGAATTCCTCGGCGATATCGATGCACTGTCTGCAGGTTATATTGCCGTCCTTTGCACTGTCCCTGAACCTCTGCCTTGCCACCTCGTCCTTTATGACCATGAGCTCAGCCTCCGCTTGTGAGGTGTATGACCTCCACCTCTGCATCGTCGTGTAATTTGGTGGAGATGTATTTCTTTTCCTCGATTATCGAGCCGTCGATCTTGACTATCACCAAGGGGAAATTGAAGTTCATCCTCCTGAGGAGCCTTTTCACGGATTCTCCTTCCCTGAACTCGACCTTCCTCCCATTCACCCTCAAGGTCACCTTCCTCCCCCCGATAATATCTCCAGTACGATGTTTGCCTGATAATTTGCGAAGAGGCCTACCTTGGGGGCGAGGAGAACCTCCTCGTCGCTTGATCTCGCCCCGTGGTCTTGTACGAGATAGAGGTCCCCGAACCTTTCGACGACCACGTGGTCCGATCTTCCAATTCCGGCCACCCCGGAGGCTGCCACAAGCGGTTTTCCCCGGAGGTTCGTTAGCACATCCTTGATGAACTGTGCCTTGGTTTCCGCCAAATCAAGTGCTTCCACCACAACATCGACCTCGCCGAAGACCTCGTGCATCCTCCCCTTCTCGAGCTTCCTATCCATAATATCGACGACGGTCCCTGATCCGATCCTTTCGATGTTCTCCTTCAGCGCCTCGACCTTGAGCCGACCCACCTGGTCCCTGAAGAAATATTGTCGGTTCAGATTGGAGGCTTCCACCCTGTCGAAGTCGACGACGAGCAGCCGCCCTACCCCGGCCCTTGCCAGTGCCACCGCAACGTTCGAGCCGAGACCGCCTGCGCCGGCGATGCCCACGAACGACCTTTTCAGCCTTTCTGCCATCTCCGGGTCGTCCATATTTTACCTCCGGAGGTCAAAGTACAAATGGGGATTTACCATTTTTCCCAATATCTCGGGGTATCGGCGGGGACCTCGTCATTTTCCTTGTAATGGGCTCCCCATACGTTGAGGCCCTTCACGTCATCCTCGTCTATGGCCTTCTGGAGCATCTCCAGCATCTCTTTTTCGTCCCCGAAACCAAGCTCAATCATCTTCTGCGGGGCGGGCACCCCGTTGGGTGTCCAGCCTCTTCTGTAGTAAACAGCATCCATCAGCCGCTGGTATCGGTCCATCCTGTGATCATAGAGGACCTTCATCTTGTCCTCGACAGTCATCTTCTCCAGCTCCTCTTCGGGAATACCTATTAGCTCTATGAGCTGCCCGTCGTACCTGTCCTGCCTGGAGATGTATTCCAGTTTCGTTACCGGGCCCATGGACCTGTACGGCGGGATGTCATGCTTCCTCCTTCCCTTCCCCATCCAGACATTCATAGCTCTCTGCCAGTTGTAGACCCTCTCCGACTGGTCGATGAGGTCCCTGCCGGTGATGTCCCAACCGGTGACCCCGCCCATGATCTTGGCATAGTTGTCCACATGCTCCGGGACCTTCGCCGGCTCGTCCGTCTCCTTGTTGTTCGCCGGTGTAATATCGTTCCAGGGCAGTTTGCAGAGTCCGGCGATCCCGAACCAGGTCCTCCATACGGGGAAATAGTGAAGCGCCTCGGCCTTGTCCTTGAAGGTCGGAATCTGGTTGTTGACCATGTCCATGAAGATCAGCCATGCCTCGTCATGCTGGGGTCCCTTGGAGGCCATAGCATAGCCGCCCTGCTGGGCAAGGGATTCCTTGGAGACATATTCGGAGTACTCCAGGCCTTTGACCTCCATGCCCGCATCTTCAACGAGCTTCGGATCTCCCCACTCGTTCTTTATTATCCAGTCCTTCATCCTCCTTACGCCCTTGGAGGCCACCCGGACGAAATCGTCCGTATCCCCTTCAGCTATCCTGTGCAGAAGTTCAAGGGCAGCTTCGGCATTGCCGAAGCACAGCTCCAGCCCTCCACACCTTTCCCTGTTCAGAATGTGGTATTCGTACATCTCCATGTAGAATGCGATGGCGGTGGAAGCGGAGATTGTGTCGAGGCCGTAGGTGTCGCAGTAGAAGTTGAATTCCAGTATCCATTCCGGATCCCATACGGACATATTGGCGCCGCCGCCGATGGTCTCGTATTCGGGCCCGTCCACGCTCACCTTCTGCCCCTTGTATGGCCCAGTCCTTATAGTGAACCCGTCCACTGCCTTGGAGCAGGCGATGTTGCATCCGTACCAGCATCCGTCCGGTATGGCCTGGGTGAAATATCTGTAGAATACGGAGGAATAGATCTTGGAGGCCTTGGGGTGGGAGCCGAACCTGTAGTTCTCGGTGGGCAGCAGGTCGTAGGCGTCCATGACCTCCACGAGATTTCCGGTTCCCACCGTCCTCATGTTGCACTGTACCCTGTCAAGGTCCCTTATCTGCGTATGGTGTTTGATGCCGGTCTCCGCTATCTTGTCTATCTCAACCGGATTGTTCTCGGTCCCGGTGAAACCCGGTATCCTAGCAACCAGAGCCTTTAGGCCCTTGTTCCTGAATACCGTTCCGAGACCCCCCCTTCCGTGCTGTTTCATCCTTGCGACCTTCCTTCTGGGATCATAGAAGGATATGTTCAGGATGCCCCAGTAGGACTTGTCTGCTCCCTTTCCGGCGGTAACGACTGAGACCTTCTGTCTGGAAGCCTCTGTGCCCTCCTTCGAATAAAGGTGCGTCATCTGCTCGGAAAGCATGTGGGCGCTCTGCTCTTCGAGAGGAGCGGTCTCTATCCGGACCTTCCCGTCCTCTCCGTCTATGAATATTATGACATCCTCATCGCTCTTTCCCTGGATGGCAAGTGCATCGAATCCGGAGAACTTGAGATACGGAGCAAAGTAGCCGCCGGCGTTGGAGTCGCAAATGATATCGGTGGAGGGAGATATCGCCGTTGAAAGGCATTTCCCCATACCGGAATACTGGGTGGTCCCGTTCATGGGCGCAGAGTTCAGGCAGAGGACGTTCTCCGGATCATCCCATTTCGTGTCGGGGCCGGCAAGGTCCCATGTCATCTTCAAACCGAATCCTTTACCCCCCGTGAACTTCCTCTTCATCTCCTCAGTTACGGGAACTTCCCTGATCTCCCTGGTTGTGAGATTCACGTAGAGGATCCTTCCCGCATATCCCCTCTCTACGGGTCTCTTCTCGTATGTGTGTTCCACAAGCACCCTGTGGGCTGAGCGGAGCTTCTCCAGGTCCCATTCGTGCTTGGTATTTCCGGTCTCGAAGGGGCCGTTGCCTCTCCCTATCAGCTTGGCATTGGTGTCGTCGTTGAAGCATTCCGGGCTCATTCGCATACCCCCTGTTTGTGGTAAACGATCTCCTCCACTTCGGAGACGGGTACCTCCACAAGCTCAAGGGCGCCCTCCGGACAAGCCTTTACGCAGGAGCCGCAGGAGATGCACTTGTGGGGAATGATTTCACCCGGAGCTCTCCTCATAACGTGCCTGGGGCAGAATGCCACGCAGGACATGCAGCCAATGCAGGTGTTCTTGTTCAGTACTACTATTCCGCTGGGGAGCCTCCTTAACGCCTGGACGGGGCATACATCTATGCATAGGCCGCAGTGATTGCAGTCGGTCATCTCCCAGCCGCTTTGGGTCTTTACTATCCTGATGGCGGACCATTCCCCCCCATTGCCGTTTCGGTGCATTATCTGTGAGCAGGCCTTCTCGCATTGAAATTGCCCTGTGCATTTTTCAGGATGGAACTTGATTATTTTCACGGTCTCCATCAGTCATGCCTCCTATAGGGTCACCACCAGGACGAGGATCGTCCAGCATGCGGTGGAAACTATGCCTGAAACAGCGTAGTAGGGCGCTTTCTTGATCCCGGCAACATCCAGATGGAGAACGTCCGCTGCTGCTGCCAGGGGAAGCCCGACCCCGCCAAGAAGCGTCGCGAAGAAGGCCCTGCCGATGATAAGATCCATTATTCCCCAGATGTCGGAGAATGAGATGATGATGCCCTCGGTCACCAGGGGCGTCAGGAACTGGGTCAATATGTAACCGGAAGCATAGATGGTGAAGCCCGCGATCATTCCCATGAAAACGAGCGTCCTGTAGTCCTTTCCGGACCCGGAGAGGTTCCTCAGCAGGATCTTCCTGTTGATGAAGAACTCGAATATCAGGCCCTCGGCCATTATGGCGATGGCGGCACACAGCTGGCAGGAGCCCACAGGTGCGAATATCCTCATGATGCCAGCGAACAGAGCGACACCAAGGGCGACGCCCATGGTGTTGAACATCTTCCTGGCGAGCACCATGAATCCAATCCCGAAAAGTCCGGCCATGACCGCACCCATGGAGACCGGCAGTCCCATTATCTCGAGCTTGATACCT
This sequence comes from Thermoplasmatota archaeon, assembly GCA_048569615.1. Taxonomy (GTDB): domain Archaea; phylum Thermoplasmatota; class Penumbrarchaeia; order Penumbrarchaeales; family Penumbrarchaeaceae; genus JAYEPK01. Next base: position 89,270 of record JBLIRK010000003.1, on the reverse strand, counting down.
CCAAGAGTGCATTCTAAAAGTCCCCATATGGATCCCAGCATGATCATGCCGGCCAACATCCTCATTCTGTCCACGGAAACGGTTCGAATACTCATGTTCATACCACCAATATCTCTGCTACATTCTTCACCCAGTATGATTTCCTCAAGTGCGGGAACATCGTCTTGTGCTCGTCATCCACTAGGAGACCGTTCATCATATCGTTCCAGGTAACTTCCTTCTCATATCCGTCCTCGTCCCCGGACATAATAGTGTAATTATGCTCCTGGGGATTCTCGAGGGCAGTGTAATTGACCAGGTCGGAGAGCCTGATGCCGGTGTAGGCATTGCTCTCATTGTCGTACATCTCGGCCTCCTCCAATATGTCGAAGGGCTGCATCCAGGTCCAGTACTTGCCGTTGACTGTTATGGTGTCCCCGTCCGTGAGAGGCTCGATCTCGACGACATCCTTCACCTTGTACTTGCCTGGAAGGTCCGGGAAGATGGTCCTGGTCTCCTCCTCGATGAGGATGCCCTCTTCCATGTCAAGATGTGTAACCTCCTTGATATATGGAGAATCATCCGCTGCCGTTATCCTGTAAGTATAGGCTGAAAGGTCGGAGACGCCCGCATCTTCCAACAGCTCCTTGAGATATACTCCCTCGTAGGTGTCCCCCTTGCTGTCGGTGACCTCGTGGAGATCGTATTCCTCGAAGATCTCGCTCTTTTTGAAATCCACTCCGTTTATGGCAATGGTCCATTCTTCGCCGTTCTCGACCTCATCATCATCACTTCCGAGGCAGCCGGCAACCGCCGCTGCTCCCAGCAGCATTATCAAGGCTAAAAACAAGTACTTCCTCATCTCAAACCACCTCTATCTCCACCACCTCGTATACCCAGTATGCCTTCGCCTTGTCCTCGAATATGACCATCTTGTCATGGTCTTTGGTCCCTTCAAGTGAAATGATCCCGGACCTCATGTCCTTCCATTCCACCGTCTTGAAGTAGCCGTCGGCTGCTATGATCTTGTACTGGTGAGAGGCGGGGTCCTCGACCCCTGCGTCGATGATGAGTTCGTCCAGGGGGACGCCTTCCGAGTCATCGATGTATTCCGTATCGAGGTCGTCATACAGTGTATTCCAGTCGTATCTCTTGCCGTCGACAAGTAATTCGTCGGCTGGTATCCGGTTGAATGTATTGTAGGCAAGAACTGCAAATGATCCGAACAAGGCGGTCAGGGCCAAAAAGAACAGAAGCACATTCCACCTGGACCTGCCGAATACCAGGTTAAAATATCCCTTGCCCATCTGAATACACTCCCTCAGGCAGGTACCATATAGGCTCCACCTTTTTGTTATTAACTATGGCTCCGAACGGTGTTTGTCAGAGGATCGCAGGCTGAGATCATCTCTTCTCCAGATCGGGGTCGAAGTGATAGCCTCTCTTTTTCATCAACTCCAGGGGATCCTCCTTCTTGTAATAATCAATTGGAACCATGGTCCTGCACTGGGAGCACGACCTCACCAGGTTCCCGTACCTGTTGTTGTGGGTTAGGCAATTGGGACACAGTTCCCTCCATTCGAAATCGTAGGACGAGAAAAGTCGGTGACCCTTTCTGCACCTCCATGCCTGGAATGCAACAACGCATCTGTTGGGAGCTCTCAATGGCCCCATCGGTCCATCGCCGACCTTTTCGCCGCTCACAGTGAACTCTTCTATCTGCACCGGGAGGACCTCAACATCCTCGCCACAGACGATGCATTTCTTACCGGTCACGGGATGGAAAGGTCCCTGGACCAGTTCGCTCTTCCTTCTGAGAGATGCCTCGTATATTTCCTTCTTCTCCATCTCCACACGGAGAATGGAGTGGCATTTGGGGCACCTTTCCAGGTTTGGATTCTTCAGGTAAGCGGAACAAACAGGACAGTAACGGATGCCTCCCATCAATGGTTAAAAGGATAACTCCGATTTAAGGATAAGTGGTTTGAAACCCGGAGGATCTCAAAAGATGTAGGCAGCCTCCTCCTCGGAATCCTTTTTCCAAAGCCCAGCAAGCTGACCGCAGTTGGACCCTATGCTGTTCTCCCTCAGGTCGCCGACGCTGACAACCACCTGGAAACCGAGTTCCCTCAGATCGTGTATCTGTTCCATCTCCTCCTCCACAAGGTCCTCCCTTACAAGTTGGTTCAGACGGGCCTGTTGTGTTGGGTTCACCGGTGTCAATTTGACCATGAAGACCTCGGGGGAGAACAGCTCGGAGATCTTCTTTACGTCCAGCTGATTCCCGGGGGCCATGGCGAAGTTGAGGGCGACCTTCCTTCCTCCAACGTAGAAATCCTCTCCGTATCCGGAGATGCGCTCAAGGTCCCACTTGCTGATCGGTATCAACCGGTCCCTCTGACGCCTATCGGTGGAATGGACAGAGAACTGGAGTTGAAATCTTCCCCTGAAACGATCATGGTTCAGCTCTTTGATCGAATTGAAAAACAGATCGCTTCCCATTGGAGCTGTTGTTGAGATGCAGGGCATGTAACCCGGTGCATCGTATCTCTCTCCGATCAGTTCCGCGGCCCGTGGGACATTCAGGTTCAGGGCCGGCTCTCCCATCCTTGCGAACTGGACCTTGAACTTCTTCGAAGGAATTTGTCCGTCCGGAAATCTTCTATTGACCAGATGATCAACCTGCGAAAGCAGTTCGTCTACGGTCGGATTTCCCTTGAAGTAACCTTTCGTATCACACATTGGGCATCCAACCGGGCAGCCGAACTGGGAGGAGAGCACGATCACCCATTTGTCAAGGATATCCCTGGACCCCGAGAGCGAGTCAACGAACTCGAGTATGTGGCTGCCGGAGTTCCTATATGCCGCAGCATAAACGGTTGCCAGTTCGTCGAGACCACGTTCGTATAATATCCTCATTGGCTTCTCTCCATGGATGCAATGTGCATGGCAGCAGAGACCCCGGAACCGGATGCAAGGGAAGTTTGGCTCAGGGTTCCCAGGGCCGCATCCCCGACCACATATAACCCTTTTACCGTTGTTGAAAAGGAAGGGAGGAGTATCTCGAAGGGTTGCATGTCCTCCACGAGCTTAAGGTTCTGAGTCCTGCCGATGAACACAGCGACCCTGTCGTAACTCCTCCCGGAGAAGACATAGCCGCCCTCTTCCACATCGATCTCCCCGTAGTTTCCTTTGATCAATTGGATGTCGGATACCTCGGCCTCCTTCCTGAGCATCATGTTTGCCTTGATGGGTCCCCGGAAGAGGATCGTGACTTCCGCACCGTGGGAGCGGAGCCTGAGTCCGTTATCAAACGCAATGTCGCCTCCGCCCACGATCAGCACTTTTTTGGAGCGGAACTCCTCCGGCTCCTCGATGAAATTCAGCTCTCCGGGGATGTAGAGCTTCCTGGGAACGGTTCCGCTTGCGAGGATGACATGGGTATACCTCGCACCGTTTACTTTGAAATTGGAGTTGCCCTGCTCTATATTCTTCACTTCCTCGAAATGCACGGGGATTCCCGCATCTTCAAGGTGGCTGAAGAAGGATGTGCACAGCTCTTTGCCGTTTTTTCCCCTGAATCCCAGCAGGTTGTCGACCCGGCCGGCATACCATAGCAGACCTCCGACCCTCTTCTTCTCGAAGATGTCGAAGGGTATCATCTCTTTTTTAAGCTGAAGAGCAGCGGATATACCCGCCGGTCCCCCACCTATGACCGCGACATGAGCTCTCGGAATGTGAGCACCTCCCCGAATGCATTCGAAATGGTCCTTAAGGTCGAAAGATGCCTTTCCTCCGTAGCGGTCGCCGTGCAGTCTGCGAGGAAGAATACCTTGAAACCTCTCATGAAGGCGTCCCTTGTGGTGGACTCGCAGCAAAGATCGGTCATCACGCCGGATATCACAACAGAATCCACACCTTTGTCCCGAAGGGTCTTCTCCAGTTTGGTTCCGTAGAAAGCCGAGTAATGCTCCTTTATAATAACATCGGAAGCCAGGGGAGCGAGCTCAGGTATTATCTCGGAGAGCTCTCCCTCGATGGCGTCCTTCCACCAGATGTTCATGAGATTATCGTCGGTTCCCTTAACATGCTTCGAGAAGAAAATGGGTCCTGTGAAGGAGGCTATCAGTTCCTTCAAATTCCTTATAATGGACCTGCCTGAAGGTAGGTAAGCATGGCTATCGGGATCAAGGAAGAACATCTGCATGTCAAGGACCAGCAGAGCAGGCTTCACATCGCCTTTGGGCCATCTCCTTTTACGATCGATGCTCTCCGTCCACTCCCTCGACCTGAGGTCAAGGTCTCCTTCCGAGACGTAAAGCTCCGTTTTCAACATACCTTCAATATACTGGGCGGAAATAAGAGTATCGGAGGATATCTTGACAAGAATCCTTCAATTCTTGAAAGAAATATTAAGAACGTGCAGACTTTTTCATTTTGTCGTTTCTATATTGATAAATGGCCAAAATGAAAAAGTGGGGCTGTCGAAATTTGAATTCGAGTCGATGCCACCCCAAGGCACCAGGATGGTCCAAGCTACCCTACAGCCCCTTGTATGTTTGGTGAGTCTAAACCTGGTGAATAATAAGAACACTATAAAACTTCTCATAAAAACCCACCTAAGGTGGATGATGTTAATTGGGGTATGGGGGTTGCTTTTCGCCGGAATTCGAAGAGGTCAGGTGAAAGGCATTACCTCGTCTATGAGATCGACATGCGCGAGGAACATTCTTCTGCAGCAATAACGTTCAAGGCCCAACTCGTCCATGACCTTCCCGGAATCCTCTCCGGCTTCGGTCCTTCTCTGGAACTCCTCATAGAGATGGCCTATGACCTTTCCGCATGTGAAACATCTTACTGGGATGATCATCATAATCGCCTGCTGCAGTAGGGCAACCCTATATCCATTCCCTTTATAAAGGTTACTAGATTGTGCATATTCCCTCCCTTCAATGCACAAACTATTACTATCACCGTTCACTAGAGAGCGCTGAGCGGTGAGATGCATGAAACTGAGTTTCGCGGGCGGAGTGGATGCTGTTGGAAGCCTGGGCATGATCGCTGAATCGGGCGACACCAGGCTACTGTTCGATTACGGTCTGACACCGGCCAAACCACCGAAATACCCCTCGAAGGTTCCCCACATCGACGGTCTGTTCCTTACACATTCGCATCTGGACCATATCGGCATGGCACCCTGGCTGTCAGGAGAGTACGGCACCACAATATGGGGAACCGAGGTGACCTTGGAAACAGCTGTCGTGCTTCTGGAGGATTCATTGAAGATCGCCCGTCTGGAAGGATGGACGATACCTTATGACATCAGTGATCTCAGAAGGTTCACCGAGGAATCAACAATACTCCGATACAATGACAGGGCATTTACGGGCCCTTTCACCATCAGGACAATGGATGCGGGCCATATACCCGGATCGACGATGTACCGTCTGAATGACGGAGGCAGGGATGTGGTGTTCACGGGTGATATCAACTCCTCGGACACACGTTTGCTGAAAGGGGCGAAACCTCCCGAGTGTGACGTTCTCGTAATGGAATCAACCTATGCGGGGCGCGACCATCCTCCAAGGAAGGAGGTCGAAAGGGCTTTCGTCGCGAAGGTGGAAGAAGTCCTCGACCGCGGGGGCAAGGTAATTGTGCCAGCCTTTGCCGTAGGCAGGACCCAGGAGGTCGTACAGGTCCTTAACGGAATTCGGGAGGAGAAATGGCTGGACGGCATGGGAAGGAGGGTTGCCCAGATATATCTGAGGCACAGCGAGTTCATAAAGAATCCAGGGTCCCTAAAGAAATCCCTTGACCAGTTCACCTTCGTCCGCACTCCTCATCAGAGGGACAAGGCGGCCGAATCTCCCATCGTTGTCACCACCTCCGGCATGCTCGACGGAGGTCCGGTCCTAGAATACCTTTACAGGAACCGCAGGGACAAGAATTGCGCAGTTCTCCTGACCGGTTATCAGGTGGAGGACACCAACGGCAGGATGCTGATGGATACCGGCTCCATCGTGATAAACGGAGAGGTCGAGAAGATCGACTGCGAGGTCGTGCACTTCGACTTCTCAGCCCACAGCGGCCATGCAGATCTTGTGAGATTTGCCGAGGCGACCAAGGCGGATGAAGTGATACTAGTACACGGAGACAATCGGGATGAGCTGGCAAAGGACATGGGATCCATAGGAAAGGTCCATACGCCTTCCCTTGAGGATACTTTCACATTCTGAAGTGTTATCCAGGCGTTGCTTCCCATCTATGCAACTGTGCACAACGTTTAAATAAAGCGCATTTTGTTGGCTCGAATGACATACCGGGAGATGCCCTTCATGAACAGGCTTTCTTGCTTCTTTTCATCAATGATACTGATCGCTCTTGTGGTCATACCCGGCTCGGCCGTTGTTGCCGGTATTGATCCGGTGGATGATGATCATTTTGGTTCGACCGCAGTGACGCGTTTTCAAACAAGAAGCTCGGATCCGGACAGCTGGCCGACCTACAAGGGGAACCTGAACCACACAGGTTATTCCCCGACGATCCTTCCCTTGGAAAAGGATACCAAACCGCTCTGGGTCAAACAGATAACCGGTCTGAAACCGTCCAATACCCCGGTGATACATGGGAATATTCTCTACATCGGATCCGGTGACGGATCGGTAAGGGGCCTGAACATTGACTCGGGAGAGGTGGTCTGGGAAGTGAAGGCGACCTACAAGCACATCAACACCCCGATCACGGTCCATGGGGGATCGGTTTATTTTGCAGCCGATGACGGATACGTTTACGGTTATGACATCTCCACCAAGTCCAGGGAGCTTTTCAAATATGTGAATGCCACCACCATTTGGGGGGCCCCCATCGTTGCTGACGGCAAACTCTATATCGGCACCATGGGAAAGAACCTCGAAGGCTCGACCTTCAACTGCCTGGACCTTTCAACGGGAAATATCTCATGGTCGTTCAGCATGGGACCGGAGATCAATGTTTACGGCTTCAGGGGAACCCCCGCCTATTATGATGGAAGGGTCTACATCGGAAGCGGGAAGGGCTTCTTGTACTGCTTCGATCCGGAGGGCTTCGAGGACGGCAATGACGGCTCCTACGTTTCCGAGACGAACGTATCCATCGGGAATGCTGACATACTCTGGAGGTACAACGCATCCTCCTCCGTCGTGGGAAGCCCGTTGCTAGCCGAGGGCAAGGTTTTCTTCGGGAATGATATAGGGAGGCTTTTCTGCCTGAATGCTCTGACCGGTGCGGAGCAGTGGCAGAAGCAGGTCGGGGCGGGCGAGCCCCCGAGCTTCCAGACATCTCCGAGCTATCGTGATGGAATTCTGTATGTCGGAGCCCAGCGCGTGTATGGACAATACAATGATGTGAAAGGCGGTTCTATATGGGCCATCAGGCTTTCGGACCAGGAGGTACTCTGGAGATTCAATATTACCGGTCAGATGATGTATTCCTCCCCGGTCCTTACGGATAATGCCCTGGTGTTCGGCGGAGGTGCCGGCAACACCTCTGTCTTCTGCATTTCAACCGTCAACGAGAACATAGCCGACGAGGACAGGGTCTTCTGGTACGAGAATCTCGGCACACCCATCAACTCCGCACCGGCCATTGCAAGCGGCAGGGTCTTCATAGCCAGGACCGATCCCGGAGGCGGCTCGGGCAGGGTCTATGCCTTCGGCTCCCCGGATCCCGAAGTGCTATCCGTATCGCTTTCAGATCCGCTGCCCTTCATCGGGGAGAAGGTCCAGGTCAAGGCAGTTATCGGGAACAATGCGACAATAGGTGCGGATATCGATATACAGTTCAAGCTGACCACCTTCAACAATTCCAGGCAGAGTGTCCTGAACGAGCTTGAGGATGTCAGGGTCGAAGCGTTCTCCGAGACAGAGATCTCGGCGGACTGGATAGTGGAGCCGGGTTATGACATGATCGTGGCGTTCATAACGGATGTGTTCCCGGATGATATTGACGGGACCAACAATTTCGGGACGGTCGAACTGACCGTTAACTCCATGCTTTCGGGATATTGGACCTCGGCCGGCGGAAATCCGGGTAAAACCGGAAGCGCGGGAAACAGGCTTGAAAGCAACCGGACCTACTGGACCAGGAACCTGGGCTCACCATGGACGGGCCCGATAGAGGATGACTTCTACACACATCCCTACGGCAACGGGACCATATCCGCAGTTGGCGGTACCATTTACATGACCACTCCTGACGGGTCGCTTATGGCCATGAACACATCATCGGCCGGCTCGGGAATTCTCTGGAAATATACGAACTCATCGGTTCGTTTCTATGGGAGGCCCCTACTCCTTGTCGACAAGGACCAGACCTTCGGGGGATCCAACAAGGTGTTCGCATACGGGGACGACGGGGCCCTTTGGGCCTTCGACTGGGTCGGATTCTGGGACGGAAGGAACGACGGACCCTTCGAAGCGGAATCGAACACCGGCCAGACAGCAGGGGACGTTGTGTGGAGAATACCGCTCCCCGGCACACCCAGCCAACCTATGTTCATAAGCGGGGGAAATGTGATAGTCCCGATGAGATTGGTACTATATGCCTACGATGATGATACCGGTTCCCAGATGTGGTCCCGGTCCATCTACGAGCAGATTCCCCCTTATGCAGCTGATGTCTCCACGATCTTCGTGGCCGAAGGCAGCGATCTGAGGAACATTGATCCGAATACGGGCAAGACCGATCTCCTTACCAACCTGGAGCCGGTCACCGATTTTACCACGGTGGATTTCATTTCATATTTCGAGGGGTCCCTTCTCCTTGTCACAAATGAAACACTGATCCTCATGGATGCTTATCCCGACGACAACGGGGACGGTCACATCGATGTCAACGATACGGATGAGGGCTTTTTCGACAACGGTTCGGCTCATGATATCATCTGGAAGACCTCTCTCAATGCGCCTGTGGCCTCCCCTCCGGCCGTATCTGCGGAGGGTGGCTCGATCTGCGCCCCCACAACCCAAGGTCTTGAAATCATATTCTTGTCAAACGGGACTTTGATGAACAAGATCCAGCTTCCCGGAATATCGGGAAGGGCCACTTCGGCAGGAGATTCTTTCTATGTCCAAACCGGGGCCGGTCCTTATATCCTGAGGGCCTATTCCCCGGTTGAAACGACTTCCTACGGACCCACCTGGACCCAGGAGTTCAACTCCCTACCCCGGGGTGAGGGTGCAATTGCCAGGGATCACATGTACGTCTCCCTTTCGGACGGGAAGGTGGTATCCATAGGTGCCGCCAACAATCCTCCGATTGCAAAGATAAGCTCACCTCAGGAAGACATACTGCTTTTCCCCGGTGAGATCGTAAGGCTCGATGCCTCCCTTTCTTATGATATCGAAGGGGACCCGTTGACCTATGCCTGGTACCTGGCGGGATCCGGGTCCCCCCTCTACGAGGGATCCGAACCCGCCGTTGAGCTTGGTATCCAAGGTGTGGGACGAACCCAGCTCATCCTAAGGGTGTTCGATGACATGAGGGCGGTCTCCGAGGATAGGATCAATATCACACTCCTCAAGAGAATAACTGGACCCGATTATACCGATTTCTTCTACAAGATCGGGATCCACATGTCATTCGGAATATCGGAATCCTCGGGCGCTTATTTCATCAACAGCTCCGTTCCGGATAACCTCCCGGAGATCGAAGGGGCGGTGTTCACTACATCACTGCTTTTCACACCGCTGCCCACCTACGCCAGGTACAGGTTCGAATGGGCCAATGTCTCGATAAATTACGCAGACAAAGTGTTCCCGATAGACGTACATCCTGAAAAGATGAGGATGTACAGATACGATCCCGATCTGGAGATATGGGAGAGGGCCCCCGTCACAGGCGTCAACACGACAAGGGGCGTTGTGTACGGGAACTTCTCCGATCTGCCGTCGACCTATTATGCGATCGGCATACTAGATAATTCCATCCCGGAGTTCAGGCACAGGGTCTCCTCCACCTACGTTTCCAACGAGGGACAGAAGTTCAAGTTCAGGGTGGAATACAGGGACATGGATGGCAACATCCCGAAATACGTGAGGTTAACCGTGGACAATGATACCACATATGATCTCCAGCTGGAAGGTGTTCAGGGCAACATGACACGGTATAACTTCTATTTCGTCGATAACGTACAGCTCTCTGCGGGATTGCATTTCTACTATTTCGAGGCCGATGATGGTTTCTTCATCGCCCATTCGCAGTATTATTCCATCGTAGCCCAGAATACCGCCCCGGATGTCAATATCATCGGGCCTGAGGGATTGGTCATGGTAAGGAAGACCGTCCAGTTCTCAGCTGAGGGCACCGTTGACCCGGATGGCGACCCGCTCACATATTACTGGGATTTCGATGCTTCCGACGGGATAGACCGGGATAAGGTCGGAAGTGTCGTCAGCCATGTGTATTATACCGCCGGAGTATACAGGGTGACTCTGACGGTGACCGACGGCACGACCTCCGTGAGCAAGAATATGACGGTAACTGTGATCGGAGATTCGGAGGACGATGGAACCAGCTGGGTCGAGAGGTATCTCCCGCTGATCCTTGCCTCCATCATCGCCATCCTCATAATTGCGGTCGTGATATTCATTGTACTTTCCAGGAAAGGGCATGAGGAGCAGCACAAGATGACAAGGGACCTCGAGGAAGGCTGGGCCTGCCCCGAATGCGGTGAGAAGGTTCGCGGCGGCCTGGATGAATGTGCCTACTGCGGCTATGAATACGATCCTCTGGATTTCGAGAATGAGCTGGATGAGATGTAACCGGCGGGAAATCGCCAATCTATATATAGGAGGACCTCAATCGGCCTTCCTCCGAGCGTGAGTACATGGGAAATATCAGGCCGACCTTCATAAAGAGATCCGCCATCGAGCTCCTTAAGAAATATCCAGAGGTGTTCAATGATGACTTCCAGCACAACAAGGAAGTCCTGGACAGGCTGGCAGAGATCCCATCCATCTCGCTCAGGAACAAGGTTGCCGGATACATTACCAGCTATCGAAAGGTAATGGCCAATCAGATCTGAGCAAATTCTTTTAACTTTCAGGGACCCCCCTACTTATGCCTTATAAACCCGCCCGATCAATTTCTTAACTGTATGAGGAAGGGCCCGCTTGGGCCTCCCGCATGCATCCCTAACCGAAGGGCGGGGTTTAAATCCCCTTTTCCCCGTCCACTTTTTTTTACCTTTTCACCATTGACACAAAGCCGATGGTTTTTTCTAATCATAGCAGCATTAATCAGCATGGTTCCCAGTCGTTCCGGAGGCAACGGATACCGTATCCCGGCGGAATCGACGGTCGCATCGGTCATCACCGAGATACTCGAGGATGCACTGACCGTCAGGTCCCAGACCCGTTTCCATAAATTGGTTCTGGGGAGGCTCAAGGAGAGGAATGGGGGGAAGTTCAGGCTTTCTGCCGAGAGGCTGAGAAGGATCGCTGCAAGGATGGAAAATGTGGACCTTATAATTCACTGTCGCGAAGGTTCGAGAACCTCGAGGAAGAGTATTTGCCCCGTCTGTGGTATAGCAATGGGAGATATAAAGAACTCCACCTTGTACGGTTGGACGGTCTCGACCGGAAAATACTGCTCGGTATGCGGGTACTGGACAGGAACGCACGAGAGGATACCAACCAGATACGTGTTCACAGTGGAAAAGGAGAGATATCTGGGAGAGAAGATGAAGGAGAATGGTGCCAGATGAGCGAGGACCTTTTCTTCAAGGCATTGGAGGATGAAGACATCCGGAAGGCGGATTCGATCCTGCAGAAGATGTCATCGGACCTCCCCCGTACGAGGCAGCTCTACCTTGAAGGCTTGCTCCTGGAAGCTTCAGGCCAACTTGAGGAAGCATTGAAGAAGCTGAACATGGCCCTTGTCCTCCATCTTTCCGATCCGGCACTTTGGCTTGCGAAATCCAAGGTCCTGAAGGAAATGGGAAGGATGGACATGGCAAAGAGAGCCGTTGACAGGGCATGCAGGCTCTCCAATAACGACCCGGCAGCCTGCCTCCTCTACGCTGATATTCTCTACAGGATGAAGGACCTGAGGGGAGCGTTGGTCCGGGTCGATGAAGCCCTTGAACTCGCTCCGAAGGACCCGGAAGCATTGACCCTGAAGGGGATCCTCGTCTCGTCCATGGATGAGGATTATAGAAAAGCACTGACCTTTTTCGATTCCGCCATCGACTCGGATGATGAATATGCCCCCGCATGGACGAACAGGGGGATTGTGCTCAGACAGATAGGGGACAAGGACGGATCGATATATTCCTTTCAGAAAGCCCTCATGCTCGATCCGGACGATAGGGTTTCCAAGGAAATGTTGAAACACATGGGTGCAGAGAGGTATATAGTCAAGAAGAAAGAGGGAAAGAAAAGGAAATGGAGCAGGTCGAGGTATATCACTGATGACATAGGTAGATCGAGAGGGACCCGCCATTCGGAGGGATCGAGGGCTTCGGAGGGGGAAGATGACGACACGTTAATGTGGGACGAGGAGGAGGAAGGATCAGGGGACATTGACGAATTGGAGGAGATTGAAGAGGATGAGGAGCCCGATGAGGGTTGGGATGATGATGAGGATGGGATCTTTGACGAGCTTGATGAATTGGAGGAGGAAGAAAAGAAGCCCCGATCCAAGAAGAAGGTCTCCGATCCCGATCTGATCGAGAAGCTGAAGAAGAAGAAGAAACAGAAGGGAGCGGCCGAAGACGGCTACGTCCGTTCCGGAAGGGATCTCGATCTTTCCTGCCCGAGATGCGGTGAGGAGTTCACTGTCACAGTGAAAGGTATTACGAAGTTCAAGTGTCCGAACTGCGGCCTGTCCGGAGAAGTCCAGTGATCAGTAGCAGTAATCCACCCCTATGAGCTCCCCGATCCTGCACATGATGATATCCGTAACCTCTCTCCAGGCTTTGGGATCCCCGGACCGACCCTTGAAATCTTCAAAGGTCATGGGCTGCCCGAACTTGACGGTCACGATCTTCTCGATCTTGGGTTTGTGCTTGCCCTTGGGCATGAGCTTGTGGGTGCCCCACACTCCAACAGGTATGACAGGAGCCCCGGACCAGAGTGCGAGCTTTCCCACCCCCACCTTTCCCTTGTTCAACTCAAAGCCGCTGCCCCTTGTTCCTTCCGGATATATTATGATGTTGTGCCCTTTCTCTATGTATTCAAGCCCCTTCTTCAGTGCGTCGTCACCGGTCCCCTTCCCTCTGTCGATCGGGATGGCCTGGAATCTGAAGGCAAGTATCCGAAAATAGAACTTGCCCTGGAACCAATGCTTCCTGTCGGCGAAGAAATGGGTCTTGCGTTTCGTTGACATGATGATTCCGGGCATGGTCACGAATTCATCCATGTGGGAGTTGTGGTTGACCGCGAAGATATACGGCCTTTCCGTGCTCATGTTCTCCCTGCCTATCTCCTCCTTGATAAGGAACTTCCTGATCCAAGGAAGAATGAAAATCCTTTCCGGGAGAAGATAGGTGAAGGCACACATCTATCCCGTTGATTATGAAAGGAATAGATATAATCTTCGAGCGGCGAAGCCCGCATGTATCAATTTCTAACATTCGATAATTGGGCGGTTCGGATGATAAATGAACACATAAATACGTTCTTGGCCCATTTTATATATAAGAAAGGCACTTAATACCTCTCTGGGTCTGCCAGGACAGCATATCTGATAGGGTTAAAGAGGTGTAACCATGTCGATGTTGAAAATAGTGGGAGCAGTACTGATAGTCATAGGATTGATCCCGGGCGTATTGGGAGCTGCGATGATGTTCTCAGTCGTCCCCTCAATGGAAGAGGACGCGGAATTTCCCGAGGATTTCGATGATCATTTCACTTATGGAGGTTATCTCGAGAAGCTGGACACCTCCACGGGGCAGTTTCCGAAGACCAATTTCACCGTGGACCGCCACATCGTGAACACGGGTAAAATGGATAACGGACATTATCTCGTGGAGGAAACCATAACCGCCACCGAGGAGGGAACTGGCAACGAGATCGAGGACCTGAACAAGTTCCACAAGTACGAGGTCCACAGGAAGGATCTGACACTCTACGGCGTGGAGAACCAGGACGGTTTCACAGACAGCTTCACCGATGCAGATGGAGTAAACTGGATGTTCCCGATTCCCGCGGACAAGGACAAGGATTACGAGATATGGAACATGAACATCCTCACCCATTCCACCGCCAAATACCAGGAGACCAAGGAGATCCACGGTGTGGAATGCTACGAGTTCTACGGGATAGAGGAGGATTGGGTGATCCCCGAAGACCAGTGGCCTGCCCTTTTGACCGCGCTTCCCGAGGACATCAAGGCCGGGACCGAGATGTCGATGACCCTCTGGGAAAGGGCTTGGGTACATCCCATTTCGGGAGCCGTTGTGGATTACCAGAAGGAGGTAACGGTCTTCCTGTCCTTCCCGGAGCTTCCCAAGGTCGAATATCCGGAGAACTACGGCTCCGAGACGGGTTTCGACGGCGACCTCACACTCTTCGACCAGGCAACGGGGACCTTCGTGAGCATGGCCGGGATCTCGGCCGAGAGGACGGTTTCATGGGGATCGGCTGACAACGGCACCCTGACCGCTGAGGATACGGTCAGCGTCTATGCGCCTGACGGGAGCCCCATCGATCTGCTCGGCTCCACCATAACGGCAATGTTCGATCAGGCAACAGGTGAGCATACAGGGATGGGCAGGACCGGTCAGTACGTGTTCCCGCCGACCGGTGTGTCACAGGAGAACATCTCAATCTGGGACGATGGATTCCAGATGGAGCTGAATGCGGAGTACATCGGAACAGAGTCCGAGGATTTCGCTCCCCTGGAGGCCTATGTTTTCAAGATAGATGTGGAGGGTCTTGCATACTACACCAAGGACGGACCCGCCGGGACCGCCGACATGGAGATGACCTACTGGATCGAACCTAATACGGGGATAGTCCTTGATGTGGACAAACATCTATGGAACTACAGGGCTCAGCCTGCAAGGAGACTACCCGTCGATTACACCACCATCGACAAGACCGTCAGCATGAACACTACCATAATCCAGATCAACCCGATGGACGAGACCAGCAATGAGATTGAGATCGTTGTGGAGCAGATGATAAACTGCACGGGTTACACCGATGAAACGCTCTCCGTAGCAAAGGTCCAGGAGACCGTGACCAAGGTCGGGATGCCGGGTGGCCCTGTTGTATCGAAGTTCGGTGTCGATGCGGTAACAATGGAATATGTGTATGTCGCCGGGTGGTCCACCGTGAACAGGACGGGGGTCTTCACTTTCCCCGTCAGCCTCCTGAACGAGACCAGGGAAGTCACACCATCGTTCCTGATGTACAACTCGGACCTCGGTCAGTCCGTTCCGTTCATGCTCGCTGACGAGATCGAGTTCAACGGTCTTGCGGCGGCTGTCTACAAGTTCCAGATAGCGGACCATGAACTGGACCACGCCGGCCTGGTCGCAGCACTTTCCGGTAATGACCCGGGCCTGCCCGGAGCGACGGGGCTCTACAGCGGTAACGTCACATATACGGTGGATATAGACACAGGTACGATACTGGATGTTCAGAGAGCATCCACCGTGCAGATAGTGCCTCCCGGTTACGAGTTCCTCTGGGATAACCTTGATTCCACAACGGTCCTGAAGGGCCAGTTCATGAGCCAGAACATCACGGTGACCCAGGTACTCAGAGGTGAGCCCGCGGGACAGGGAACAACACTTATCAACATGACCAAGACCTACAAATTCGACAACGGTACGGATTTCATGCCCGTCGAATACGGCGAGGCGCTCATCAACACCTCTTCCCACGAGATGCTCTATCCCAACGGGACGGAAATGGGAGCATATCTGCTATTCCCGGCGGATCCAGCCCAGATGGCCGGCTATCCCATGATGTTCTCCTTCGGAGGTGTCATCTTTACCGGACCGGCGGTGAAGGGAGAAGAGAGCGGTACAACGGTGGCCTACAATTTCAGCGAGACCCAGGAGATCGACGCCGGTCTGTTCGGAGCACCCGGGGTGCCTGCCAACATGACCCTGAGCTACGATTATCTTCTTGACAAGATATCCGGAATGGTCCTCGATGTCCATGTGGGCATCTTCGTTGAGAACGAGACAATGATCTTTGCCATGCTGGATTTCGATGCGGATGAGGCAACGAAGACCGGAGCGCTCATGAAGAACGAGGTCATGAAATGGTCCATATACCAAATACCAAAGGATATTCTACAAGTGGAGATGGAGCTCTATGATATGGAGGTAGCCTACAACGTGGCAAAGGCCACCGTGACCCAGGGTTTGCTCGATGTCGCGGATGGTGATGAGCCTGCAATGGACCTCCATATATACTTCAACGCAACCACCAAGGCAACGATGAAGACCACCGCCCAGCTCATGAACACTCAGCTCCAGAGTTTGATGCAGCTCCAGGGAATGAAGATGCTCCTCGAAAACAATGACGATGTTTACATGCACGTCTATTACGCCCAGGTGGAGACCGGAGAGGGCTCCGTTGAATACTGGGCCGAGGAAGCGAAGCACATAGAGGATCAGCTGGCACTCTACGGCACGACGCTCCCCATAGTGGGATACATCATAACCCTGGTGTTGGTCCTCGTCGGTATCGCCCTCATTTTGACCTCCGGGAAGAAACCGGAAGAAGAGGAGGGGAGCCTTGAGGAAGAGGAGGAGGAGGAAGAGACCGGTGAAAGGACCTGTGCTTCCTGCGGAGAGTTGATAGACGATCCGGAAGCGACGGAATGCCCAGAATGCGGTGAGCCCATAACGGAAGAGGAATAGGAAGAGTAGTGATTCATTCCTTGCCTCTGGCCCCGTTCATTCTAACGGACGGGGCTTTTTTTTTATTTTTCCTATAAATCCATCCAGATCGAAGATCCCTTCCTCCGTGATGTATCCCGTTATATATTCCGCAGGGGTCACGTCGAAGGCGGGATTGAATGCAGGGGAGCCCTCGGGCGAGGTCACAGCGCCCCCGAACTCCTTCACCTCATCTTCTCCCCGGTATTCTATCGGAATGTCATCCCCGAGGGAGCAGTTCATGTCGATCGTTGTCGACGGGAAGGCGACATAGAAGGGGATATCGTTCTCCTTTGCAAGCACCGCCTTGTCGTAGGTCCCTATCTTGTTGGCTATGTCCCCGTTAGTGCAGACCCTGTCTGCACCCGTTATCACCAGGTCAACCTCTCCCTTTCTCATCATAGAGCCGCAGGCGCTGTCGATGATGATGGAATGTTCGATCCCTTCCTGCTGCAGCTCCCACGCCGTGAGCCTTGCCCCCTGCAGGAGCGGTCTGGTCTCGCTCACCCATACGAAGATGCGGCCTCCTTCTCTTACCTTCGTTCGAACGGGGGCGAGGGCAGTTCCGTGGTCCAGGGTTGCAAGGGCTCCCGCATTGCAGTGCGTCATCACCCTGGCGCCGTCCTTTATCACGTCAATGCCGTGCTCCCCTATCCTCCTGCACCTCTCGATGATATCGCCGCATATCCTCCTTGCTTCGAGTAGTGCAGCTTCCTTCCCGCCGTTTGCATATTCCTCCATTACCATGTCCATGCAGTTTCGGAGGTCCACGGCGGTGGGGCGCGACCTGAGCAGCTCCCCATAGGCTTCCTCTCCCCTGGAGAGCGCCAGGGCCAGGGAATAGGCTCCGAAGGCTCCAATGGCGGGGGCCCCTCTTACAGCGAGGGTCCTTATCGCCTCGACCTGCTCCGGCACTGTCCCGGCTCGGATGATCGCTGCCTGGGCGGGAAGCCTCCTCTGATCGATAAGGATGAGGCTCCCGTCCTCCTCCCAGAAGCAGGGTCGGTCGAACTCCTTGTCACCGACCCGGAATCTCAAGCTCTCACCCCATGCCCCTCATGCTCAGCGGGGGAGCCCTCGGACCGGCACCTGGAGGGGGCATGGGTCGGAAGCCGGGAGCCGGCTGTCCGGAGGGACGGCTCTTCTTGTAGTAAACGAACCCCAGAAGCAGTATGAGAACCAGAAGACCTGCCGAAGGACCTCCGATGAATAGGTAGAGAGGCAGTGAAGCTTCGTCCGCGCCCTCCTCTTCCACCATGACCTCGATCTTGAACGTCACGCTCTTCTTTGCTCCGGCGGGATCAATGACCTCCAGGGTGATGTTGTAGCTGCCCCCGGCGGCGTTATCCGGGATCCTGAATGAGCCCGTGAAGGTCATGTCATCCGCCTCCCGGTCCGGAGCCTCCCCGTCGTCGGTCAGGGGAACATCGCTCATGTTGAGTTCTGTCAGGATGAGCAAGGCATCAAGGAGTTCCAGATCCGGATCGGTGAGATTCGCTTCCACGGTGATCTGGTCACCGGGCTTGACGTTGAACTTTGATACCCTGTAATCAAGTATGTCAGGCGGAGAGTTCGCCTTCTCGACCGTCAGGGAGAAGGACTTCGTATCTGAAAAGCCGGCCGAATCCACTGCCGTGACATCGATCCTTCCCTTCATACCCGTAGACACGGTATCCGGTACGGTGAACTCGACGGTCCACATATCGTCACCGGCCCTGGAATCCGGTGAGATGCCGTCATCCCTCATCATCTCCGAGGACCTTCCGCCAACGGGAGAAAGATCGACCGTTACTTCCACGACATCGTCATTGTCATCCTCAACGATAGCTGTTACAACAACCTTCGTTTCATCGTCGTTCACAACGGTTTCCGGATTGGGGGAGACCTCCGTGATCACCGGAGGAACGGGCGGGAGGATGACATCGAGCCATATCCTGTCCATTGATTCGTGGCCTGTGGTGTCCGTGGCCCTGATCTCTATTTGGTATTTGTCGAGGGGCGTGAGCGGATCGACGGTAAAGGTAAAGGACCAGTTCCCATCCTTTGAGAAGAGGTCTCCGTTGGAGCCGTCGTCATAAAGTTTCTGATCGTCGTCCCCTCCTATCGCAGACAGGTCTGCGGAGACCCTTTCAACATCATCCTCTTGGTCCTCGATGATGGCCCATATCGTCCCGGGGGTGAAGCCGTCGTTGGGAACGCCCTGGGGAAAGACCCCGGCATCCTTGAATTCGGGGGCCTCGGTGAATTCCGAGATGGGATCCACTCGGATCGTTACGTTTCCGTATCCGAGCCCTCCCTTGGAATCCCTGGCGGTTATCATGAAAGTCCACTCGCCAACGGGCATCTGGCTCCTTAACAGGTACGAGTAGGTGCCGTCGTCGTCCACTTCGTCCCCGTACCTGGGATCTCCGTTGTCGTACATTTTCTGTGTGGGGCTCCCGCCGACAGCCGAGAGGTCAACGGTGACCTGAAGCAGGTTCCCGTCCTCATCGAAGGGGATGCAGGTAATGATGGGTTGAACGGAGCCGTCATCGGGGACGTAGGCCGGTTGAACGTCCGCTGCGTTCACGATTGGGGGATGGTTTAGGAAACCAATGGCTTCCACCTCGAAATCCTTGGCACACCCTATCCTGTCCCTGTGGGCGGGTTCGGACCCTGTAACTATTCCGGATGCATTGATGTGGAACTTTATGTCCTGCCCGACGTAGGACTTGTCGGGAGCTCTGACATCCCAGGCAACATTGTTATAGGATCGCGGGCCGCCGATGGTCAGTGGTTTGTTCGGCGCGGAGTTTTCGATGGAGAAGTCCTCGGGTATGTCCAGGATGGCCTGGGAGTTCTCGGCGGCGGCCCCCGAAAGGACCGGTGGTGCGTTGTAGGTGATGTTTGCCGTTACCTGGAAAACGGTCCCCGCCTCGACGGATCTCGGGGCCTCGAGCTCCCTTACCTGCCATGGTGCAGCCGTCATCCCATACCTGTGGGTTCGGATCCCGCCGTCCTCGACCATGTAGACGTTCCACATCCTGTCGAAGACGTCCCTGCCGATCCTTATCTCCTTGCCGCCTCCGAAACCATAGGTGGAGGGGAGGGGGTCGTGCAGTATCATCTGCCCGGTATTCGTGTCATATCCGACAACAAGCCGCCAGACCTTTTCCAGTGCCGCCAGGTCCTCGGGGGTTACCTGAGGCTCGGGCGGGTCGGGGGGCTGAGGATTGGTTGGATCTGGGGGTGTTGGAACACCCGGTGTTGTGACCGTCGGGGGAATGTCAAGGTACATGAGCGCCATTATGGGATGCATCTGGGCGATCGCCTCGTAGATATCCGGGAAACGGCTCTCGGATCTTGGACTTGGATTCCTCTCGTCATCGGTCCAGTCGTAGAGGAATCCGCCGTATCCGAGGGACCTTTCCGGGTAACCTCTCTGGTTGACCGTATAGAAGCTCTGGTCCGAGAAGTGGGAGGCCCTGATCAGCTCGTTCATCGAGGCGATCCCGGATCCCAGCCTTCCCTTTGTCACGTTCCTTATGTTCTGCTGGGGCACGTACGGCCCCCAGTAATCGAAGACCATCGAGAGGCAGGCCTCGCCAGTGAGGTCGGTATCACCATCAGCTATCGGATGGTACGGAACGATGGTTGCCAGGTTCATCTTGGATGGATACGCCCTGGTGGGTTCCGCATCTCCCTGGCCGCCTGCGACCAGTATCAGTGATGCGGCCGCCATTAGGGCAACAAGGAGCGCCGTCCCTGCCTTTAAGCTCTGATCGGACCTTTGCATGAACTCACCTGTCAGATCGTTGCCGGGCACTAAAGCTCCAGCTGGACGGGGTAGTCATTATTGCCTCATATAATAATGTTTATGGAAAGAGGACCCTATCTTTGGAAAAGGGTAAAGAACCTGCTGCCGGATTACGGAGGGGTGAGCCTTTGAAGGGGAAAAGAAGGGAAAGCGATCCTCTCGGAGAGATGGATGTTCCCGAAGATGCATATTACGGCATCCAGACCCTGAGGGCCGTATCCAACTTTCCCGTATCGGGCCTGCCGAACCATACCTACCTGCTCGATGCCTACGCCTCCATTAAGGAATCGGCCGCACTGGCGAACATGGAGGTAGGATGGCTGGATCCTTCCATAGGCGATTACATTGTCGAGGCTGCCAAGGAGGTCAGGGAGGGAGGTTTGAGGGGCCATTTTCCCGTGGACCGGTTCCAGGCAGGGGCCGGCACCTCGACCAACATGAACATGAACGAGGTGATAGCCAACAGGGCCCTGGAGCTTATGGGAAAGACAAGGGGCTCCTATGATGTTGTCTCACCCAACGATCACGTCAACATGGCCCAATCCACGAACGATACTTTTCCAACGGCCATGCAGATCTCCGTTTACAGGATGACCAACCAGCTCGTTGGTGTCATTAGGGACCTGAGCTCGGCTTTCTATTCCAAGGGAGACGAGTTCCGGGATGTGCTGAAGGTCGGCAGGACCCACCTCCAGGATGCAATGCCTGTATCCCTGGGCGGTGTCTTCACCGCCTACGGCGCGGCCCTTGACAGGGTCGTTCTGAGCATGGAGAAGAGGAGCATGAGGCTCCTTGAGCTCCCGCTGGGCGGAACCGCCACCGGGACGGGTGTCAACACACACCCAGAGTACAGAGAGAAGGTCATAGGGCATCTTTCAAGGATAACGGGGCTCCCTCTCGTTCCGAATCCCTTCTCGTACGAGGCCATGCAGTCCACCACCAGGATAGTTTCGGTTTCCTCCTCCTACAAGGAGCTGGCGGTGGAGCTGGGAAGGATAGCCAACGACCTTAGGCTCATGTCCTCGGGCCCCACAAGCGGTTTCTCCGAGATCGAACTGCCCCCTGTCCAGCCGGGCTCCTCGATAATGCCGGGTAAGGTCAATCCCGTGCTCCCCGAATGCCTGAACCAGATCTGCTTCGTGGTGATAGGCAACGACGTTGCCATAACACAGGCGGCCGGGGCGGGCCAGTTGGAATTGAACGTCATGATGCCGATAATGGGGAACCTGATACTGAGGTCCGCCGAGTATCTAGTGAACTTCATTCCGGTCTTCAACGGGAAGTGCGTCGCCGGGATAAAGGTGAACAAGGAGGCATTGACAAAGAGGGCAATGAGCAATCCCGCACTCGCCACCCTGCTCAACAGGAGGCTGGGATACCTAAAGGCGGCGGAAGTGGCGAAGGAATCCATGCTCACCGGCGTTCCCGTAAAGGACATAGTTCTCAGAAGAAACCTGATGACGGCGCAGGAGGCTGACGAACTCTTCGCCGAGGAATCCATTGTCAGGAGGGACGGCAGGATCTAGTTCCTAGAATCCGGCCTGCACCATCATCCAGCCTGTCAGGGCCGAAAAGAAAGGTATCGTCACGTTATCGTCAAGCATCACGAAGTTAGGGAAGGGCATGGATTCCACCACGGCACCGACAAGTGAGATCATCAATCCGGGGACCGGGCCCCAGATCAATGTGATAACGGCGAAGGATGAGATGAATAGGGAGAGGCTCCCCACAACTGTCTTGCCCGGGTTCCAGGGGAGCGCCGGTCCGCCGATGGATTTGCCGAGTATGTAGGCCCACGGGTCCCCGAATGTGAGCACGATTATACCCGCAAAGGCCGCGTTCCCTCCGAAGATGAACCAGGCGTACAGAGCCCCTAGAAAGAAGGTCAGCGGCCCCTGACCGGGAAGATGGTCCGAGGATTTGTCGTAGCGGTCGAGGAACCAGCTGATCACGGGCAACCGCCTTCGGGCCTGGACGAGGCTTAGACCGTATCCGAGGACGAGGATCGCCAGGAAGCCCCATCTGAGGCCGTCCCAGGTCAGCACTGACAGAAGAAAGACCGCACCTATCAGGGCATGGAGAAGCTTCCTCCTGATCCATACCTCGCTCCTCGGACCCTCCACGTCCTGAACCATACGGGCAGTGATTGCGCTAAAAGTCTATAAAAAGATGTGAAAGGGCTAGAGAAAGAACAAATCAGAGGGGATGGGATGCACTCTGCTTTTTCTAACCCTTTCCGGGCGATCAACGACCAAAAAGAGGGATTTTGATCCATCGAAGCCCAACTTTCGGTCGGGACTTTATAAGTGGATTCGGAATTATATAATCTTTTCGCGGTTTTGGCGCTCTGTTTGGAAAAACCCCAGGGGGTAGGTCAGTCATCAGGGACGTGCCCGTTTTCCCCTTCCCGGCCTTCCTCTTCTCATCTCCTCTTCCCTCTCCCTAACCTCCTCTGCAGCTAGATATTTGTAGGTGTCGTACCCCCTCATCAGAACAGTTACCCCCCCTCCGACCAACATCAATCCCATGGCGACCTCCATCGGAATGATCTCGAAACCGAATATCGGCTCCGTTATCCCCTTCTGTGCCCATCCGGCCTCCACCACGAACTGAAAAGCGGTGATGAACATGAGCATCACCATCCTGTCCGCCCTTCCCATGATCCCTCTGTAATTCCTCCCCCCTCCCACTGCCTGTGACTGGGTTCCCATGTAGGAGGCGAGCAGAACGAAGCTTAGGGCTATCAGGCCGAATATCGTATTGCAGTATATGGAAAGCGCTATGCCGATCAGTATGGCCATGTCCGAGAGCCTGTCGAAGGTATGGTCCAGGAAATCCCCCACCTTGGAGGTCCTTCCCGTATGTCTGGCGATCCTGCCGTCGAGGGTGTCGGCTATGGAGTTCAGGATTATCATTCCCAGCGCGATCAGTATCAGCCACGGGTATCTTCCCCCGCCGATCTCGTCGACCCATCTGTCGGACAGGGCGAACATGACGCCGGCCCCGACTGCGAATACCAGGGAGAAGAACGATATGACGTTGGGATTTACCGAAGCGAACAGCCGCGTTATCGGATCGAACAGAAGGTCCAGTGCTTTCCTGTGATCTTCTAATACCACTGCTCCATCACCTCCAGCCAATCCACTTTGCCGGGCCTATAAGCTTCCAACTCGTTTAACCTTTTTCCGCGGAAGCTTTCGATAATGTTGAGGACATCGTTGCAGGCCTGCTCCCCGGATAGGTCCGTAAGGTCCAGCTCCATAAGTATTGGCCCGTCCCCGGGTATCCGGTCCCTATGGCCCCTCTCCTCCTGCTCCATCACGGCTTCGATCAGGACGGCCGAAACAGCCTCCGCCTCCACATTCTCCCTTATCTTTGCCTGGGAGTAGCCCCTCTCCTGAAGCCTATCCTCGACCAGCGCCGGATGTGCTCTGAGGACTATGCAGAGGTCCCAGTCGGCAAGATATGAGAGATGACCGTCTATGACCACCCCCCCTTTCCCCTCATCAGTGATATTTGAGAGCGCTTCCCGGGCCTCATCCAGGTCAACGAGTATCTCTTCGTCCATTTCTTCAACGGAGCCTCCGAGGTATTCCTCGAGAACATCCGCTACACGGACCACCCGAATACCTCTTTCGGAGAGGTGGGAGCAGACCGTTGATTTTCCAACACCCGGTGTCCCGCAGATAGAGACCTTCATCTCGGGCTTGGAAGAATTGGAAGCATATTAATCCTGCTGGTGAGCGCGGCCTAGAAAGCTGAAATACAATCATTAAGGATGGCCTGTTTACTATGTATGTGTGGGAAAATTTTAAAACCCCACCATTGGTTGATAGTCCCAACATTTACCGAGGATCCACGATGACTGGGAAGGGGACACCTTTTTCGACCCGGGCATTTATCCTGCTCGTGACCGCGTTATTCCTGCCTATAATTGGTGCCGGCGGGGGAGGGCCCACAAGGGCTCCGGGCCTAGATATCGTAGTATCGGATATCACATCCCATGACGACGGCGACATCATACAGCTAACATCCCAGGTGGTGACCGCCCTCGTATCGAACAACGGCACCCTCGATTACGACGATGAGGTAAATGTTACCCTGACGGTCCTTTATCCCCAGAACGAAACCAGCATGTCGGTCGTCTTCACCGAGACAAAAAGCCTGGGAACATCGCTTTCCTGGACCGGAAACCAGACACCGGTAACCTTCTCCGCTTTCATGCCCATGGAGGAGGGCTTCTATGCCATCAACGTCTCGGTGGATGCACAGGATGACCACCCAGGGAACAATTCCATGAACATCACCATCAGGGCCATTTTGGGAGATGCGGTTGGCTTGACCATTTTTCCACTCGATGATTATTTCCAGGTCCTCAAACCTGGCGAGAGCACATCCGATCCGGGAAAGAAACAATACAGGTTCCAGGTCCGGAACGATGGAATAATGCCTGACACGTTCACCATCGATATCGATTCAGGATGGGCTGAGCCAGGATGGCCGACATCCACCGTCCAGCTGTCCCCGGGCGCAACTTCAATGCCAATTGAGGCTGTCGTAACGGTTCCGGACGATGCCGTACCTGGCGTTCATCGTGACGTTCTGGAGTTCAAGGCAACTTCCATCAACGATCCTTCGGTATTCGGGAAGAGATATGCCAATACTACTCTCCAGAGAGAGACGGGAGTGGATGTCATAGTGACATCACAGGAGCCGCTAACGGCCTTCCCAGGAGGGGATTGGGTTTATGTCGATTTCCTGGTGATAAATACCGGGACGGACCAGGATACATTCATACTCGAAACTTCCGCCCGCCCGAGGAACTGGATCGCCGAGATGGTGGGCAATAGATATATCACAGTGGACGGCGGACACAGCAGGCCCGTGAAGGCTCGGATCAGGATCCCGGAGCTGGATTTCGATACAATGGCCGAGGACAGGACCTTCCAAAACGATGAGGGTGCACTGGTGCTCAGGGCGACCAGCGATGAGACAGATGCTACAGGCTCCGCCGAAGCGAACATCGTGGTCGGCCTCGTCCATACTGTGGATATGAAGGTGTCCCCCAGCAATTTCACCTATGTCTGGGACCCGGAATCATCTCCCTTCGAGATACAGGCCTTCAATTTCTCCGTATCAATTCGCTCCGTCAACAACATGAGAGGCTCCCCCGGCCTGGAGATGGATATCAATCTCTCACTTCCCCAGGGTCCCTACGGCGTCCTCTTCACACCGGAGTGGGATCCGCTCGGACCCAACGAGACCCAATCCGAGAGGTGGAAGGGCAGCGTGGCTCCGACAACGCTCCATCTGGAACCCGGAGAGAGAAGCAACGCCAGTTCTGTGATCATTACCGCTCCAAGGTTCCCGATGAGGGGAACCGCCTTATCCGTTCTGGAGGTTGTGCCCCTGCTCGGCGACGGCGTCGAGGGGCTCGCACTCCCGGCAAGGGAGACGCTGAAGGTATTCGTGGAGGCCTTCATAGATTTCGAGCTCTACCCACCCAAGACCGAATACTACCCGGAATTTGCCAACGGTTCCGTTCCATTGGATTCCAACAGCAACGGAAGGGCGGATTGGATGGAAGGCGCTCCCGGCGATATCATCAGTCTACCTTTCAATGTGACGAACACCGGAAATACCGAGGATTTCTACCAGGTTGACGCGGCGGTCTGGCCCGTTGAGCCGGCATCTACCACGCCGGAGCAGTGGAACATCGGCTACAACAAGTACACCGAAGATATCCTACCCTTCAAATATTTCCCGGAGGTCAGCGATTATTCCGACCTTGTTTGGATACTTGTGAGGGTCCCCAACGGGGCCCCCATAGGGGAGAGCGCCAACATCACGGTGAGGCTGACCTCGGCACTTTCCCTGGACGAGAGGTTCAGCGATGCCCCGGTGGAGAGGAGGGCTTCCTTCCAGATCTACGTCATCCAGGGTTTCGGTATCGATCTCGAGCCCGAGGAGAGCTCCGGAGAGGCAGAACCGGACGAGACCATAGAGTACAATCTCAACGTTACAAACACAGGAAACGGTGTGGATACGGTTTCCTTCATACCAATAATCCCCGACCTCAAGGGATGGGATATCAGCTTCGAGGAGAACGACATCGAGCTCGATCCCCTTGATATGAGGACAGTAAAGCTTTTCGTCACTCCGTCATCCGACTCCTCTGCGAACGACGTGCTGGACATAAGGATAAGGGCCCAGTCGAGGATGAGCCCTACGACCTACGATGACGTCTGGGTCAACACGACCGTGAAGTACGTCGGAGGAGTGGTTCTGGAGCTTCTGAGCGAGAGCCCCTTGATCTGGAGATACCCCGGAGAGATCGCCACGTTCGAGGCCCAGGTAACCAATACCGGCAACGGGAACGATACGTTCAGATTGGATATTGAAATGGGTTCCGACAGCTGGGTGGGGATCGTGGATTTCGGGGACAGGGTGGGTGCAACAACGGAGGTGGATATTGCCAAGGACGAGACAAAACGGTTCTTCGTCAACATATCCCTCCCGTCACTTCTGCAGGCCGATACGTACCAGGACCTGGAGATACTCGGCATCCTCTCCCAGACCAAGATAGGGAACATGCTCACCGCCCGTCCCAAGAAGGACGAGGAGAAGACGAGCTCCATGGAGCTCACCGTGGGTGTTCTCCAGCAGTACAAGGCGGACCTCAAGCTCCATGCCCTCGAAACCTCCACATCCAAGGACGTGCTTGTGGGAGAGCAGGTCCAGTTCATGCTCGTTGTCCAGAATCGGGGTAACGGGGAAGATGACATTACCACGCTTCATTCATCCCCGACGGGTTCTTCGAGGCATTTCTCCTGGGCCTATGTCGATATCGGACCCCACCGTCTGAGCCCCTTCGAGTTCAAGGTGGTGAACCTCACCATCGAGCCCAGAGCTTCGGACCTCCCCCTGTTCGGGGAGCGCGTCAACATCCGGGTGGAAGCAACCGCCGGCAACGATGTTACCTACAGGACGATGAACGTATCGGCCAGGATAGTGATGACCAAGCTGATCGACCATTCACTGAGGATCGATCTTGGTACTGAGGGAAGCATCGGTCTGAAGGTATGCAATATGCCCGATCCGGGTGAGACCCCCATATCGGGTTTCCCGCTGTCCAAGGTCTACGACATCAATGCCTCCATAGACACCCAGACCGCAAGCGGGGAAGGCTGGTACCTTCCCGAACCCACCCGTGTCCTCTCCCTTTACGATGCATACGAGATAAGGGAGATATACATACCCATAATGGCCCCGCCCGATCTGATCACAAACAGCATCTCCGCCAACATCAACATTATCATCAACGGCGGGGAGAACAAGGTCGAGTCGCAGAAGATGGTTGCCACAGCCGTCTATTTCGATGTGTGGATAGACACCGACGCAACAAGATACGAGAACCTCTACGAGGGCCGGACCGGAAGAGCGTACATAACGATCTATTCCGCCGGGACCAGGGGGCAGGAACTGATCCCCATACTGGTCAAGGTGGACGGAAAGGAGATAGGCAGGTACAACGCAGGCCCCGCGGCTCCGCAGAACCTCGGCGGGAATCCCGAGGAGATCAAGTTCATGGTGGAGTTCGACCTTCCATCGCTGAAATGGTACGAGAAGGGGAAGTCCCTCGATCTGGAGGTGGTGGTGGACCCGGATGACGACATCGTGGAGAACACAAGGTCCGGCAGGTCCCTTGCCGAGACCAACAACATGCTGAAGACCAAGTTCGTGATCAAGAACTACTCCCCGGCTTGGTACGTGTTGCTCATCTTCGGTCTGCTCCTTATCTTTGCGGCTGCCTTCGGGATCGTGGGGTACTTCTTCTTGGACAGGAGGGACAGCTGGTTCATGATCCCGCTCTCCGTGGGATTGACCGGCCTGTTCTCCATGCTTTTCTATTTCCCCATTGAGCATTCCTATCTGAATGCCGCCAACGTCTTCGGTCTGATCGTGATAATAATAGACCTTGTATTCCTGATCCCGATAATGGTATTTCTCTACACAAGGTCAGGGGATGCGTATATCCTGAATCTGATCAACAAGAGAAGGAAGAGGGAGATAATCGAAGGCCACGAGGTGACCTCTTCCATGGTCAAACCCGTGGTGATCTCCGCGGTTGGGGGTCTGCTCATAGTCCTTGTTCCCCTGCTCTTCTGGGTCGTGCCATCGGAGGTCAAGGGCGGCATCGGCTCCGTTCTTGAGGCATTCGTTTCCTTCGAAGGCGGCTTCCCGGTGTGGATACTCCTGGTTGCCGTGCCGGCCATCGCGGTCTCCCTTCAGCTGGTTCTGATACAGTTGAAGAGGGGCTCCCTGAAACAGATCGAGGCCACCTGGGACGACCTCGAGCGCCTCAAGATCGAGATCGAGGAGGGATTCCGGTGACCGAAGGGAGCACTGACAATGCAAGGGACATACTCCTCAAGGCCGAGCTTGCCCTGGCAACCGGCAATTTCTTCAAGGCAAGGAGGATAGCCAAGAATGCCGGCTCCATGCTGGAGAAGACCCAAAAGCTTCATAGGAAGTTCATAGGAAGGATGAAGGAGTTCATGGAGAAGCTCGTTGACATGGAGGGGAAGGGCTACGATGTCCGGGAAGCCATGGGCATACTCGAGAATGCCAAGGGAAAGGCGATGAAGAGCGATTACGAGAAGGCCCTGAACACCATCGAGAGGATGGGGCCGGCTCTTGAGAGGGCAACCTACCTTCCGTTCCCGCTCCTCAACAAGACCGTTGATATCATATCCACCATAATGTTCACCGAGGGGAAGATAAGCTATACTGTTCGGATAAATAATCCCACGAAGGACCCCCTGGGGGAGATAATAATCAAGCCGACCATACCTCCCGATGACTTCAACGATATAGGGGAGCAGTATATCGGGATCATCCCTCCCGAATACTGGAAGGAGTACACCTTCTTCCTTGTGCCGAAGAAGAAGGACTGGAGCATAGGCGTCAGCGGAATCGTGCTGTCCACGGAGGGCGTGGTCCTCACGACCAAGCTCTCGTCAAGGGAGGGGAAGGCGAAGTACTACGTAACCCTGGAGAACAACGGAGACCAGATACTGAGGGACATTCCCATCACACCGTTCACCCCCGGAGGCCTGGAGGCGGATCCGACCAACGGCACGATCGATTTCGTTGAGCCCTTTGCACAGAAGACCCTGGAGTTCGATCTCGCCCCGGCAGTACTGGAAACAAGGACCGCTCCCAGGGAGCGCTATGTTGTGGTCGAGGAGGAGGCCGCGGGTGAGGAGATGGTCCTGGAAGAGGAGGAGGAAGAGGAGGAGGTCTGGGAAGATGAAGCACCTTTCAAACCTGCCGAGCAGGCCGTGGACCTTGAGGTTTTCGAGGATGAGGACATGGACCTCGGAGAGGGTCCAAGGGACTTCACCCCGGTTCGGGAGGAATACAATCTGATAGAGATGAGCCCGTTGAAGTTCCCCGAAGACATAGAAAAGGAGTTGAAGAAAACGAAGAAGTGAAAGATATCAAGCTCAGGAGGAGATCATATGAAAATGTACAGGAAGAAAAAGAATGAACAAGGCGCCATAGGCATCGGGACCCTGATAGTGTTCATCGCCCTGATCCTGGTGGCCGCCATAGCGGCGGCAGTGATAATAGGAACTGCCGAGGACCTTGAGGAAAGAGCGGAAAGCGCGGGAGAAAGTGCGGAGAGACTGGTAGAAGCAACCCCTGTCATCAACATCGCAGAAGGATCGGTAACCAGTGGTGCAGTGACCGCGGTGGATCTTTACATCGATCTCTATGGGAACGATGCTGTGGATATGAGGGATGTGGTCCTTCATATACTTGCCACTCCGAATGCCGGAACACCGGTCGTTGGGGACTTGAGCCTTGACCCTACTTCAACGACTACAACAACTGCGACCAATTATGCTGTAACGGAGATATTGGATCCCAATGCCCAGTGGGAACCCACAGGATCACCTGCAACTTTCCTGCTTGGAGAGAGGGCTAGATTGAAGATAACAATTGACCTGAGCACAGCTGCAACAACCTTACCACCTGATTCAATCTTCCAGGTATTCATGAAGGTGACCACATCCGGACATCAGACCTACGACTACCTCAGAACACCCTCGAGCTACCCGTCAAGCGGTATTGTACTCCTAGAGGACTGATCCCCTTCGCGGAGGACCGCAAATGGCCCGAAGGAATGGGGAGGAAGAGGACGTGGAGATCGTCCTGGAAGACGATGAGGATGAGGAGCTGGAGGTCTCCGCTTCATCCAAGAGCGTGAAGCGCGGAAACATCGAGAGGTACGAGGTCAGCGTTGGGCCCCCGAGGATATCGGGGGGTCGAAAGGTCAAGCCTGTTCGAAGCCAGGAAGAGGCTCCCCAGGCATCCAGGACCGCTGGCTCTCCCCAGACCGTGATGGCGGCTCCCCAGGGAGTCCAGCAGGCCCAGGCAGCTGCCGGTATCTCGGCCGCCAGCACCCAGCAGCTCTACAAGATCGAGGACGACCTCCGCAGGACAAGGGACATCGTGGAGGACCTCAAGCACAACGTGGGTCTGATGGAGGGCGAGGTCAAGGACCTGAGAGCGGAGATGGAAAGGATATCCTATCTCCTCCGGAGCCTCGAGGGCATGAAGAACGCCATGAAGGATATCGAATCCACCGTCAGCGAGCTCTCGGGACTATACGACCTGATCTCCGCCAACATCAATCCGTTCGTGGAGATACCCCAGCTGGTCAGCAGGGACAAGGTTGTCAGGGAGGAGATAGAGGAGGAGGAAGAGGAGGAGGCCCCTGTCCGCAAGAGGGCCGGAAACGGAGGGGCATTCCAGGACCTCGAGGATATCTTCGGGGACGAGGAGGAGCAGGAGGAGGAGTTCGAGGAAGCCGATTCATGGGAAGGCCCCGATCTGGAATCCGAGGAGTGGACGCTCAGGTGGACCAAGTTCCTAATCGACAAGGTGGGAAAGGAAGGACTCGAGAAGACCCTCGACTACTATCTCGACCTCGGGTGGATCGGCGAGGACACGATAGACAAGGTGGTTGAGATCGCAAGAGGAACAACAGGTCCCAGGATGAGGTCCGAAAGCGGCAAGATCTCCTGGAGAATGGATGCTGAGGACCACGTCAAATCCCTTGAATACATCAAGAGGATCCGGAGCCACGGGAGGTGAATTGGAACGTCCGGTACAGGCAGTGCTGTCGCGGTGGCCATCATAATGATAGGATTGATGGCAGGTCTGATGCTTGCACAGCCTTCGCTGGACCGGGCCATGGAGGACCTACGGGAGGCCAAGGAAGGGGCCACGAGCTCAATGGTGGACATAGCCAATACCAGATTCGAAGTAAAAAGCGCCAGCTACAACAATACCACATCCGTGCTGAACATCACACTGGAGAATACGGGATCGGAAACGATCGAGATGGGGCAGGTCGATCTCCTCCTGAACGGGACATTCATCGATGGGTCAAGGCTCCCATCGGGTTTCTTCTATCCCGGTCAGATTAAGAACCTCTCCCTCTCGAACATCACGGACCCGCGCTCCATCAAGATGATAGGACCTTACGGGATATCGGACTCAACCACGAACATAGGAGCTGGATAGGAGGAAAAGGAGATGGCCGGTTCAGCAATATCGGAAATGATCTTCTTCATCGCCGCGATAGTGGTCTCCTCCGCCGTTGCGGTGACCCTCATAGGGGTTGTCGAGAACTATTCCGATGAGATATCGGAGGAAGCTGCCTTGCTGAGGGGGGAGATGTCCTCGAAGATCCGGATCATCAACGACCCGCTGTATGTGAATTACGAGACTTCGTCCGGTAACCTGACATTCTATCTCAAGAACACCGGCTCAGGCGACCTTTCAAAGGACGACATAGTGGTTTCCGCCAACGGAACGGCGAGGTCGGGCTCTCAGATAAGGACGCTCCTCCTGAACGGCGGAGCGGTATGGAAACCGGGTTCCGTGGTGGAGGTGGAGTTCAACTCTCCGGGTCTGGTCGATGGAGTGGATTACCAGGGGTGGGCAGCCACTTCAGGTATCACATCCTCGGGAAGACTGGGCGGGAACGCACAGGACACCATCGTGTTCAGGATAAAGGAGGTGTGAGGATGGCAATGTCCTCCGGGACCGCAAATCTGCTTCGCTTCGATTTCGAAAGGGACGGACTTCACCGCCATCTGGGCGGGGGGCTCCCCAAAGGGGTGCTGGTTGTTGTCTCCGGTTCCGTCGGGAGCGGAAAATCCGCCATCATACAGAGGCTGGTGTACGGCTTCCTCCTCCACCATCATTCCCTTAACATCATATCCACGGAGCTTACAACCAAGGGCTTCATGGACCAGATGGAATCCCTGGACTATCCCATCAAGAAGAGCCTTCTGGACGGTTCGCTGAAGTTCGTTCCGGTCTTCCCGCTCATAGGCAAGGCCAAGGAAAGGGTGGATTTCCTGGCACGCCTAAGGACCACACCGGGACTGTACGAGGCCGATATTATCGCAATAGATACCTTCTCCGCCCTTGTCAAGAACGATATAGACGAGGTGAAGGCCCTTGAGACGATCTCCTTCTTCAAGAAGATAGTCGGCAGGAACAGGACCATCATTCTCGCGATCGATCCCCTGGACATCCCTCCAGAAACAATGGGCCCGTTCAGATCGATCGCCGACATACTTCTCGAGCTCAAAACGGAGGTTGTGGAGGGGAGCATGGAGCATATAATGTATGTTACGAGATACGCCCAGGCGAAGGGGCCTGTCAGCACCGCCGTGGGTTTCAGGATCGAGCCCAGGGCGGGTTTCATAGTGGACATCACGACGGTAGCTTGAGGTTGAACGGATGGAACTGGAAGGAGCGCTGGAGAAGAATCCCCATCTGAGGGATTATCTGGAGAATTTCATAACGGGGGGAGGCATAGAGCCTTCCTTCTATCCCAGGCTCACCGAGGAAATGGCCATACTGAAAAGGGTCAATCTCTTCTATCCCGTCGGGGACCCGGTCTTCATCCATGTATATGATAAGACCGAGGGAGGAAGGCACTACCAGGTCATCGAGCCGTCATTGAGCGATTTGGAACATGACAAGCTGGAAAAGATAAGGGAGAGCATCCTCGAGCTTGCGCCATCCAGGAACGGGAACACAACGGAAGAGGGAGATCTCGCGAAGAGGATAAACGAGCTATTCAACAAGGTGATATATCAAAAGGAGCAGAGGCAGACCATATTCGATAAACTGAGAGGGAAGAAGGTCCCCGTCAACAAGGAGGAGTACAAGCGGATGCTGTACATACTCCAGAGGGATCTCGTCAAGGGAGGCCTTATTGAGCCCCTGCTCCGGGACCCCTACCTGGAGGACATCCACGCCGTCGGGCTCAGGAACATATCCGTGGTCCACAAGGTCTTCGGGATGGTGAGGACCAACCTCAGGTTCAGATCCGAGAGGGAGCTGGATCTCTATATCCGGGGAACCGCCGAGAGGATGGGCCGGCCGGTGACCGATTCGAGACCAATTGTGGATGGCGCCCTCCCCGACGGGTCCAGGATGAACATCATCTATTCCGAGGATGTATCCAAGGGAGGAGCCAGCTTCACAATCAGGAAGTTCTTCGAAAAACCCCCGACAATGCCGCAGCTGGTTCGATGGGGCACTTTCTCCTCCAAGATGGCTGCATACCTGTGGCTCTGCCTGGAATTCGGAATGTCCGGTTTCGTTTCCGGCGAGACTGCCTCGGGAAAGACCACCACATTGAATGCAATGCTATCATTCATAAATTTCAGGAAGAAGATCTATTCCGCTGAGGACACCCCCGAGGTCGTCGTTCCCCATGAGGTTTGGCAGAGGCTGATCACGAGGGAAACGGTATTCGACGAAGCCAAAGTTGAGCTTTTCGACCTTGTAAAGACCGCCCTGCGCTCCAGGCCCGATTACATAATAGTGGGAGAGGTGAGGGGCAAGGAAGGATCGGCCGCCTTCCAGGCGATGCAGACCGGCCATGCGGTGCTCTCCACGTTCCATGCATCGTCCATAGCTAAGATGATACAGAGGTTCACCGGGGACCCGATAAACGTCCCCATCCGGTTCATTGACAACATGAACCTGGCCCTCTTCCAGGAGATCATATACGAGGAGGGCAGGATCCTCAGGAGATGCTCCGCCATCGAGGAGATCATCAAATATTCAAAGGAGAAGGGGGGCATTCTTACAAGGACGATCTTCGAATGGGACCCCATTAGGGACCAGCACTATTTCACCGGGATGTACAATTCGTACATCCTGGAGCACAAGATTGCTCCGAAGATGGGACTGGAGTTCAGCAAGGACATATACACGGAGCTGGACCGAAGGGACAGGGTCATCCGGGCGATGGTCGAGAACGACATCCTAGGTTACGACGAGGTGAACTCCATATTCAAAGCCTATTCCGAGAAGGGATGGGAGGGCATACCCAAGGAACTCAGGAGCTGAATCGATATGAGCATGGTGCTGGCCTACAGGGACCTGGACGTGGACCCCAAGGTCTGGGTGCTGACCAGGGTCCTTCCAGTCGGCGCCCTGTCGGTTCTTTTGAGCGGTCTTCTCATCCTGCTTCTTCCTGGAATATTCCTCAGCACATGGGCGTTCTCAGTCCTCATGTTCACGATATTCTTCATGACATTGACCGCGGTCATCTGGCCTTATGTCCTTTGGGAGCGCAAGAAGAACGAGATCGATGACGACCTGCATCTCTTCATTGTCCGGATCGGCGTTCTCTCCCTCTCCTCCTCCACGAGGTCATCGATATTCGAGATAGCCACAAGGGAGGAGAGCTCGAAACCGATATTGAAGGAGCTCGAGAAGGTCAGAACCCTTGCAAAGATCTGGAATATTTCC
Source organism: Thermoplasmatota archaeon (assembly GCA_048569615.1). GTDB lineage: Archaea > Thermoplasmatota > Penumbrarchaeia > Penumbrarchaeales > Penumbrarchaeaceae > JAYEPK01. The sequence goes on along the minus strand of JBLIRK010000003.1, from coordinate 53,757 downwards.
CTGCCAAGGGCCCTGCGGATAATTTCCCGGCAGACGCCCTCCAAGAGGTTGGGGGATTTCCTGGAGAGGATGGCCTATGCGATAGAATCGGACGAGGATCCCAAGGTTTTCTTCAAGAACGAGCAGGAGGCGGTGATGGAAGAGTTCAAATCCAGGTACTCCACAACACTAGACAGGGTGGAGGTCGTCAGGGAGGTCTATATCTCCCTGATTTCAGTGACCATGTTCCTCAATGTGATGCTGGTGGTCATGTCCATGCTGGTGGGCATAAACCACTATCTGATGAGCTTCCTGATAGTGTTCATATTCATCGTGGTCGAACTTGTGCTCTGGGTGGTGATCAACAACGTGCTCCCGAGGGAGAAGATATGGTACGATCCCAAGCCCCATCCGGCGGACTCCAAGTTCCACAGGAATCTGAGATTCTCTCTCATCGGAAGCATCTCCGTATCCGCTTTGCTGGCGGTCGCTCTCCTGCCGCTCGGTGTTTCCTGGAGCACACTTCTCCTCTACCTTGCGGGCGTATCGACACCCCTCATCGTGCCGGGCGTCATTCTGATCCGGGAGGAAGCCGTGATCGGGAGAAGGGACCAGGCCTTCGGAGCCTTCATTAGGACCATAGGGTCCACCTCCGAAAGCAAGGGCGGCGCCCCCTCCGTTGGTCTGAAGAGGATCAGGTGGCACGATTTCGGGGCCCTGACAGAACAGGTTAGGGACCTCTACGACAGGCTGAAGATGAGGATAGACTCCCACAAGGCCTGGGCGATCTTCGTCAAGGAGACCAGATCCGAGCTGATTTCGCAGTTCATGAACACATACCAGGAAGGGATCTCAGCTGGAGGAAGCCCCAAGGAGGTCTCCTCCCTGCTCTCCGGACACTTCACCACCCTCTCCTCTCTCAGGAAGAGAAGATACCTCATGGCGGACAATTTCGCAGCCATCCTATACGGACTGACCGTGTTCATCTCCGGGGGCATGTTCATGATCTATGCCGTCGTCCTTGAGATGCTTGATCGGCTGGGAAGCCTAGAAACCTCGTCTGAGGAGATCGAAAATTTCCAGCCCCTTGTTCTCCTCAAGGATGTGCCCGGCCTGGAGTTCATCCTTCTTGCAGCGGTGGTCTCGGTTATCCTGCTCCATGTCTTCTTCTCCGCCGATGCCGCCAGGAGGTTCAAGGGAGGGCATCCCCTGACCCTCCTCCTTCACATACCTCTCCTGCTCTGGACCGCAGCAGTCTCGGGGTATCTTGCCCAGTGGGCAGTTGGGAGGATCATATAGACTATCTCTCTCCTTTGGACCGGAGATAGGGGCCGAGCCTCTTATCGGAGACCAGAATGTGGCTGGAGAGCCATTCTTTGAGGAATTCGTTGGTTTCGATGCTGATCATGTACTCCCCCTCATCATGCCTCCTGGATAGGTCCTTGACCTTGTCCACGAATGAAAGATGCTGGGTCTGATGACGGACCAGCTCGTCGTATCCGTGTTTTTCCATCAGCTTCTCCTCGGTGGTGAAGTGGTACATCGAATAATCTATCAGTTTCAGAAGCACTTTATGCGTCTCCGCCTTCCCCCTGCCTTCAAGCATGGCCTCGTGGAGGTCGTTTATCAGGTGGACCAAACGCTTGTGCTGTTCATCCACCTGGTTGATGCCGACCAGATATCTGTCCTCCCACTTGAATAGCACCATATTCGTTCCTCTTCCGGACGGAGGACAGGGGATGTATTGAAAGGTTTTGGATCTCATCTTGCAGATAGGTCGTTCAGCGGTCGTATCATAACCATTTAATACGCAGTCTGCAGGTATTTTTCCACATAGGGAACATGACGATCCCTTGAACTTTTAACATCATTCTCAATATCACAAGCATGTTCAGCGTTTGTACTAAAAAGGTTAAATAACACCAGCATTTTTTATGTAAATGAGGCAAGGCGCCGTATATGTGTTATTTTTCCGCCTTTAGTTCTGTTTCTTGAAAAATATTTGTGACATGTCTCCATAATATTTGAAAAATATAATGAAATTGTTCAGTTTTTGCACTAATACCTTTAAATATCTACTGGATGAAATGCATTATTCAGACAAGGAGGTTTCGAAGATGAAAAGAATGCTCATATGGACTTCCGCCCTGCTCGGCCTGGTTATGGTCTTCGGCGCGGTCTCCGCGCTGAATCCGCTGAAGGGGAACGATTGGGACCTCGATCCCGACGGCGACCTTCTTACAAACCTAGATGAATACCTTGCAGGCTCGGACCCCAACAATTACGACTCCGATGCGGACGGACTCCCGGACGGATGGGAGGTCGAGAACGGACTCGATCCCACAAATCCCTCGGATGCCCACGATGACAACGACTATTTCGGCGGAGAGGAATATTCTGCCTATTCTGAGGTTGACCCTCCCTACGATAATTTTGCGGAGTACTACAGGTTCGCCTACGTGGACCCCGACACCGGTGAGAGCGTTTACATGCACACCGATCCCAACTCCCCGGATACTGATGGGGACGGAAGACCCGATCCGGATGACAGGTTCCCCTTGGATGGCACTGACCAGGAATATTTCCCGGGAACGGGCAAATCCGGTCCCGACTCCGGTGGAGAGGGTAACGGACCTGCGGTCGGAGGTGATGGCGACGGTGACGGCAACGTGGATGACGACGGCGACGGCCTGACCGACTTGGAGGAGATGGCTCTTGGGACCGACTTCAACAACCCCGACACCGACGGTGACGGCCTCAACGACGCCATGGAGATCACCCTGGCCCTCGATCCCAATGACTGGGACACCGACAACGACATGCTGATCGACGGTGTCGAGAGGGCCGGAGGAGACTCCACCGACGGGCACGTTGAGGATACCGACAACGACGGAACCCCCGGCAACCAGGGGAACCCGACCCCGACCAAACCGAATCCAACACCGGTACCGCAGCCTCCTCCGGAGGATAGCGACGGTGACGGTCTCCCCGATGATTATGAGAGGAAGATCGGGACGGATGCCTACAATCCGGATACGGACGGTGATGGTCTTCCGGACCCGACCGAGCTATCACTGAACCTCGATCCCAACGACTGGGACACCGACAATGACACGCTGATCGACGGGGTGGAGGTGGGCAACTCCGACTCCACCGACGGACATGTCGAGGATACGGACAACGACGGGATCGCCTGATGGACCTTCAGATCAACAGGCCTTCTTCAAGGGGAGGCCCGCGCTCCCCTTTTTTTTTGTAATGTTCTCTGATGTTAATGATGACCATCTCGGAAGGAGCTCCGACCCTGAGAGGGGGCCCCCATGACCCCGTCCCGAGGCAAACGTACAGGTGTGAATCCTTGTATTTTATGAGACCCCTGTCTCCTTCCTTGTATATGAGGCGTGTGAACAGACCGCCGGGGAACATCTGTCCGCCGTGGGTATGCCCGGAGAGCATCAGACCGAGTCCCATATCCGCCGACCTGTGGAAGAGCATGGGCTGGTGGTTCGCAAGTACTAGCCCTTTGCCCGCCGGAGCTGTTTTAAAGGACCCATCGATGCTCTTCCTGTATTCCTCATGGCTTCCGAAAGCCGACGGGTCATCGACCCCCGATATGTGGAATCCCTTCCCGGTATCCTCGAATTCTGATCTGTCAAGCACATCGAATCCCACATCCCTCAGGAAAACCTTGGAATCAGCCATTCCGTGGTAGAACTCGTGGTTTCCTATCACAGCGTAAGAGGGGGCGATGGAGGTAAGCTCCTTGAGGATGGGCTCCATGCGCTTCAGGAATCTCGGATTGGTATCCAGCAGGTCGCCTCCGGAGATAATTACGTCGGGTCTCTCCCTCCTGAGGTTCCTGATGATCCTTCCGAGCCTGTGCTCCCCGACAAGCAGGCCGAGGTGGACATCGGATATCAGTGCGATCCTTGCACCTTTTCCCCTATAGTTCTGCAATGGGATTGTCACTCTCCTTACCCTGAGGAACCTGCCCTCGATGAGCCCCCATAGCACAGGTCCGGCGATCATGAGGATGACGAGACCCCTTGTCAGCTGGAGATAGATCATCTCGGAGAACAGGCCGATGAGAAGGTCGAGCAGAATAAGCAGGCCTCCGACCAGGGAAGCCCAGAACATGTAGAAGAAGAGGCCGATGAGGGTCGAGGAGAGGAAGTAGAGGGGTCTGAGCAATCTGGAATGATGCATGTATGTGACGATCTCCACGACGATGACGAACAGCGTCATTCCCACCATTCCGGCGATATAGGGCCATTCCACGGCTCCTTCACGGGTGAAGAGCAGCGAGAGCATCGACCCTATGAAGATCGAAACGGAGAGCACGATGACCGCAACGATGGATATGAACGTCAAAGCGGCGACTGCTCCCCTCTCCCGGGGACTTGATCTTTCCCCTTCATTAGGCTGCGAAGATGCCATTTCAATTTCAGTGAAGTAGTCATTGAATATCTAGGTTTGGCCGAAGTTTTCAGGTGGGCATCCATCAGATCTTACGAGGAGCCTCTGTTTGCGGTCCTGAGGCTTATCCTCCGTCAGAACTCCATCTCTGCCCGGATGGTTCGGTTCGTGGAGCATTTCCACTCCCGTCCTTGCATCCCTCTCCACCCTTTGGGCCAGCATCCAATACATCCTTCGATGCAGGGCGCAAAGGCGGATATCGCTCTATGTTCCGTTGTCAGGGGCCGGAGGACGCTGTTGTTCAAGGATGGCTTGCTGTGTGGGCGGAGTCTGCATTGGAGAGGGGATCGGGATCGTACCCTGCTGTGTGGGCGGCTGTGGTTTCTGATACGTGATCTCGGTGGACGCTTGTTGGACCGGCGGGGGCTGCTGCATATGTGAAGCCGGCATCGGCTGAGGAGCAATTGCCGGGGGCAGCTGTCTTTCCGGGGAGCGGATCATGGCCGTTGGCGGCGAGAGTGCAAGAGCGGCCCCTGGTCTCTGCGCCTGAGCTCCCGGAAGCTGGGGCCCCGCCGGCGGGGTCGGTTGCTCAACAGCGGGTTTCGCCTCTTCCTGCAGCTTTGCCTCCTTTGCCTCCTTCTCCCTCTTCCGTTTGGACTTGACTATCATCAGTGGGACGATGACCGCCAGTATTGCAATGAGGAGGGGGATCAGGAATGCCGCTATGCCGATCACTGCCGCTGTGGGGTTCCTCGCCGGGACCGAGACTTCCCTGGTTGCCTCCGCACCCATACCCTTCTCGTTGAAAGCCCGGACCATGTAAAGGTAGCTCCCTTCCTCGACATCCTCGTCGTCAAGGCTCGTGACATCCGGTCCGAGCTGCTTCCAGAGCTCCATGTCATCCTCGCTCTTTCCCTTGTAAACCACATATCCGATGATATCCGAGCCTCCGTTATCCGCTGGCTCGAGCCATGAGACGGTCACGGTGTCCGTAGTGGCGGAAGCCCTGAGGTCGACGGGAGCTGAGGGAAGCGACAGGGGTCTTGCGCTAACCCATTGGGATTTCGGTCCGGCTCCCACTCCGTTAACGGCCGAGATCTGATAGTAGTACGTCTTTCCGTTCTCAACTTCCTGGTCGTCGTAATAGGTGAACTCGGCGCTTACCGTCCCAAGTGCCGAAATGCTCTGAAGCGAGGTGCCTCTGAAAATGATGTATTCGACGAGCTCCGATCCACCCTTGTTCCCTGGTTCCGTCCAGTAGATCATGATATGCTGGTCCTCCGCCTCGTCAACGGCCAGGAGCATGGGTTTGGACGGGAGGGCGACAGGGGTGAATACAGCGGGGTCCGAGAGCGGCCCCTCGCCGAACTTGTTATGGGCCGATATCCTGATCTGGTAGCTCCTTCCGTTGAGCAGTCCTTCCAGAGCATACTGCAGGACATCCCCGGCCGCTTCCGCGATCTTTATGCTTTTCCCTTTGTCGTTGACCATGTAGATGTTGTATCCGAGGATGGGATGTCCGTTATCCATCGTCAGCTCCCACTTCAGTAAAGCGGAGGAATCTCCCGGATCGGCCTTTGGAGCATTCATCTTTTCCGGAACGTCCCCGAGCTCTATCTCCACGATGTCGCTTGGCGGTCCCTCTATAAGGTCATTGAAGGCGGAGACCATCACCTCCATCACGTCTCCCGCCTTCAGGCTTCTTACGGCTATGTCGAGGTCCTTTGTTTCAAGTGTCACCCATTCGCTCTTTCCCTGGATCCTGAAGTGGAAGCTGTACCCCGCGATCGGCAGCCCTCCGCTGTCCCCGGGAGGGAGCCACGATACCCGCAGGTCGTTGAGCCCGTGCTCCCATCCGGATATCCTGGGCGCGGAGGGGGCGCCGAAGGGAGTAACGGACACGATGGGTGAGAACGCGGATTCTCCGATGAGGTTCACTGCTTTGACCCCGTAGAAATATGTTCCTCCATATTCGAGGTCCCTGTCCGTGTATTCGGGATCATCCGATCCCGAATGCGTTCTGTTGGTCAGATATTCAATGGAATGCATTCCCGCTCCTCGGTAGATGCGGTATTCCAGGATGTCCCTTCCGCCGTCCATAGGCTCCTTCCAGCTCAATCTTGCTCCGAACAGGAGCGGCACGGCGGATATCTCGCTGATCATGAAGGGAGTCTTTCCAGGCACGGCGGATACGGGGTCCGAATAAGGCCCTGCCCCGTTCTTGTTCCAAGCCCTGATCCAGTAGTAATATGTCTCTCCGTTGTTCAATCCGCTGTCGAAGAGGAGGAGTATTCCAGTGGCCATGTCCTGCAGCTTCTGCGGTTCTCCCAGGATCTGCGAGCGGTAGATAGTGTAGTATGTAATGGGAGATCCCCCGTCATCTTCCGCGGGCTCCCATTCGAGCATTGCTGACCGGTCTCCCGAGGATATGGTGATGTCCGTTACCTTTCCGGGGATCGTTGAGGCGGTAGCGAAAACAGGCCCTGCCCTCTGGCTCTCCCCGTGGACGTTGACGGCCGAGACCTCGTACTCGTACTCTATCCCGTTGGTTACAATGTCCGTGAACGAGGTGACGGTGCCCTCGACGGTTTTGTATAGCGCTGTCGCCCTGGACGACGATCCCCTGTATATGTAGTAGCTCTCAACGGGCAGGCCCCATGTCACCGATGGGGGGCTCCAGCAAAGGTCGATGGCTCCCTGCTCTCCCACCGCCGTGAGGTCCCGGGGTCGGGATGTGACTCCCTTGTAATTTACCCTCAGCGGTTCGGTCGGCAGGCTCTCTCCGAGCCTGTTCGTGGCCGTTAGGGTGTAGTAGTAATTATTTCCTATTACCAATCCGGTCTGGTCCAGGTTCCTGGTCGCTGATGGATTCTCGCTTATGAGATCCATCTCGTCGGTGTGATTGCCCCGGAATATTCTGTATTTGATGATATTGCAGCATCCGTTATCGAGGGGCGGTTTCCAGCCCAATCTCACACCTCCGTCGATCTCGGAGAAACCGAGTTCCTCAGGAGGGTCGGGATATGTGTTCGGCTTGGCGGATGTGATATTTGATGGATTTCCCTCTCCGATGACCTGCAGGGTATATGTCACTTTGTAATGGTAGGTTGCAGGGTATATGTCGATATCCTGATCCCTGTAGCTGAAGGCTCCCTGGACATCGGCCAGCCTATGAAGGGAATCGGAGTATCTTCCCCTGTATACAGTGTAATGGTCTATTGGAAAGAGCTGCATCACTTCATCCGGCAGCGGATCCCAGTAGAGGTCAACCATAAGGTCTCCCGGTTCCGAAATAAGGTTCTCCGGAGGGGGAGGGATAAGCGGAGTGCCCGATGCCAGGTTGGAAAGCGGACTGTCCCCTATGGTGCTGAACGAGGCCAGGACCGCATAATAGTACTTGGCAGGCATATAGGATGGCACCAGGTCCAGATAACTGGTCACATTGCCGACCGTTGCATATTGAGAGAGACTGAACTGATCCCTTCCTCTGAAGATCTTGTACCCCTGGAAGGTGAACCTGTCGAAGGTCTTCATCGGGGGAGCTTCCCATGTGAGGTTGTTGGTGAAATAGCCCGATGTGACCGTTAGGTTGACGGGTGAGTAGGATTCCAGATAGAGGCCTTTGAGGTCGTAGAGCTCGAGATCGTATAGGGTCCCGTTCATTTTCACCATGGACAGGAACCTGTTATCCGGGGTAATGAAGGGATCAAGCGAGTTGCTGGTCTCCAGCTGCACTGCATCGTCCTCATCTATCCAGTTGGCTCCCCAGTCCTCTGAATGCGTCATGCTCGAGGTTCCGTTCTCCCCCTCGTAGACCAGGTAGATGGTCTTGTTGTCGTTTGACCCGGCGGCCCATTCGTGCCAATGGGTACCCAGCAGGTTAAAGCCTCTATCCGTGATGACATATATGCCATCGGACCAGGTGGATCCTTTGTCCGTGGACCGGTAAAGGAGCAGGTCATCGTAATCCTGCCTGTTCGAGATGAGGACAAGGGTTCCGTTCAGGTTCAAAAGCATATGGGCCTGATGGTCGGTGACCTTGCTGGCTATCGCAACGGCCGATGTCCATGTGGAGCCGGAATTGGTTGATGTGCGCATGTATATCTTACCATCGGACCAGAGCTTCCCTGCTTCATAGTGGTACTGCCTGGTGTAGGTCAGAACGAGTTTCTCCGAACCGCTCTGGTCCACGATCGTCAATCCAGCCTTGAATGTCGATCCAGGATCACTTAACTGGCCGATGGTCGTCCAGCTTGCGCCGGAGTACCTGTAGAACCTCACCGTCCACTGGCTTGATTGGACAGCTGCAAGGTAGAGGTAGTCCTTGCCTGACACCGGGCAGTAGTTGGCATTTGCTTCGGAGGAAATGACGGTGGTCGCGGAGGCGGTTCTCAGATTGGTCCAGGAGCTGACCGGAGCCTTTTTCACAAGCATGATGCGGTTGTATGCGTAGGTATCATGAACCTGGAGAAAGTAGAAGATCTCTCCTTTCCATATGTGCAGGGCATTGTACATCCTGTTGGAATTGGTGGTTGTTGTCCGACGGTAAACATCGATGGGGCTCGTCCAGGTAGAGCCATTATCGTAGGAAGCGATCAGCCTGGCATCCATCGTGCTTCCGTTGTACTGCCAGAAGGCGTAGAATATAGTGGAGCCCTGTATTGCGATATTGCTCCTTCCGGGCATACTCCACTGCTCCTGAATGAACACATCATCGATCTTCTTCACCAGCTTCAGCTGGGAGTTCGTTGCCATAGGCGCATCACCCATGGTTGCCATTGATTCGTCTGTGGAATCTTCCTCGTCGGTGGAGATAGCATCATTCGGGATTGTCGTGATTAACATCAGAAGAAAGATGATCGAGATCGCGATTTTATATGGCAGTTTCATTCTTTTCATTCGTTTTTCACCTCCGTGTTGGGGATCTGTTGCGGCTGCGGTGGCGAAGCGGGAGCCGATGGCCCGGCCGGATTTTGGGTCATAACCGAGGGGGTCGTTGTTGCATGAGATTGCGGAACCGGGACGGATTGCCCGGATCGCGGCGGGGTTGCGGTCTGAGTTTGATGCTGAGACGAAGCAGCCGGTTCCGCCTCCTTTCGTGTATCGTTCTGTATGGATTCTGAAGGTGTCTCCGCCGGAGGGAGCTGCCGCCTCTCCGGAGCAGTCTCACCCATCTTCAGATTTTCCGGACCTCCTGGACCGAGCTTCGGGGTCCTATCCTCAGGCTCCTTCGGAACCTCCTTCTTTTCCTCCTCTGCTTCCTTCTTCTTCTTCTTCCCCGTCACGAATCCCACGATAATGATGATTACTGCGATCAGGAGGCCCAGTCCGAAGGCAGCACCTCCGGCGATCATGTAAAGGGTGGATGTCCTCATTACGGACCCCCCGTCCAGTTCGTCATCCAGGACAGTGATGGAGAACGATGTGGAGTTGGAAGCCCCCTCATTGTCTGTCACCCTCAGGGTGATGATGTGGTCTCCAACATCGATCACGGAGGAGATCGTATCTCCCGTGCCTATGGCTCCGGATATGTCTGATGACCATTCGTAGGATAATTCGTCCCCCCATCCCAGGTCCGGATCATCCGCTTCGGCGGTGAATGTGATCAGCTCATCGAATTCGAAAACTCTCTTTCCTCCGGATGTTCCCGCAGACAGGAGGGAAGGACCGTCATTGACATTAACAACCTCTATCTCCAGGTAACCGGTTAGATCATGGTCCCCGTCGACCATGTGATAGGTGATATTGAATATGCCCACCATCGCGTTGGAGGCAAGAAGCTCCAGGTCTCCGTTGGGGTACTGGATGAAATTGACCCCCTCCAGCAGGCCGGGTATGACTTCCCTTATGTCGGAGCTCACCAGGACATCCTCCCCATCCCTGGAATCATGTGCTCCCAGGGAAACGCTGAGCCATTCATCCTGCATCACCGATACGCTATCTACAGGATTCCATTCGGGAGGATCGTTGACCGGTGCCACATCGATGGATATGTTAATTTCCACTTCCGCCTCTCCGTCGGTCGCGAATACCCAAAGAAATGAAGGTCCGAAGCGGTCCTCCGGTGTCGAAAGTTCCAATAAATCCCCCGAATGTGAGATCCCAAGTTCCGGGGGGCCCATGAAAGAAATGACAAGTTCGTCCCCGTCGGCGTCCGAGAACCATGTGTCGATCGAGCCGCTGGACCACCCTTCATCCTCCTCCATATGGATGATTCCCGGAAGGGAGCTGGTGGTTGACGGTTCGGTGTTCTCGACCCCGAAGGTCACCGTGGTCCAGGGGCCTGTTTCAACACCGTCCCATGTCCTGGCTTCAATGGTCCAGGTCTCGTGTTTGACAAGGGGAAGGTCTTCGAGAACGATCTCAAGGCTTGTGAGATTGGACAGCGTGTCATGCAGCTCCTCCTCCCTGTAAAGCTCCAGTGTGTAGGTCAGCTCCCCCGAGGCGGTTTCCCTGTCAGAACCGGCTGATAGAAGCGAGACCTCGATGTCGTCCCCCACCCTGGCGGTCGCCGGTCGGATGGTGATCATCGGAGGGGCGGGGATATTGTTCAATACCGTTATCCGGGAGGAAAGCTCGACCCAATCGGAGGATCCGCCCTCGTTGTCCCTGACCATCGCCCTGAAATCATAGGTGCCGATCCTCGAGCTCATGTCCGTCATGAATAACACCGTCCAGTTGTTGCCATTCCAGAGCGGATCGCTTACCATGGTGTCGCTCCATATGTTAGAATCCGGCGCCCTGCATTCAACAGCGATATTCAGGTCGCCCAGCGGCTCCTCCCGGTCCGCCGCTTCAATGTAAAGGGAAGCGCTCTGTCCCCTCCGGATCATCATCCGGTCCGCTTCGTCTCCGACCAATGCTGGCGGCTCCGTGGGTCCGAGTTTGAACCATTTTACGGCCGGAGCTGCCGGTGAATCCTTTATGAGATGGAGCCTGACAAATACCATCGAGAGTCCCGTGGGAATGTCTCCGAAATTGTTCCGGCCCCATTTTACGAACACCTCCTTCTCGGTCTCCGTCACCTCGCTTGATTCCGCATCCCCGAAATTCGAAACTTGGTCCTGGTTCCTGTCCAGGACCTCTGCCTTTATCTTGTTCCCGTTGCCCAGAAAACTGCAGTGCACGCTTAGGTGGGATGGGATCTCATCCTCGAACCTTACAGGTCCCATGGTGATCCACCCCGAATCCGCTCCCTCGATGAGCTCTGCTCCGATGGGAGTAATATCCACGTTCATTGAAGAGTGGAAATGGAAGTCCTGGCTGAAATCCTCGGTATAAGGATAGGATACGGTGTAGTTGACGGACATGGACATGAGCCACGGATCGAACCTCTCATTCCTCTCGAAGAACAGCATCAAAACGATTGTCTCTGCCAGCCCCCCTCCCTCCGTCCACGCTCCGGAGAGGTCCATCGCGTTGTTGTGATATCTGCCTTCGATCTCACCTGGCGGCAGGTCGTTAATCCTCACGGTGCCGCTTTGGGGGAAGAGCGCATCCCCGGTATCGTAATCCAGGACCTTGAATGTGATGTTTGATGAATGGCCGAGGCCACCCGTGGTGAACCCTATGTCATTCCATGAGCTGAGGCCTATGTTGGAGAGAGGCTGAGAATAGACAGCCCCGCGGGTCGCCCTCGACAGCACCCGGACCTCGAGGAGCGTGCCGTTCATGAAGCATACCGCATTCCTCCCCGCGTCCATGGTGGGGCTGTGGGCCGAACCGAAACCGAAGGATGAGATCTCGGGGATGTAGCCCCCCTCCCTTTTCGTCACCATCATTACCTTTCCACCGACGTCCTCGTACATGACAGCAACATCCCTGTCATCCGCAGAGATGCATACCTCCTTGGGATCGTTGTCCTGAACATTGGCGCTGAAGTAGGCGATCTTCGAGGGTCCGGTCACACCCCGGCCGTTGTACGTTGCATGATCGATCTGGAGAAGCGTCTCGTAGCTTGTGGCAAGATGGATGGCACCGGGACCACGGGCTGCGGAGATGTATTCCAGCTCCCCGGAACCGGAAAACAACCTGACCGTAGCGGACCATGTATCCCCGAAATCGGTGGTGTTGGTGACGTATACGTCGTTGTTGGCGGTTCCCCCGACGTGGAGCAGATAGAGAGTATCCAGACCGTTGAAGTCCGAGAACACGGGGCAGAACCATTTCGTATTGATAGCGATCTCATGGGTGGTGGACCAGCTTCCATCGTAGTGGACCTGGTACTGCGGTCTTGAGAAATCACCCCTCTTCCAGAAAAGGAATACCCTCTGGTTGAAATTAACCAAGGCCGTCTGATGGGTCCCGAGTCCGCTCTCGACGATATGTGAGGGAACGGAAGAGATGTTCATCCAGTTAAGGTAGCTTGTGACCTTCACCGATATCTCCTTCTGGCCTGCGCTGGCTCCCCTTGTCGTCATCACATAGAAGACCTTGTCCCCCTGAATAAGAAGGTCGATGGACCCTGTTGTCACACCGCTCTTCTCTGCCACCATAACAGGTCCGTCCCAGCTCCTTCCGGAATCGCCGGAGGATATCAGATAGAACTTGACATTCCCGCCGCCGCCCGATGAAGAGACAACATATCCGGCATAGATCCTTCCGAGGTACTCCTGGACCATCCTTGATGTGGCCATGTTGTATGTTGATTCCGGGGACGCGGCGAAGATCGACCCGCCTCCGATCCGCCTGTCATCCAGCTTCATCAGACCTTCCTCCCTCTGGATGACACCGTTGCGCAGGAGCACCCAATCCGGATCCCCTCCGTCCATTTGGAAAACCGTCTTCCCATCCTCAAGGTCCCTTGAAGGGGGCCCCGCAAGGATACTTTCCCTTGCGGATGGACCGTCCTTTTCTTCGTCATTTGCTTCTTTATGGCCGATGCTGCCCACTCCGGAAAGTATCAGTGATAGTAGTATCAACAATGCAAAAATGGGTCGGGCTATCCTGTCATATCTCATACCTGACTCCCCCTTCCAGATGGGTTCTGGACGCTCTTGTAACTGAACGAGATTTTATAAAGTTTCCTGAACCTTGTGTTCCTGCTGGCACATGTTCAGACCATAAGTTTTTTCCTTCCCGAAGAGAGAAGCACGACCCTTGATGGTCGATTGCTTCCGGCCATTGCATAACCCGTGAGCTCAGATATCCGGGACGCGAATCCCTCTATCTCCTCGAAGGAGGGCATGTTCTCCATCGTCAGGCGCTCCCTTGAGTAACCGACGAAAACATATCCCTTGGGCTCGATGAAGTCGAACTCCCCCCTAAGGTCAAGTTTGGAATATTGCTCCTCGAAGCCAAGGTTCCATCCCTTCACAAGCGTATGCCTTGCTACTGTCCTCGTATCCAGGGAAGGTATCAGGTCGATCGTCTCCATGAGCCTGTCCCAACCGCTTTCGATCTTGGGAAGACACAACCTCCTGTAAACGTCCTCGTTGGGGGCATCGATCGAGATGTAAAGCTGTGTGGGGAGCGGGTCCAGGTCCTTCAGGACATGGGGGAGCGTCCCGTTCGTGACGAGAAATGTCGAAAATCCCATTCTCTTGTATTCGGCTATAAGCTCACCGAGATATGGATACATTGTGGGCTCCCCTGTCAGAGAGATGGCAACCTGATTTGGGCTCCTTGCCTCCTCCCACATGTTCGGATCGCAGCGCTCATCACCCTTGAAACCGGAGACCAGCCTCCTTTGTGCTTGTATTGAGCCCTCCGCTATGCTTTTCGGATCGTCCCATTCCTCTATGACATCGTCGGAGCCCTGGTATCTCCAGCAGTAGAGGCACATATGATTGCAAAGATTGGCAACCGGGGTCATCTGGAGACATCTGTGGCTCCTGATCCCGAAGAATTCCTCCTTGTAGCAGACCCTGTCCCTCATAAGCGATTCCCTGAGCCAGTGGCAGGTCTTGACGGCCGAATGGTTTCCCACGACGGCGTATCCCTGCTTCTCGAACATGGCCCTCAAACTTTCATCCAGCTGCTCACCCTCTAGAACAGGCCGATGGTCCTTCCCTCATCGGTGACATCCATCTTTTCCGCAGCCGGGCTCTTCGGAAGCCCCGGCATCGTGTTGATTTTACCAGTTAGCGGGACCACGAATCCTGCTCCTGCCGACAGGCGGATCTCCGAGATGGTGACCTTGAACTTTGTGGGCGCTCCCAGAAGCGTCGGGTCATCGGAGAGCGAGTACTGCGTCTTGGCCATGCAGATAGGGAGGTCCCCGTATCCCATCTGCTCAAACTTCTCCATCCAACTTGCCGCATCCACCGAGAACTGCACCTTTCCGGCGCCGTAAACGTTGTGGCATACGTATTTGATCTTCTCTTTCAAGGGCATGTTGTCCGGATAGAGCGTATTGAAGCAGTTCTTGCACGTGCTGACGATCTCGACCAGTTTCTCGGCAACTCCCATCGCCCCATCACCCCCCCGGGCGTGGTGTTCCGAAACGGCGATCGGTATGCCCATGGCCTCGCATAATCTGAGCACCTCCTGCACCTCGTCCTCGTGGTCGTTCTCGAACCTGTTGATGGCCACGACAACCGGAAGTCCGAACAGTTGGACAATATGGAGGTGCCTGGACAGGTTCGCCATGCCCTTCCTTACTGAAAGCACGTCCTGTTTATCGAGCTCGGTCTTGGGTACGCCTCCCTGCATCTTGAGGGACCTGGTCGTCACCACCATGACGACGGCGGAAGGGATAAGGCCGGTCTTCCTGCAGAAGATGTCGAAGAACTTCTCGGCACCGAGGTCCGAACCGAAGCCTGCCTCCGTGATGAAGTACTCACTCAGATGAAGCCCTATCTTCGTGGAAAGATAGGATGACGTCCCGTGGGCGATGTTGGCAAAGGGGCCGCCGTGGATGAATGCGGGAACCCCTTCAATGGTCTGGACCAGATTGGGGCGAAGGGCATCCTTGAGGAGCATTGCCATGGCGCCCACCACCCCGAGCTCATTGGCGAACACCGGCTGATCGTCCCTGTTGTAGGCGACTATTATCCTCGATATCCTTTCCTTCAGGTCCCGGAGCGAGGTTGAGAGGCATACTACGGCCATGATCTCGCTTGCTGCGGTGATGTCGAAGGAATCCTCCTGGGGCATCCCGCTCTTTGTACCACCCAGCCCGATAACGGCATGTCTGAGGGCCCTGTCGTTCATGTCCATTACCCTGTGCCATACGATCTTCCTGGGATCGATGTTCAGTTCGTTGCCGTGGTGCATGTGGTTGTTCAGGACTGCTGCAAGCAGATTGTGTGCAGCCGTTATCGCATGCATGTCCCCAGTGAAATGGAGGTTTATGTCCTCCATGGGAAGCACCTGGGAATATCCGCCTCCGGCGGCCCCTCCTTTTATGCCGAATACGGGCCCCATCGAAGGCTCGCGGATCCCGAGCATGCTCTTATGACCCAGCTTGCACAGGGCCTGTGCCAACCCTATTGTCATGGTGGTCTTGCCCTCCCCTGCAGGGGTAGGGCTTGTTGTCGTAACAAGTATGAGGCGTCCCGGCTTCCTATTCGTTATCCTTTCCATTGCGGAAAGGTCGATCTTCGCTTTATAGGCCCCCCATGGCGTGTACTCGCCCTTCTTCAAGCCGGCTTTCCTTGCTATCTCCTCTATGGGTCTGAGCTTCGCTGCCTGGGCTATCTCTATGTCGCTCTGCATACGGAGGGTTAATGGTCTTCTCTGTGAATAATCTAACGACAGCCGGCCATCCTTCCATATCACATCTTGACCAGCGGCTTGTCGCTCTTCAGATATTTTTCAGGCTCCTTCTCGAACAGGAACCTGCATCCCGGGGCGCAGAAGTAGTAGGTCTTTCCATTGTATTCGCTCTTGAACTTCGCCTTGCCTGGATCCACCTTCATCTTGCATACTGGGTCGATTTCCATTCATTTTCCTCCCTTGCTCTTCAACGACTGCGGTTTATACCTTTTTAACATGAGGGACAGTGTTACGACCGTTACCGAGCTCATTGCCATGGCCAGTCCGGCGAGCTCCGGCCTCATTCGGATCCCGATGGGATTCAGCACCCCTGCTGCGATAGGGATCAGGGCCGTGTTGTATGCAAAGGCCCAGAATATGTTCTGCCTGATCCTGCCCATTACCTTCCCGGCCAGCTCCAACCCTGCCACCGCATCCCTGGGATCGCTGTTCACAAGGACGATGTCGCCGCTTTCCATTGCAATGTCAGTTCCGCTCCCCATCGCGATGCCGACATTGGCCTGGGCCAGGGCAGGCGCGTCGTTGATGCCGTCACCTATGAAGGCCACTCTCCTGCCCTCCTTCTGAAGCTCCTTGACCTTTCCGGCCTTGTCTCCGGGGAGCACGTTCGCGATGACCTCGTCTATTCCCACGGAAGCCGCAACCCTTTTCGCAGAAGCCCCAGCATCTCCCGTGAGCATGATGACCTTTATGCCTTTCGACCTCAGGCTTCTGACCGCTTCCTTTGAGGTATCCTTCACTTTGTCGGAGATCCCGATCAGGCCCAGAACGGTCCCGTCCGCTGCGACCAGTGCAGCCGTCATTCCGCTCTCCTGCATCTTTCCGAGCCTTTCTTTGACGGAGGCAGGGATCCGGACCCCAGACTCTTCTAGCAGGGAGAGGTTCCCGACCAGTACCTCCCTGCCCCTCACAATGCCCTTCATACCCTTGCCGGTCATCTCTTCAACTGTTTCCGCATCTGGAATTTCGACACCTTCGCCCGCGCGTACTATGGCCTCTCCCAACGGGTGGGTAGTTCCTTTTTCCACCGAAGCGGCCAAGGCGAGCATCTCTTCCCTTCTTCCCCGATTGACGAAGATGTCGACCACCTGCGGCCTTCCGAGTGTGATCGTACCTGTCTTGTCCATGACAACGGTATCTATCCCTTCGGAGCTCTGAAGGGCGTCTCCGTTCTTGATAAGTATCCCGAGCTCGGCTCCTCTTCCTATGCCAACCGTCACAGCCGTTGGTGTGGCCAGCCCCAATGCGCAAGGGCATGCTATCACCAACACCGATATAAGGGCGGTCATGGCAACGAGAAGGGTCCCGCCGAAGAGAAGGTACCAGGCGGCAAAGGATGCAACGGCAATCAGAAGGACCGCCGGGATGAAGTAGGAAACGACCTTGTCGGCAACTTTCTGTATCGCAGGCCTTGATCCCTGGGCTTCCTCCACCAGCTTGATTATCTGCGACAGCACGGTTTCCTTCCCGATCCTTTCGGCCCTGATCCTAATTACCCCGTTCTTGTTCAGGGTCCCTCCGATCACCTTGTCTCCCGGTTTCTTGTTCGGAGGGATGGGCTCCCCGGTTATCATGGATTCATCGATGTAGCTTTTTCCGAAAATGATCGAACCGTCCACGGGAACCTTCTGCCCCGGTCTGACGATAGCAATATCCCCGGGCACCACATCGGCGATGTCGATCTCCATCTCGTTCCCGTTCCTGATGACCAGTGCTTTCTTTGGCTGCAGCCCTATCAGCTTTTTGATCGCCTCGTTCGTTCTCCCCTTGGCTCTGGCCTCAAGATATCTGCCGAGCGTGAGGAATCCTGCGAGCATGAGCACGGTGTCGAAGAAGAGAAAGGACCGGTCGAGACCAAGTTCCAGGGTTCCGAGAACGGATGCGGCATAGGCCACACCCATTCCCATGGAATACATCACGTCCATGTTCAGGGTCAAGTGACTCAATGATCTGTAGGCGGCCTTGAAGATGGGATAGCTGATGAAAATGAATATGGGAGATGTGAGAATCAGCATTCCATAGGCCATGTCAAAGGGAAAATGGATGCCCAGATGCATTATGATCATCAGCGGGATGCCTATGCCGAGCCCTAGGGAGAACCTCAGGGCCCTCCGCCTCTGCTCCTCCAGGAATGCTTTCCTTTCCTTTTCGGCATCAACCTCGGAATCGGTACCCAGATACGTATAACCGATATCCTCTATAGTTCGCCGGATCTTACCTAGGTCCGTCTTCTCGGGGTCGAACCTGACGTATGCCTTTTCGGATCCCAGGTTGACATGGACCTTGGAGATGCCCGCCTGCTCGTTCAGACCCGTCTCGATCGCCTGGACGCAAACCGCACAGGTCATCCCTCCGATCTTTACCGTTTCCGTTTTTTCTTCCAAATCGACCACTTCTTGCATGAAAGCATATTGCCTTCGTTGGAGTCCGGTTTCTTGATTTGATAGTTGCAGATCATTTAGACTTCTTCAGCTCGGACAGGACATCATCCACATGGCCCTCCACCTTGACCTTTCTCCATTCCCTTCTGATCTTTCCATCTGGATCGATGAGGAAGGTCGATCTCTCCACACCCATGAAATCCCTGCCGTACATGGATTTCTTCTTCCACACCCCGAATGCCTCGAGGCTGACCTTTTCCGGATCGCTGAGGAGGGTTAGCTTCAGCTCGTGCTTGCCTATGAACTTCAGGTGGCTCTCCTCGCTGTCGGGCGAAACGCCGATTATCTGCGCCCCTTCCTTGGCGAAATCCTCCACGGCGCATGTGAAATCCTTGGCCTCGAGCGTGCAGCCGCTTGTGTTATCCTTGGGATAGAAGTAAAGCACTGTCCATTTTCCCTTAAGGTCTTTCAGGCAGACCTCCTCCCCGTTCTGGTCCCTGAGGCAGAATAGAGGGGCCGTTGATCCTTCCAGGTCCTTTGCAGCATCTATCATTTATATCGTCTCCTGTTGAGAGATATCATATATGTTTATTAATCAAAGTTCCCTAAATATGGAGGGGAGCCCCGCCTTTGCATCGGATTCACAAATTTCTGATAAGTTCACGGCCTATGCTTCCTCTTTCGGCGGATTATTTTTCAGGTGAAAACAACTTAAAAACATTTAAACAATAGAAAATCACTATCCGGTATGATATTTCCCGCCCCCAGGCCTTCGGCATGGAGGCGGGCAAAGGGTCGTGAGGGAGTCCGATGCTTACAGAGATCAATAATCTCCAAGGGCTTGAAGTGATTACTGACAAAGGATTGAACCTTGGCTACGTCGAGGATATCATAGTGGACCTGGACGATGGCGAGATATACGAACTTCTCGTCTCGGAAACCAATCCGGACATTGTTCCCGACGGCGCCAGCGTGGGGGTTCCCTACAGATGGGTCCAGTCGATATCCCGTGTGATCCTTCTCAAGCATTTTCCGGGAAAGATAAAGAGGAAGGAGCAGTTTGACATACCTTCTCTTCCCGCTGACGGGAAGAAGAGGAAGCTCAGGGTTGTGAAGAAGGATTTCGGTGAAGGCGGGGTAGCCAGGCTAGGGTGGAGATAAGCACCTGGAGCCGTGTGGTTATGGCTATGAAGGATCTCAGCAGCCTTGAGATGAAGGTTTACGAGTACATCAGGGACCATGATTTCGGTAACTATCCCTGGGTGACCAAGGATGCGGCGAGGTATCTGGGAGTTTCCGAGGAATCCCTTTACAGCGCCCTCTCGGAGCTTACCAAGAAGATCAGGGACAATATTTGGATCTATTACGAGAACGGCGAGCTCCATATCGTTGCGGATTGATCATACTATCTCTCTGAGGAGTATGTGGACCTCCAAACCCTTTTCCTTACCGGATGAGGTCTCCACCCACACCATTCCCTGGTATCTGGAGATGATCCTCTTGACAAGGTAGAGTCCCAGTCCGTGGGAGCCGAGGTCCGTCCTTCTCGGCCGGTTGAACAATCCTTCCAGACTGGAGGGGTCCATGCCTCCGCCGTTGTCCGCGACTACGATGTGGACCGGTTCCGGCACGAAATTGGTCTTGGAGGGATCCCTCCTTACGTTTATGCTGATCCTCGGTTTATCGGATTTGGAATTCCTGACGGAGTGCTGGAGCACCCGCATGACAACGTCTTCCAGGAGATGGTCTGCGACAACCTCGATCTCAGGAGTGTCGATATCGATCTTCGGGCATTCCCCTCCCATCTCCTTCTGGAACCTGGCCACGGCGTGAGCTAGGATTTCGGAAATCTCTATGGTTCCGGTCTGGGTAAGGGGTCCTGCTTGAGAGATCAGCTTGACATCCTTGATTATGGAAGAGCTCTTCCTGACCTCTGCCAGGGCCCTTTCGATGTATTCCTTTGACTTGTCCGGTTTTGTCCCCCCCATGCTGAGGAGCTCAAGATATCCCATTATGCCGGCTATCGCATTGTGCATATCGTGGACCATGAGATCGGTGTAGAGCGACGACTCCTCCATGGCGTCCATCAACTTGTCGCTCTGGCTCCGGAGGGATTCCTCGAGCCTTTTCTGGGTAGTTATGTCCTGGCCTACCATCAGGACCAGGGACACATCCCCGGTCTTGTCGAAGATAACCGTGTTTTCCAGCGATATTATCATGGCCATTCCGGATTTTGACCTTACCTTGCTCTCATACCGGGTCCGGAAACCGGAACCGATGTTCCATTGGAGGACCTCGAGCTTCCCTCTCTCGGCTTCCCTGTCAAGCAGATAATCGAACCACGATCTTCCCTTGACCTCCTCCGGAGAGTAACCCAGAGCCCTCTGGGCCCCTTTGTTCCACAGGGTTATCGTTCCCTCCAGGTCGAGCCCGATGATGAGCGCATTGGCGCTGTCTATCAGCTCATCCCCCAGCCCCTTCAAGAGGTCCGCTGCTCCCATGCCTTCTGTCCGGGCCGGCGGGTCAAGCCAGAACTCCAGAGCCCTGTCCACTGCTCCAACGGAGCGTACCGGTACCGTGACCACATCGAAGTCTATGCCTCCTTCTGAAGTCTTGATACTGACGGTTGTCCTTCCCGGGTTGCCATTCTTCAGGCAGTCCAGCAGGACCGCCTTACGCTCCTTGGAAGGATTCTGGACAGGATCCTTGCCCTTTGCGAGAAGGCTGATCCTCTCATCTGCGGCGCTGTTCCTGAACTGCACCTGCAGGTCCTTTTCCATCACGACCACGGGCATGGGGAGCTCTTCCAGGACCTCATAGCAGATCTCGTTTTTCTTCGTTCTCTGCTCCTTCTCCACCATGGTGACCATTGAGCCTTTCTCCCCATGGAACCGGTGATCGCGGAATGTGAATATCCCGTGGACGGACCTGCCCTTTATGAGCCTGATGGTCATTTCCAGCTGAACGCCGTCCCGTCTCCCCTTCTTCATCATGGAAAGCACTTCGGGGATGTCCGAGGGCTCCACGATGTCGTACAGGTAGTTGCCGAGGACCTTGTCCTCCGCAGGGCCAATGAGTTTCGTAAAATGATCGTTCATAAAACGGATGCGTCCTTCCCCATCCATCACTATGATCCCCAGCGGCAGTCCGTTCATAACTACCTCTTCATGGTCGCTGACTTCTTTCTTCTTGGAGACCATTGTTAGCCACCCCTTGGGACGCTTTTCAGAATGCCAGAACCTGGGACGGTCCCTGCAACAGAACAGAAAGAACAATGGTCATTATTTAAACATGCCCACCTCATTTCGTTTGGTACAAGTAGTTTCACTTTTCTCCCTGGAAACTGTAAAGTACCTATTCATCGTACTTAATCACAATGACAGATCCCCCCGGTCGATCCGCAGGCTCATCATGGATCGAGAGATACCGGCCTGGAAGCCTTGATCAGATGACAGGCGTGGCAAGCACAGTGAAAGCCTTGAGGGATTGGGCCGGAGGCTGGAGCGAGGGCAGGATACCAAAGAAGAGGGCTGTCATTCTCGAGGGTGAGCCGGGAGTGGGAAAGACCACGGCAGCCCTCGCCCTGGCTGCCGAGATGGGATGGGAGGTGATCGAACTGAACGCCTCGGATTCAAGGAACATCGAGGCGATAAGGAAGATGGCCACCAGGGGCGCCCTCTCCAGGGATATCACGGACGAGGAGGGGTATGCAGAAGGCACCAATTACCGCAACAAGTTAATAATGCTCGACGAAGCTGACAACCTCTACGAGAGAAGCGTTTCCGATGAGGGAGGGACCGATGTTTCCGATAGAGGAGGAAAGAAGGCGATCGTGGAACTGGTCAAGATCACCAAGCAGCCCGTCCTTCTGATCGTCAACAGCCTTTACGGTCTTATCAGCGGCTCGGGGGCGCCGCTGAATTTCATCTGCGAGCGGATCAAGTTCCGGCGGCTCGGACCGGCATCGATCGCAAAGAGGCTTAGGGAGATATGCCAGATAGAGGGGGTTCAGTTCGACCAGGATGTGATCATGGCCGTGGCAGAGAGGTCAGGAGGGGATATGAGATCGGCCGTAGGCGACCTCCAGATACTATGCACCGGAAAGAGCAGGATATCGGTCAAGGACCTTGACGTCCTCGGCTTCAGGGATACCAAGGACAACATATTCAGCACCATGGAGAAGGTGTTCTACGCCAATTCCCTCAATTCATCCCGATCGGCCCTGATGGAAGTGGATGAGGACATCTCTTCCCTTGTCCTATGGTTCTCCGAGAACATAACCAATGCAATGTCCCATCCTGAGGATATTGAAAGGGGGATGGGCGCCCTATCCAGGGCCGACGTCTTTCTGGGCAGGGTCCGCAGAAGGCAGAACTACAAGCTCTGGTCCTATGCCAAGGACCATCTTGCCTCGATAGGCATTGCCAGACAGAATCCAAATCAAAGCCGCTCCCGGTTCCAGTTCCCTTCCTACCTGAAGAAGATGTCGAGCACAAAGGATGCCAGGGCAAGGATGAAGGAGATATCCCAGGCCATCGGGAGAATGACCCACGCATCCATAAGGACCGTGAAGGAGGATCCCCTTCTCCGTTTCTCGGTGCTAGCCGAGAGGGACCCGGAATTCGCCTCCCACCTTGCAGCCTACGGGGAGCTGGAAAAGGAGCATCTCAAGATACTCACGCACAGCAGATTGTCCGATGCGGATCTAAAAGGAATACTGGAGGATGCCCAGGCCATCAGATCATCCCGATTTGTTCCGATCACAATCGGTTCGGACCAGGGCGGCCTTATGGATTTCCATGAAGAACAGGAAAGGTCCTCCGATGCAGCCGGGGAGTCCGAACCGAAGGCGGAGGAGGAGAATACCGATGAAAATGAGATCTCCGGGAAGGAGGTCAAACAGTCCTCGCTTTTCGAGTTCTAGGATTTGGAGTGTATTGGAAGAAAGGTTCAAAGTTCGAGGTCTCCGGCATCTTCGGAAAGGACCTCCGCCTCAATGGGCCTTCCGTGCCGTCTCCTCGGGATCCTCTCTCTCTTCTCATCGGGACGTTTGAACAGAGAGAACTTGCCCTCTTCCCTCTCCTTCTCCCTCCTTTCCCTCTCCTCCTTCTTCAGGTCCTTTCTCTTCTCCGTCCTGTCCTTCTTTGCCTTCTTCCATAGGGCTTTCTTCTTTCCTTTGGGGAGTTCGCGGAATTCATGCGGCAGTTCCCTGAACCTGCGCTTCCACACGCCTTTTCTCCATCGAGATAGACCCCAAGGCACTGCGATAATGGCGATCACCGCCAAAATCACGTACTTGTACCTGCCCAATAAGTGTTTCATATGCTCAAGACTGCTTTCCTTTGGTTTCTGGACGATCAATGCTCTTTGCTCGGTGATGTTCTGGGCTCCGGTGTAGTCGTATGATATGCTGATCTCAACCAAGTAGTTCCCCGGGGGAGAATCACGCTCCCAGATCAGCTCCCTGGAGCGGTTCAGTGTGTTCCACTGGGTCGTCACGGCGTTCTGTGAATCCGGCTGGACGATCTCGTTCACCTTGAGCTGGGTATAGAGGTTGATCCACGGGGCCATGAAAGCGTCGGTGTATTCCAGGGTGATGTATTTCCTGTCCATGAAGAGGTTCTTTATGGAAAGGGCGTTGGAGCCGAAGGAGATCCCCGAATCCACCGTTGTGGACCCGTACTTCATTATCGCCCCGCCGTTGCATCTTGCGGTGATCCTGAGGGACAGCTGTGTGTTCGCCTCCACCGTGGTATCATTGGCCGCGGGGAACCAGCCCGTTGCTTCTATCTTGTTGTCGATTCCATCCTGTATATTTGCCGATGTTGTGAGCTGGATGAGGGGTTCGCTGCCTCTGAGTATCTCGAAGAGGAAATCGGAGTTTACATTCCCGGATCCCTCTTCCCTGGTTGCGAATATCGTGACCGTGACCTTTCCGCCCAGGTTGATGGTCCCCTTCAAGGGATCGGTGGACCAGGTTCCCACGGGCTGCCAGTACACATGTCCTATGGGAAGCAGGTTCCAGCCGAAGAAACCGTCCCTTATGAAGCCGTTGGGGATCGAGATGGCCTGGAATTCATCCTGTGATTCTGGAGCAATGGGGGACATGGTCATCCCCTCGCGGAGATGAAGCCTCATATCGTTCAGCATCATCGGCTGGCCCGGGTCCTGTGCTTCCCCTTCGTCGGCGAACAGGATGACTATCATGGGAGCAAGCGCTAGGAAGGTAAGTGATATGCCGATGATGGAAATGAGTTTCTTCTTCATCACATTCCTCCGTTTTGTCAGAGGGGGCCCCTTGCATTATGGACACTTGGTATTTAACAAATACTCACCCAGTGCATATAAGTTTTACCTAAACACCTATGTGCATGCTATTATTATGTTCTGGTGGAAATGTATAAAGGACACACCGGGGAGCAAATAAAAATAGGGCGAGGGCCTAGCTGTTCCATGGTCCATGAGCACAGACGCAGGTACCTGGTCATGCATGTCGCGTCTCCGGAAGGCATCGGCAAGGGTCTGCTGATAAACCTTATCAGGAGCAGGACAAGGACCTTGAGCGAGGAGGATTTCAGCAGGGTAAGGCCGTGGTTCGTCTATTATGAATCCGGATGGGCCATCATTCGGACCTGGCACAGGGGGACGGAGGACCTGGTCCGGATAATTGAGGAGTTGAACGGTAAGGAGCTCAACGAAGGAACCCTGATCATCAATATTGCCGGGGTATCGGGGACACTCAGGAGGGCCTACTACAAATATGTCCCCGAGCAGGTGAGGGAGAAGAAGCATTATAGACAGGATGCAGCCTGAATCCCGCACCGCCGGTCATTGTTAAACCCAATAAATATTTATCACAAGAGGATTCTCCGCCTTAGGTCGACGCTGTTTATGGACAGGTCCATTCCGCGGAGACGGACCCGCTGCTGAGGTATGTATATGCAACCAGGTAACATGGCATACGATCGAGCTATCACGGTATTCTCGCCGGACGGAAGGCTTTTCCAAGTGGAATATGCCAGGGAAGCCGTGAAGAGAGGAACCACCACTGTCGGTCTGAAATTCAAGGATGGCGTCATTCTGATCATCGACAAGAGGATAACGAGCCCGCTGATCGAGCCGAGCTCCATCGAGAAGATCTTCAAGATAGACGATTACATCGGATGCGCCACCAGCGGCCTCGTTGCCGATGCAAGGGTACTCGTTGACAGGGCAAGGATAGAATCCCAGATAAACAAGATAACCTACGAGGAGCGCATACCCGTGGACGTGCTTGTGAAGAAGATCTGTGATTTCAAGCAGAACTACACGCAGTATGGCGGCGTCCGCCCCTTCGGTACAGCCCTCCTTATAGCAGGAACAGATGAGAAGGGGATCCATCTGTACGAAACAGACCCATCAGGAGCCATGATGTCCTACAAGGCGGGATCCATCGGTTCCGGCAGGAGCGTAGTCATGGAAATATTCGAGGACAAGTTCAAGGAGAACATGTCCCAGGATGCTGCCGTGAAGCTCGGATTGGAAGCCTTGCTGGGGGCCACCGACGAAGGCAGTCTGAATACCCTTGCAGTCGAGATAGGTATAGTCAAGAAGAGCGAGCCCTTCAGCAAGCTGGACCAGACCAAGGTAACCAAGTACGTCGATAAAGGAAAGAAATAGGTGTGAGAGAAGATGGTCTCACTCGATGAAGCAGTCATCGCACGGTTGGACCGGGAAGGAGAGAGGTTCGAGCTTCTTGTGGACCCCGAGCTGGCCCACGAATACCGGGAAGGAGAGAAAAAGCCCGAGCTCTCCGAGATCCTGGCGGCAGAGTTCGTTTTCAAGGATGCCCACAAGGGTGATCGGGCCCCGGACGATGTCCTGCAGAAGGCATTCGGGACCACAGATTTCGAGAAGATCGTTGTCAAGATCCTTATGAAGGGTGAGATACAGCTCACCACGGATCAGCGTAAGAGGATGCAGGAGGAGAAGAGGAAACAGATAGTGGCCCTCCTCGCCCGCAACTGCATAAATCCGATCAACAAAACACCTCATCCTCCTCAGAGGCTCGAACTCGCAATGGAGGAGGCAAAGATCAACGTAGATCCCTTCAAGAGCGCCGAATCCCAGGTCAACGAGGTCCTTAAGGAGCTTCGTCCCATTCTTCCCATACGCATGGAGATGACGCAGATCGCCGTTAAGACCACCGCACACCATTACGGCAAGCTCGTGGGTGAGATCAGGTCCTTCGGCAGGGTGCTGAGGGAGGAGTGGAGCAAATCCGGGGAGTGGATGTGTCTGGTTGAGATACCTGCGGGCCTGCAGATCGAGTTCTTCGATATGCTGAACTCCCGGACCCATGGTGAAGTTGATACCAAGATCATAGAGTGAGCCAGTTCTGCGTGGTTCGCTCTCCTGCACAACTTATAAATAAGGAATTCTTATGTAGGAGCCCCCTAAGTGTAATGCCCATAAGGAGGACCACCATTGAGCAGGCGAACGAAGAAGGTCGGAAGTTCCGGCAAATACGGGCCGCGTTACGGTCTCAGCGTCAAGAAGCAGATACGCTCCATTGTCGGCAGCAAATCGCAGAAGTATACCTGCCCCCGATGCTACAAGAACAATGTGAAGAGGGTCTCCATGGGCATTTGGGAGTGCCGGTCCTGCTCCCATAAGTTCGCCGGCGGCGCCTTCCAACCCACAACCGGGAAGTTCAAGACGCTGGAAAGCCGTATGGGAAGGGATTAAGATGTATCGGTGCGGCAGGTGCGGAGAGAAGCTCGTTACGGAGTTCAGCCCCATCGGGATACAGTGCAGCAAGTGCGGCTACAAGATATTCTACAAGGAAAGGCCGAACCGAAAGAAGGTCCTCAAGGCCCACTGATCGGGGCCCACTTCATGAAGGCAGAGATTACGGTAAAACTCTCTTCTGATATCAGGACCTTGAGCTTTCTCTATTCTCCCCTGAGGCTCGAGGGCCTCTCATCACCGCCGGGCGGCGTCGTTGACGTATCAATGGAAGGACCCTCCCTCATCATCAGAATGACCTCCGATGAGGTCTCCACATCCAGGGCAATGCTGAATTCCTACATGGGCCTCCTATCGGCCGCCTTAAGGTCCGCATCGGGGGAGCATGAGGATTAATAAAAAGATATATACGACACCTTGTATAGGACAGAAACCGGATGGTATGCCCATGTCTTTTCAGGTTCCGAAGGATATCCAGGAGAAACTAGCAAGATTCGAGCAGCTGAAGACCCAGCTCCAGATACTGCTCACCCAGAAAGGGGAGATGGAAAGCAGGTCGAAGGAGATCGAGGAAGCTCTGAAGGCCCTCGGGGAGAGAGCGCAGGGTGACGTTTACAGAAGGATCGGGGACCTCATGTTCAGGATCGACGATCCCGAAGCGCTGAAAAAGGAATTGAGCGAGGAGGGGGAGACCCTCTCCATCAGACTCAAGTCCATGGAGAAGCAGGAGAAGAGCCTGAAGGAGATGTACGAGAAGATGGGCAGCGAGCTGAACGAGGCCCTCAAGGGATATCAATGATACAGGGATCCTACGGAATACCCCGGGAAGTCGAAGGGGGATGGACGTTTTTCCAAAGCAGGCTGCCTGCACCGTCAGATCCGGCGAAGATGTGGCGCGTGATCTCCCGGATCATGGATTGCAGGGATGGTGGCGTTCTCGTTCTGGCCCACCACAACGCGGACATCGATGCTGTGGGAGCGGCAGTAATATTGAAAAGGACATTCCCGTGGGTGATGCTGGGAGCCTACAAGTCGATCTCCCAGGCGGGCAGATCCCTTCTCGATCATGTCAAGGTCCAGATGGAAGTCGATCCCGATGTGATGGACCACTCCCTTGTTGTCATCATCGATTCTTCCTCTCCGCTGCAGATATCCGAGGGAGACATCTCGGGCTGGCCGGAAATATGTGTCATAGACCACCATGCCGAGAGGGACCACTGGAAAGGCACTGTTTATAGTGACAGCAGTGCGGGGGCATGCGTTGAGATAGCTCTCCAGATGGCATTCATGTCAGGGGCGTCTATGGATCGCGATATGGCCGTGGCGGGGATCGCAGGGATCATAGCCGATACAGGCAAGTTCAGGTTCGCGTCGGAAATCGATATTGCAGCGTGCGGTTTCCTGCTGGAAGGGTCCGATGTATCAATGGAGAACGTTCTCCAGGTTATCGAGGGGGAGGAATATTTCGACGTCTCCAAGAAGGTGGCGATGCTCAAGGCCATGAGGCGGATCAGGTATGAGAAGGTCGGGGACCAGATCGTGGCCACCTCAATGGTTTCATCCTTCGAGGCGGCAGCTGCAAGGGCCCTCCTTGTAGCGGGGGGGGACGTTGTCTTCATTGCCGCCGAGAGGAGGGACGAACTGAGAGTGTCGACCCGCGCCAAACCGCATATACTGGCCATGGGCGTCCACCTAGGGAAGTTCATGGAGGCCATTGGTAAAGATACCGGAAACCAAGGCGGAGGCCACGACGGAGCTGCGGGATTGAACGGAAGCGGAGACGCTTCCAAGGTGCTCGAGCTCTGCATGGACAGGATGTGTGATATACTTGCAGAGCAGCAGGGAGTGAAAAGGCAGAGACCTCCGGACCCTAGGGGAAGATCCGGCGGGCGCGGCGGCAGGAGATGACCCTGTTCAAATCGGATCCGACACCTCCTATGATCTTACATGAAGAAGGGGAAAGAGGGTTAAGCGCCTTAACTATGATTTTTCCGGTGTCACATCCTATTGATCCTTTTCCATCTCCAGCGGGAAGGTGATGGAGATCTCCACCTGGTCCCCGTCCTTGAGTCCCAGCTCATCCCTCAATCTCTTGTCGGACACGACCTCCAGCGTCCCCACGTGCAGGGTCCTGTTCGGGATCATGATCGCTCCTTTTACATTGTTTATCCTGCAGGGATAGCAGATGCAGCTCCCGAAGGACCTGCCGTCGGATACGAAACCCTCGATCTTGATACCGGTCCCCTTTTTGAGCAGGTCGAGGACAGGAGAATCCCTGATGGACAGCTTGATGTTGAGTGTCCCTTCGAAAGGCTCCATGTCGAAGTAATGCTTAAGCTGGTCCTTGTACCTCTTCTGGGATAGATAATAGGCCCCCTCCCCCAGCCCCTTCGTGATCGTGCCTCTGACACGGATCTCCCGTGAAGTATCGAATATCGCCTTGAGCTGTCCGTAGAGCCCCAATAGCTGTTCCAGACCCTCGCGGGTTATCCTCACAGCCGAGCCGTTCCTCTTCCTAATTCTCTCTATGAATCCCCTCGATTCAAGCCTTTTCAGGTAGAGCGAAGCCGATTGCTGGCTTGTTTCAAGGATCACTCCCAGCTTGTCGGTTGTGAGGTCTATGAACCTCTCTATTGCCCCGAGTTGGGAGAGCTTCAGAAGGATCAACCTGTCATCCATTTCCATCACCCTCGTTCATAGCAGGGAGGCGACAATGTGTGAGATTCTTACCGGCTCGGGTGTCCTTCCCTGAAGCGTCGCCCTCCTCACCGTATCGCTTGCGAACTCCTTGGAAATACCCTTTACCCGTATATAGCAGATACCATCGGGGAGCTCTATCGGACAGGGTTCATGAGACTCGATGATCCCGAGCCTTCGCCTCCAATCCCCGAAGTTCTCCTTCAAGGCCTCCATTATCGAAGGTGTATCCGGCCTCTCGTCGGATGCCGTTATCACCGGGAGCGATGTCCTGCCGAAAAGGTCGTCCATGTCCAGCACATTGAAGCCTCCCAGGCATGCTCCGTCCGAGATAATGCAGCGCACCTGGTCCATGAACCGGCTCTCATTCAGCATCTCCGCTATCACCCTCGAGGAATCATCGCCGTCCGTTGTAATGCTTCCCTTTAGCAGCCCCTCTATCCTCCCGTCAAGCCTGTACACGGTCATAACTACTGGAGTTTGCTCCGATCCTTTCTCATATCGGCCATCGTCGATGCCCGCCACACGGGCCTCCTTCTTCAAGGGCCATGTAGCCATTTGAGCACCTCAAAGGAGGGGAAGCCCTCCAGTGACCTTGTCAACCTCCGGAGCGGGACCTGGCCCTATCCCGAGGCAGGTTATTGTTCCGGGAGCGACCTCCGTAAGACCCGCATCCTGCACCAGGGAGGTGCTCAGATTCAGCCCCTGGGCAATAGTCTTGAGCTCGAAGAGCTCCCTGGTCGAGGCCGCTTTCACAACCACTTTCTTCTGCCCCTCGTCCTCCCATGCCCTGAACCATCTGGGTCTCTCCTTCTTGCAGTGAAAAGCGCAGTTGACGGCGGCATGGGCCACCTGGACCGCAAGCTTGCCCGGGGAGAGCTTCAGATCCGTCCTTGCAACTATGACCATCTTGTTCTTGAATCCTTCTTCGGCCATGTTCTCACCTCAGTAAAGCGGGTCCAGCTCCTTCTTCCTCCATTTCTCCCCCATCTTGCCCGCCTTCTTCCAGTCTATCCTTTTCTTGACGACAAGGGATCCTTCAGCCTTTTCAACTGCGGATATGGGAATCTTGAAGAAACGGTCCTCCATCTTCAGGATCAAATGATTGCCGTCGAAACCTATGGTTTCTCCGACCACCTTTCCGCCATCGTCCCTTACGAACAGGGATAGCATATCGTCTCGGAAATCCTTTGCCTCCGCATCGCTAAGCTCCGGGATGCTCTTCTTCCTAGGCATCGCATTGGGAGTGCGGTCGCCCAATAAAACCATTTCCGCCGAATTGCAGTGGGAGCTAGGGTGTCCCTACTGGTTCTCCTTCACGATCTGAACCGGAGACGGGAGCTTCTGGGATGCCTTCTGAAGGGCGATCTTCGCCTGCAGCTCCATGTTGGAGGGGACATGTATGGTCATGACCTCCTGACCCGATTGGACCCTGGCGGCGGTTCCCACATTCTTGCCGAAGGATTTCCTCATTCCCTGTGATACCCTGTCGGCACCAGCCCCTGTGGCCTGCTTGTTCTCCCTGAGGATCTGGTGGGGATAAACCCTGACGATGAGCTTATAATTCTGGGAGCCGGCCTTCTTGGAGATGAACTTGTTGGCGGCGATACGGGCTGCCTCGAGCGCAGTGTGCCTGATCTGGCATGATTCCTTCACGATCAAATGATAGGTCAGAGCGAATTCACCCGTCCTGTTCCCCATTACGAACTGGTTGATCCTTGGGGCCGGAATGCCGCCGGTGTATTCCTTCCTTGTGAAGGCCTGTCCCCTTATCTGGCGGTACATCCTGTTGGGTTTTCTTGCCATTTAGCTCACCTGCCTGGACAGTATCAGGCCTGTCCCGTGTGCACCCGCTAATAAAGAAGTTATATATAAGAATAGTCCCACCGGAAATGCATTATTTCTCATAATTAAGACGGCTCGAATGAAGGGAACCGCGGTCATCCATGTGGTTTAAATACAAGTGATTTTTATCACTCCACCATGATTCAACAATCTGGTTTCACGCCTGAACGGCTCTTCCTGACCTCCGGTGTGGGAAGGCACAGGGAGAAGCTCGCCAGCTTCGAGCTGGCCTTGAGGGATGCGGGGATAGAGAAGTTCAACCTGGTCCATGTCTCTTCCATTTTCCCTCCGGGATGCGAGATAATGGAGAGGGATTCCGGGCTCAACAATCTCAATCCCGGACAGGTGGTCTTCTGCGTTATGAGCAGGGCCGAAGACAACGAACCGGGAAGGAGACTGGCGGCATCCATAGGGATAGCCATACCGCAGGACCGGGAGCAGCACGGCTATCTTTCCGAGCATCATTCATTCGGCCAGGCCGCAAAAACAGCGGGGGATTATGCGGAGGACCTTGCCGCCGAGATGCTCGCCTCGACACTGGGCATACAGTTCGACATAGATTCTAACTACGATGAGAAGAGGGAGATATTCAAGATTGACGGCAGGATCGTCCAGACCCAGAATATAACCTCCTATGCGGAGGTCGATGACCAGGGAAGATGGACAACGGTGCTGGCCGCTGCCGTGTTCGTTCCTTAGAGCGGGGGAGATAGAATGTCCGATAAAGTTCCTTCAAGACAGGAACTCCTAAGGTCCCCCATCGAGATGCTGGACCTGTCAAAGAAGACATCGATAGGGGAGCTCGTGGAGGATTTTTCGAAGACCTCCTTCCAGGCAAGGAGGCTCTCACAGTGCGTGGACATATTCAGGAAGATGACCGACAGGGACGGCAGCCATACCGTGCTCATGGGGATGTCAGGAGCCCTGGTGGCAGCGGGTCTCAGGAAGCTCATCGCCCAGATGATCGAGGCAAGGCTCGTTGATGTTATCACAACCACCGGAGCCGTTGTCTATCAGGATTTCTATCAGTCCATGGGATACAGGCATTACAAGGGGGATCCGAATTCCGATGACGTCCTGCTGCACTCATACATGATAGACAGGATATACGACACCTACGTGGATGAGGACAAGTTCAGGGAGACAGATGTCAACATCGGAAGGATAATGGAGAAAATGGAGCCCAGGAAATACTCCACGAGGGAGTTCCTCTCCATCCTGGGCGAGAGGTGCGGGGATGACGGGGATTCCATTCTTGGAGCTGCCTACAGGAAGAATGTCCCGATTTACTGCCCCGCAATAGCGGATTCATCCATCGGAATAGGTCTTTCAACTGCGTATAAGAGGCTCAGGGATAACGGAGCTGACATGCCCTCCCTCTTCCACCTCGACACCATCCGGGACAATTACGAGATAGCCCAGATAGTCCACATGTCCCCTGCCACGGGAGCGGTTTACCTCGGGGGTGGTGTCCCCAAGAACTACATAAACGACGCCATCGTGATGGCTGACATGCTATACGGCGACCAGGACGGTCATGAATACGCCTTCCAGATAACAATGGACCGCGCGGAATGGGGAGGGCTTTCCGGATCAACACTCGGGGAGGCCCAGTCCTGGGGGAAGATCGATGCGGAGGCGACCCATGCCATGGTGCATGTGGAGCTCTCGGTTGCCCTGCCTCTCATAGCCGGTGCCGTAATGGAAGGCAGGAACTGGAAGGATCGAAGAGGTCCCGATTTCAAATGGGACGGGGACAGGCTTCTCGGTCTCTGAAAGCCGGTTCCTGGCCTGTAGGAATAAATATAAAGGAGAAGGATTTTAACCCCCCTCCCAGCCCTGTACCTATATAAATGTATCATGGATATCCGGGTACGGGCGTCCCACAAGAATGGTGATCTGAGATGTACAAGATGATACAGCGCGAGGATGTCATCCGCATACCTCCCCATTACCTCGGGCAGGACCTCGACCTAGTGGCGGATTACCTGACCCGGAGGAATTTCGAGGGCAGGATGGACAACCTGAACAGGTTGGTCATAGACGCCACCGATGTCCGGAGGCTCGGCGAGGGGAGGATAGTGCACGGTGACGGTGCCATCTTTCAGAGAGTGAAGTTCAAGGCCCTTGCGTTCCAGCCGCATCTTCACGAGGTCGTGGAGGGAACGGTCGTTGAGATATTGAAGTTCGGAGCCTTCGTGCGCTTCGGACCTCTTGACGGGCTCGTGCACATAAGCCAGGTAATGGACGACCATATTGACGTGGACCTGGGAAACATGAGGCTTGTGGGAAAGGAGAGCAAGCGCGATCTGAGGGTCGGCGACAAGGTCAGGGCCAGGATTGTGTCGATGTCCATGAACGAAAGGTCTCCAAGGGAGAGCAGGATCGGCCTGACGATGAGGCAGGCCGGTCTAGGAAAGATCGATTGGCTCGATGAGGAGTACAGGGAGAGGTCCAATCCGGAAGGTGAAGTGGCCCCCAAGAAGAAAAAGAAGTGATCAATATGCTTGCCTGCAAGAAATGTATGTTCCTAACGGACCAGGAAAAATGCCCCCTCTGCGACGGAGAGCTTTCCAAGGAATGGCAGGGCATGGTGGTAGTTCTCGATTGGGAGCATTCCGAGGTTGCGGAGCATATGGGCATCAGGGCCAATGGCAAATATGCTCTCAAGGTCAGGTGAAATGATGCTTTACATGCTGACTGACCACCTCCGCCTCGTCCTCAAGACACCTCTGGGTGAGCTTGTTCCAAACGAGGAGAGGACCAGGGCAAGGATGGATCTGCTTATCAAGGACCCCCTGGTGATAGTCGGCGATGTCACAGCTTCGGTAATGACGAAGATGGGTTACGTTCCAAGTTTGATCCTGGTGGACAACCACACGAAGAGGGGCAAGGAGATCCCTACCCTCATGGTGAAGCCGGCGAAGACGGTCAAAGTGAAGAACCCGGCCGGCATGCTCGGCGGGGAGCTCTTCATGGCCATCGAGGAGGCGATAAGGATCATCACCGTTCAGGGTGAGGAGGTCGAAGGACCGATACTCATCGAAGTGGATGGTGAAGAGGACCTGTCCACACTGGCTGCAATATCCCTGCTACCGGAAGGGGGCACGGTGGTATACGGCCAACCCGATGCCGGCCTTGTGGTTGTAAGGATAGACAAGGATATCAAGAGCAAAGTCGAGGAAATGCTCCAGGAAATGGAGGTTTGATGGGTATGGAGATAGATGTTTTGGAGAAGCACGATAATCTTCTTCTCGAAAGGACCGAGGTAAAGGCAAGGATCAAGCATCCCAAGGAGACCACACCGGGAAGGAAGGCGCTTTCGGATGCCATGAGAGAGAATCTCGGCCTGAAAAAAGAGGTCGTGATCGTTGATTCGATGGAGACGCATTTCGGAAAGGACGAGACGATGATCTTCGTCAAGGTTTACAAGTCCATCGAGAAGGCCAGGGAGATCGAGGCGGTGCACATGCTCAAGCGGAACGGTCTCTGGGAAGAGCCCAAGAAGAAGAAGGAGGGCGAGGGATGAAGGGACACGAGCTCTACGACATAAAGGACGAGAAGATCGAGAGAAAGAAGAAGTTCTGCCCCAAGTGCGAGGGCGCCTTCATGGCGGAGCACCCCGACAGGCTCTCATGCGGCAAGTGCGGTTACACCGAGTTCAAGAACAAGGAGTAGATCGTTTTCTTATGGGGCCCATGAGGTAGCCTGGCTCTCCTGCTGTTTCTCTCCCCGAGAGAAACAGGGTGAGCATCCGCATCTTCTCCTTCATTCTTCGAATTCCGTCGAAGTGTAATCCCCGATTCCCCCCCTTCCTTTCGGTCGTATATCCAGCCTAAGACAAAGGTTTATACCCCTCATTTCATTCGGTCTATAAACCATGGGCCCATGAGGTAGCCTGGATATCCTGGAAGCCTCCGGAGCTTCACACCGGGGTTCGAATCCCCGTGGGCCCGCCAATGTTATCGAATATCATCGATATTAGAAATGAGATAATATTCCCACGGTTCCATGGATTCGAACCCTCGGGCCTTGAAACCTGAAGTCTCTCTATCTGAGGGTTTCAAGGTGAGCGATATCTTTGATATTGCGGAATTCGAATCCCCGTGGGCCCGCCAATATGTTGGAAGATGAAGTTTTACTTCGTAATAGTACCTTTATTTACGACAATTCAAACCTCTTCCATGATCGATCCGCAATCGGGGCAACGGATCTCTCCGAAAACGGAACGCCAATAGGCCCTTGTTCCCCGCAGGGAGATCTTCCGTGCAGGAGAGCTTCTGCATTGACTGCATGTGAGGGTGATGATCATGAATACCAAAAGAAAGGAGTTCTCTATTTCCTATCTAAACTCCAATACCGGAGGGTTCGTGGAAAGTGAAACATCTCGGAACATTCCTCTCAGTGAAAAGCAATTTTCATCTCTTTTATTATTCATTCCATGTTGCAGGAGGTCCTTGGAAGCAATTCCCGGGATGGCCGAGAGAGGAAAATATTTAACATGATAAATATTGCATAAAAATTATGGGTAAGAAAAAGAAAGTCGAATTAAGCTCATACGCGATTGGTGGTGGACTTTTCATTGGAATGGGAGTGGGTTTCTTTTTCTTACAAGAATCCGCTCTTTACTTTCTTGCTTGTATGTTCATTGGATTAGGGATGGGATTAGTGGCTGCTACATTGATTTCCAGAAAGAAGAAGCAATAATCCTATAGGTTGAAATTAATTATCGTTGAACCTAATTCCCCAAGTGACCGAAAGGGAAAGTAAAAGCTTAATGATCCTAATTTTTTTTTTAGTTAATAGAAACTTTTACCTCATTTCTCTATAAAGTTTTTATAATGATGTTCATTGAAAATTTCATGAAAGAGAGGAAACACAAGAAGAAATTCATCAGATCCATTATCATCGTCTCAATCGTGGTTCTTCTAATAACAATTATCACCATCTCCATAAATTTGCATAGGGAGAGAGGTGGAAAAGAAGCATCGATGGATGTTACCGGGACGGAAACCGATGATGATGGGATAGAAAGCAATGATGACGAATTTCCCCGCGATCCGAATGAATGCACCGATACTGATGGCGATGGTGTTGAAGACTGTTCAGATGATTATCCAAATGATCCTGACAGTTATAAAGATGGGGACCCGATTTGGATGCTTGATGGCTATTTTTATCCATATGTCAGCCAAGATGTTTGGGTAGAGATTTCAGAGATCCATGGAAGAATAGACTATTTCTCTTGGAACCTCACAACTTCTGAACCGTTGGATATCCATGTCATGAACCCGGATCAACAATCCCATTTTGCGGATCAAGATATCGGACCGATCGGAAGATTCGAGATCGATATGGTCGGAACTTGGCAGATAGTTTTCGCTTATACCAGGTGCATTCCGCCTTGGGATATATGTCCCCGGTGGAATACGAAAGGAGGAACGGTTTAAATATCGAAGCTTAGCATAGAGTCCGCGATGAGGGGTTCACTCCAGATTTATCAAACTTGAAAATTCTCAATCCCCCCCGAAGATGGCAATCCGTTTTTATGATATTCAGTAGCCTTTCCCTCTTGGAAAGATCTTTGTTACCATGATCAGTTTATTTTCCTCATCAACTTCATACACTATTCTGTAGTCACCAATTCGAACCCTGTAGATGCTCTCTTTTCTAAAGGAGATCAACTTGAGATCCACATTTGGACGTTTGGTGTGAGGATCCTGTTTTAATAAACTGGATAATTCCCTGACTCGATCTCTCATCTCAGGTTTACCAGACTTGATGATGTCTTTCAAACCTTTTCCGAATTTCTTTGAATAAATAATATCATATGGAATGAGATCAACTCCATATCACTCATCTGAGTCCAGGAAGTTTTCGAGATCCTCTTCGGAAAGATAATCCCCATTCTTCATCTTTCGAACTTCTTCCTTGTGTTCCTCAAGGATTTTCTGGTAGAATTCCTCTTCAGATATCTCATCCATCATCTCGTTGAGTACATCATCAAAGGTCATATTGGCATGTTTGTAATAAACAAGTCTTTCATAAGTTTCTGGATTGACATTGATGGTTTTGTAAGGCATGTTATCAGTAACTACAATAGTTATAATAGTTATTTATTGTTTTCCATTTCATTTCCAGGTCCTCTCGTAAGGGGAAGTAATATATATTATTCAAACTTATTCAGACTTAGGTGAACTTACATGGTTCAAGCATTAATAAACCTTAACGACAACACAAATCGTGTTCTCAATATCATCAAGGCCAAATATGATCTCCATGACAAAGGGGAAGCAGTAGAATTTATTGTTAACAAGTATATCGAATTCGAAAATGAACCTGAATTGAAACCTGAATTCATTGAGAAAATGAAGAAGATAAGAAAAGAAAAAAGTGTGAAGGTCGATGATTTTGCTGAAAGGTATGGTTTGAATGTATGATCTTTACATCAAACCTACTGCGGATAGAATCTTTAAGAAACTATCCAAAAAAGACAAGAAGCAACTTTTAGTAATATTCAAGAAATTGAATGAGATAAGAGAAAATCCTCACCATGAGTATAAACACCTTAGGAAACCTCTGGAGGATTTCTATCGAGTTCACATAGATTCAAGTTTTGTATTGATATTTTCTATTGATCATGCGGATCAAGAAGTAACTGTCTATTATTATGGACATCATGATTCAGTTTACAAATGGAGACCAAAGATCGAATAAAAATCGATATTACTGAAACCCCCCGAAGAAGGTAAATCGGCATAACATCTACACATAAGTCCTATATACAGGACAATCTAATATTGATGATTAAATGAAAACGAAAACGGTTGTAAGCGTTATTCTGGTAATATTGATAATAATATTATTTATTTCTGCGATATTTTTAATTATTCGATCACAGACCAAAGACAACGATGAGGATGACCTAATTCCAAGATGTGAGAATTCAAAGGATATCGAGAAATATCATAATAAGACCGTGGAATTGATTGGAAGATATAATTATTCAAATGCAGGAAAATGCTGGGTGGCTTTAATAAGATTAGAAGATAATACCAAAGTAGTGTATCAATACCAACCTAATTCCGAAAATATTACCAAATACAATAACAAGACTGTAAGGATCATTGGTACGATTCTGCGAAGCTATCCAGAAACTCAACTACCACTACAATTTCTCATCCTTCCGCACTTATCTGATATTCTATCAATTGAGATTACTGAACAATATCCTAATAATTAATGACCGCTACTCCCCGTAACCGGAATCGAAAAGGAAAAAACTTAAGAACCCTGGA
This sequence comes from Thermoplasmatota archaeon, assembly GCA_048569615.1. Taxonomy (GTDB): domain Archaea; phylum Thermoplasmatota; class Penumbrarchaeia; order Penumbrarchaeales; family Penumbrarchaeaceae; genus JAYEPK01. The sequence goes on along the minus strand of JBLIRK010000003.1, from coordinate 14,696 downwards.
TCGTGTCTTTTTCCGGCCAGCAAGCTCGATCCTGTGGTGTCGGAGCGCCAAGATACAGGGATTGCATTTCCGCTTTCCTGCATTTTTAAGCGCAAGTAGGAAAAGATTCGGCGTTTCGGACCCTTTTTTGAAACCTGCGATAATGATTTTTTAATCTTAAAAAATATAAAAATAATTTTGATTATTGGAAACTATCCAAGAGATCGCATTTTCCGACTTGTGCAACAAAACGGAAAATTTCGTGGCATCTCTTATCTTCGAATCAAGGATTCAAAAGATATAACGAGCAGTGGAAAATAGACTGAACAGGGGTTGTTAAGGGATCCCAGAAGCCCCACATTGGATATTTGATGTCAACGTTCTGTCTCGATATCGATGCGCACGGGCTCCCCTAAAAATCCTATATTCCAAGATATGAATTCACTAGGTTAAAATCAATGCTTCCATGGATATCTCACCCAATCTAATGTTATTGCGGAACCAGGAGTAATGTTCAATCCGTCCGATCCCTGGAGACATCTGGAAAATGATTTTCTTATTTTTCTCTAAAAAAAGCAGCAATGCAGCCCTCTCTGGGTCCCATCCGTGAATAGTATTAAATACGAATGATGATTGCGCACCAACCACTCCGCAGCGAGTGAAAAAGAAGTGGTGGGACCTATGGCAGTAAAAGGCTTCAACGCATTCAAGATGGCCCAGGAGCAGTTCGATCGTGTGGCAGAAAAGCTCGAACTCGACCAGGCAACGAGAGAGTTCCTAAGGGAACCAATGAGAGAGTATCATTTCACCATTCCACTGAGAATGGACGATGGGAGCTTCAAGGTTTTCAAGGGCTTCAGGATCCAGCATAATGATGCAAGAGGACCCTGCAAGGGAGGAATAAGGTTCCATCCGCAGGAGACGGCTGATACCGTAAAGGCCCTTTCCATGTGGATGACATGGAAATGCGCCGTTGCCGATATCCCGCTCGGAGGGGGAAAGGGAGGCGTCATTTGCGATCCGCATAACCTTTCCCTGAGGGAGCAGGAAGCCTTGTGTAGGGGTTGGGTGAGACAGATCGCCAAGGATGTCGGACCTGTCCAGGATGTCCCTGCACCGGATGTCATGACCTCAGGACAGCATATGCTGTGGATGCTTGACGAGTTCGAGCATATCAGGGGGGGAAAGTATCCAGGTTTCATAACAGGAAAACCGGTCGGGCAGGGAGGCTCTCTCGGCAGGACCGAGGCAACGGGATACGGGGTCGTTTTCACAATCAGGGAAGCCTTGAAGGAGATGGGATTGGACATCGCGAGTACCAGGGCCGCCGTACAGGGTTTCGGTAATGTGGCCCAGTATTCGATAGAGCTCTTCAACCAGTACGGCGGAACCGTTGTGTGTGTTTCCTGCTGGGACCAAAAAGAATCCAAAGCTTTCACATTCTTCAGGAAGGACGGTATCGACCTCAAGGAGCTCAGGGGCATCACGGACCGCTATGGCTCCATAGATCGTGAGAAAGCAACTTCCCTGGGTTACGAGGTACTTCCCGGTGAGGACTGGATCAAGCAGCCTGTGGAGATCCTGATACCGGCCGCTCTTGAGAACTCCATTACAGATGAGAACGTCAATTCAATAAACAGGTCCGTGAGATTGATCTCGGAGGGAGCGAACGGCCCCACAACCCCTGAAGCGGATGAGGTTCTGGCAAACCGTGGGATCATGGTCATTCCGGATTTCCTTGCAAATTCTGGTGGAGTGACATGCAGCTATTTCGAGCAGGTCCAGTGCAATATCAACTATTTCTGGACAAGGGATGAGGTTCTTGGAAAGCTTGATGACAAGATGACCTCGGCATTCCATTCTGTCCTTGACCTTTCGAAACACAGAAATGTCACACTGAGGGATGCAGCCTACATGATAGCTATCTCAAGGGTCGCTGAAGCCTCTCACATGAGGGGTTGGATCTGAAGTAAAACAATAAATTTCACTACGTTCATCCCATAGGAGAGAGGTCTCTGAACTTGGAGTTGGGACCTATGAATGGCCAGGTCGAATCGGGATCGGAGAAGAGGAGCGATAGAGTCTCCGAACATGACTCATCCAGAATCCATGATTCGAAAATGTCCAGGATACACAATATCATCCTGGTCTCGTCACCTTACGATCATTTTCTTTTAGAGGAAGAGGGGAGGCTGTCGGACATCATCTGGAAGGTATACAAAATGAGGGAGATGGGGAACGTTCCTTTCATCAGACATACCTCATCATGCAGCGAAGCACTTGAGCTCATAGAGGGGGGGTGGGCGGACCTGATGGTTATATTCAATCCACCCTCTGATATGGCCCCCGGCATACTTGCCGGAAAGGTCAGGGAAAGGTGCAAGGACCTGGAGATAGTATACCTTGGGAACAACACACCCGAACTTGATAGGATCGTGAAAGGCCCGGATTCGAAGTACTTCTCGAAGATATTCACCTGGCAGGGCGATGGCAAGATATTCCTTGATATCCTGGATTATATGGAGGGTTGTATAGATATAAGGAGGATCCCGGCCTCGGGAGAATTTCACATTGTAATGCTTGTGGAGAGTTCTGTTACCAGTTATTCCCGCCTTCTCGGTCAGATCCACGAAGAGGTTTGGGGGCAAATCGAATGGATTCTTGAAAAGGAATCCGACGGCCAGCGAAGGAGGCGGATAGTTGAGAGAAGACCGAGGGTGCTCATACTGGGAAGTATCGAAGAGGCATTTGAGTTCGCGAAAGCTCACGGCGGCCGCCTGCTGTCGGTATTGATCGATGAGGCATCCGTCAGCAGGGATCCCGACGCCTTGGTCCGAAAACTGAAACAGTATCGTCCGAACTTGGATCTGTGTATCCTGACCGGAAACCCGAGCAATTTGATACAAGAGTCCGGAGTAGCCAGGATCGACAAGGATTCCGGTTTCATCAACCGTGAATTAAGGTCCTTTGTAAGGTCCTCGTTCGGAGGTCGTGAACTTGAGCTGAGGGTGGAAGGTCCGGAGAGAACGAGGATCGTGACGGACCTGACAGCACTTGAAAGAGCATTCTGCTCCATGACTGCTGAGGAGATCATGGAGTGTTTATCGGTTCATGGGATTTTGAAATGGCTGATCGGAAGAACGGAGTTCGAGCTTGCCGGCGGTTTGGGACGCATCATCGGCCAGGTAAAGGACCTTGATGATCCAAGGACGAGGATTATTGATTTGATAGCGGACCATCGAACAAGGAAGAATGACGGTGCGGTCGCCTCTTACCTTAGAGCCCAAAGAAGCGAGCGTCCGAGATTCACCAAGATCGGGAAGGGGGCGATGGGGGGAAAGGCCAGAGGTCTAGCCTATGTCGACAAGCTGTTGAGGACCAGGACGAGTGAAAAGGATGAGATGATGGTCGTTCTGCCCAGAACCCTTGTGATCTGCACCGATGTCTTCGACAGTTTTCTGGAGCGAAACGACATCCTGGGGGAGGACCTATTTTCCAGACCTGACGACAGGATCGCCGCTCGTTTCCTTCAGGGGGACCTCCCGGTGACGGTCCTTGGAGATATCAGATCGTTCCTCGAAGAGGTTACGACCCCGATAGTTGTAAGGTCATCAAGCCTTCTCGAGGATGCTCTCTTTCAACCATTTGCCGGTGTATATGCCTCGGTGATGCTGTCCAACCAGTCGAGGTCTCTCGACACGCGGTTCGAGAACCTCTGCAATGCGATAAAATTCGTTTATGCATCGACCTATTTCAAGAGGGCAAGAACTTATGTCAGATCGACGCCAAGCCGGATAGAGGACGAGAAGATGAGCCTGGTCGTCCAGGAGGTTATCGGAACGAGGCGGGGATCACATTATTATCCCCTGATGTCGGGCGTTGCCAGGTCATATGACTACTGGCCCATGGGGAGGTGCAAGAATAATGACGGGACCGTCAACCTGGCCCTCGGGCTTGGGAAAACCATCGTTGATGGCGGACTCTCGTTCAGGTTCTGCCCCCTGCATCCTCGTTGGACGAACTTTGCATCTCCGAGGGAGGTCGTCAGGAATACCCAAACAAGGTTCTTCGGGATCAACCTTGACGCAACGATAAAGAAGGCAGGTTTCAACGAGGACATTACACTGGACCTGCTTGACCTTGGAGCAGCCGAGAAGCACGGAGCGCTGGAGATGACGGCATCGACCTACTCAGCTCAGAACGATGCCCTGTACCCTGGAACCGGCAGAGAAGGCATAAGGGTGATTGATTTTGGACCGATACTTCAAACTGGTGTGATTCCCATTCCCAGAACCATCAGCCAGCTTCTGGAAATGGGCTCGAAGGCCCTGGGATGTCCTGTCGAGATCGAATTCGCGGTGGACGGATGCGGGAGGGACGATGCCAGGTTCTATTTCCTGCAGATACGAAGCATGGTAGCAGTGGATGACCAAATCGAGGTTTCCATCGGCGATCACTCACCGCAAGAGATTTTATGTGCGAGTACAAGGGTTCTGGGAAACGGCGAATACAAGCTCAATGATATCGTCTATATCGGAGAGGATTTCGATCTCTCGAACTCCTGGAAGGCCAAGGAAGAGATGAGCAGGATCAACGGTGATTTGATGGAGAAAGGCACACCTTATGTCCTTATTGGTCCCGGCAGATGGGGATCCACCGATCCCTGGCTCGGGATACCGGTGGAATGGAGCGATATCGCAGGGGTGAAGGTCGTGGTCGAGACCCCGATCTCCGGAAGGATGATCGATCCTTCCCAGGGATCCCACTTTTTCCAGAACCTGAGCTCCCTGAAACTGGTTTACTTCACGATCCACCCCTCTCACGACGGTGTAGATTATGAATGGTTGAAGGGCTTGGAAATCATTCACAGTAGTCGTTTCATAAACCATGTAAGATCTCCCGAAGCTGTCCGGATCATTGTCGATGGAAGACAGGGAAAGGGAGTCATACTGAAATCCAGCGAAGAAAATTCCGATCCAGAAGGTGAATTGAGTTGACAAACAGCGATGGACCGGCACCAGTTTTGAAGGACCATGAGGAACTGAAGAAGAAGGAGATGGAACTCAAGGAGAGGCACAAGGAACTGAACTGTCTTTATGAGGTATCCGAGATTGTCGAGAACATGAGACTCTCTCCCGTGGAGGGACTCCAGAAGATCATCACAGTGACCCCGGCGGCCTTTCAATATCCGGAAATCACCGAGTGCAGGATCGTCATCGGGGACGAGGAGTACAAGACCCAGGGATTCAGGGAAACACCATGGTCACTGGTCCGAGATCTAATCGTTCACGAGTCCAAGGAAGGTTTCATCCAGATGGTCTATCTCGAAGAAAGGCCAAAGGAGTATGAAGGACCATTTCTGAAGGATGAGATAAAGCTCATGAAGATGCTTTCCGAACTTGTTGGCAAGTTCATAACCCTCTACCGGGCGGATCAGGAAGTCAGGTTCTACAAGGACAGGTTGAAAGAGCTAATTACGGCGGATTCGGAGAAGACACCTTCCGCGAGCGACGAGTGGAAGGTGATCCTGGATATTCTTATGAAGACCGATCCACCCACCTTGTTTCGCATTACGCGAAAGATGCTTTACTTTCTCATCCATTACAAGAACCAGAGCTTCGAGGACCTGATGTCCGTACTTGTATGCCCCGTGGAACCTAAAGAGAGCGAGTGGTGCGGAGTTAACATTCCAAATCCCAGGTCGGACCTTCAAGGATTGAAAAGGGTCCAGGAAGGTGTTTTCGAGATAGCGAGCGAGAAACTGTCCTCGCAGGAGATAATGGACCTTTTGACCAAATGGCTTAAACAGAACAAGGCCTTACCACTGCTTTTTGCATCTGACAAGCCCACCATCACCAGGGGAGAGATCACGGACCAATTGAAGAAGTACCTGGATATCCCCGAGGCGGAGAGGGACCTATCCTGGGAAGATGACATTATCATAAGGACGAACTTGATAAGAAGGTTCTTCACCGGCAGATTGGAGTACATGAACATAGCTAAAGATTTCATCGGGATCCCCGATTTCGCAAAGCTCGTGGACAGGATCATAGGACCTTCACAGAGTATCGGTACGCTTGGAGGCAAAGTATCGGGATTGTTCCTTGCCGAGAAGATAATCAAGAAGGAGATGGCAAAGAACGAAAACCTCCACGGGGTTTCCTTCGCCAGGAGCTGGTATCTGAGCACCGACACAATGAGGGACTTCGTGAAATACAACGCCCTCGATGAGGTTGCCCATATCAAGTACCTCAATCCTGCGGAGATCAGACAGGAGCAGCCTTTTCTCGAACAGGTCTTCAAGAACGGGGCATTCCCCTCGGAGATCATTTCCGGGCTCAGGGAGATCCTCAGGGACCTTGGGAGCGTCCCGATCATTGTGAGGTCCTCCTCCCATCTTGAGGACAGTTTCGGAGCCGCCTTTTCCGGCAAGTACAAGAGCCTGTTCCTTCCGAACCAGGGCAACGAGGATCAGAACCTTGCCGATCTCATGGATGCCATCGCGGAGGTCTGGGCATCGACCTTCAATCCCAACGCGATCGAGTATCGGAGGGAGAGAGGCCTCCTTGACATGCTGGAATCCATGGGTGTCCTGATCCAGGAGGTTGTCGGTGTCAAGATCGGTGATTTCTACCTCCCCACGTTCGCGGGTGTGGCCCTTTCCAACAACGAGTTCAGATGGTCGCCGCGGATAAGAAGAGAGGACGGCATCGCCCGGCTCGTCGTTGGCCTAGGGACGAGGGCTGTTGACAGGATATCGGACGATTATCCCGTATTGATATCTCCCAGGAGACCAAACCTGAAAGTGAATACTATGGTCGACGAGCTCATCCAGTACTCTCAAAAGCACATGGATGTGATCAATCTGAAGGAAGGTCGGATGGAGTCCGTTGATATCAAGGATTTCCTCAGGAAAAACGGAGTCTCCTTCCCACTGGTCAGCAAGATGTTCTCCATCTACAGCAACGGCGATCTCATCGAGCCAAGAGGATTGATAATGGACATGGAGAACACGGACCTGATCGTTACATTCAACGGTTTCGTGGAGAGGACGAAGTTCCTTGTCCAGATAAGGGACATCATGGACCTCCTGAAGGAGAAGATGGGGACACCTGTGGATGTGGAGTTCGCATCGAACGGGAAGGAACTCTTCGTCCTGCAATGCAGGCCTCAAACACAAGCGGTCGGAGCTCAAAGGGTGTCCATACCATCGAACGTTCCCAATCCCATGAGGGTATTCTCTGCCAAGAGGTATATCACCACGGGATATTTGAAAAGCATCGAGTACATCGTTTTCGTGGATCCGTCAGCATACGAAGAACTGACGGAGAGGGAAAAAATGATCGAGGTTGCAAAGGTGATCAGCGAACTCAATCTGGCTCTGCCCCGCCGAAAGTTCATTCTGATGGGCCCGGGCAGGTGGGGAAGCAGAGGTGATATCAAACTGGGAGTACCGGTTCAGTACCGGGATATCAACAACACCTGCCTCCTCATAGAGGTTGCCGTGAGGAAAGGAGGTTATCTTCCTGAACTCTCGTTCGGGACGCACTTCTTCCAGGACCTCGTGGAGGCAAGCATCCACTACCTGCCTCTGTACCCGGACGAAGGTGATTCTTACCTCAATGAGAATCTGATAAGTTCCTCCGAGAACCATCTTCTCGAGAAAGTTGACTGGGCAGGTGATTTTGTAAATGTGGTAAAGGTCGTGAAGGTGAGAGAGATAGCCCAGGGCGGTACGATGTCCGTAGTGATGGACGGCGAAGCGAACGAGGCCCTGGCATTCCTCGTTCCGCCGGACCATTCCGAATGGAGGCTTTCAAAGGTCAGGGAGATGCTTTCCACGCTCGATCCCGTTCTCTTCGGTATAAAGGATATATTTTTACTGGGAAGCACGAAGGAATACACCGCTGGTCCGGCCAGCGACATAGACCTCATAGTGCATTACGATGGAAGATCCGATAACCGGGAGGACCTCTTGGCCTGGTTCGAAGAATGGAGTGTCAACATCGACAGGGAGAACTGCGATAGGACAGGGATCAAGACAGGCGGCCTCCTGGATGTTCATCTAGTTACGGACGGGGATATTCAGAATCGGACCTCCTGGGCGATGCATATCATTCCACCTTATGGAATGGCTCGGAAGATGGAATTGACCAATAAGCGATGAGTGCCCTTAAATCAGGAGCTCCCTTTCCGCTTCCTCCGGCCTTTTCGTGTCGAACAGGACCGCGGCCAATTCCTTCCCGTCATGAGCGGCCGTGAACATATGAGTATCACCGATAGTATCCTTCCATGAGCCCGTGATCCGGGCAGATTCATGTATGTGGCCATGGAGGGTTATGAGCGGGGAATGATCTTCTATGAACCTCCTGATCGCTATGGACCCGACATGGAGGTCCATCGGTACATGGTCAACCATGATGCCATCCAGATCAGCCCTGTCGAGGTTCGTTCTATACGGAGGCGAGTGGAAGAGATATACCGTTCTCCTCGGATCGCTTCTCGCGGACAACTTTTCGAGGTCGTTTAAGATGGTCTCGTATCTGATCCTTTTAAGGTCAACCTCCAATGTCCTGTAACCCTCCAGCGGTGACACACATCCCGGATCCACATGCTGGGAGACATCGTACCTCTCCCAGTCCTTCAGTCTGAAAGGAGTGGGTGGAACGAAGGGGTATCCCGCAAAGAAGATTTCTCCCATCCGAACCACCCGCTCATGGAGGAGATGGAAGATCATGTCCTTATCGGCCTCGATGAAAGTGTGTTCGTAGAATCTCGGGTCGTCGTTCCCCATAATGGCAAAGAACTCGATTCCATGACCTCGATCGCGTAGCTGGCTGATCGGAGAGAGCAGTTCGGCAGAGATGAACTCCGGAACATCACCTACGGGTGGTAGAAGGTCCCCGCCGAGAAGGACGACGTCAATTCCACCATCCTCCACCCTTTTAAAAAGCGACCTGTATCTGTCCTTACATCCATGGAGATCGGATACGAAGAGACATTTCAGGGTCCCACCTCAGGCGAAGGTTTGCGATGGAATTCGAAAACAGGTCGATGGATATGAAATTAACCCACGGAACGGATGATCATCGCGACAGCGGAACGATGCCGATATTGAAAGTCCCGGCTCCCCGTACCACAAGGAAATTGAAGCCGGAAAAGAGCAGGGCCGAGACCCGAGAAACACTACGATCCGTTAAGAATCGTCAACGAAGATTCTCTCTTGGAGAAACCAACAATGGCGGAAGGTTAGATGAATCCCCGTCTGTCCGGTCTCCTTGAATTCGTACCTTCCACCACAGCTCATAGATAATCAATATAAGGCTTCGAGATATAATAACCGACGGGATCCCAAACCGGAGCATTGGGAACCGATGGTCCATGAAGGAGAAATGGGGTTGGGAATATGAAGAGATCTTCCGCTGGTTTTACCTCGGCATTGTCAGTTGCTCTCCTCCTTTTATCAGCTGTCCATTTGTTGCCGGAAAACACCGGATTTTCGGAGGCAAAGAAGCAGGAATACCCTGAATTCACGGAGATATCTTTCTCCGTGGACTACGACCTGAGGGTGTCCGGGGGAAGGGCAGAAGAGGTCACGATATACCAGTCCCTTCCCTATGATATTCCAGCCGAAAGCGGGACTGAAAAAATGCAGGAGGTTCGATCGGTGAAATGCTCACCGGATGCAGCCGGAGGTCTGCCCGAACCGGGAGATGTTCCGAATCAGTGGACCTTCTGGAAGCTTAGGAACATCACCGGAAACCTTAACCTCGGCTGCAATATCTCCCTGACCTCCCGCGCGCATGGCTGGGACATCGAAGGGAGCGATACCGGGACACCGGACATGATCCCGCAGTCGTACAAGGATGCATATCTGGAAGACGATTGGCCCGTGCTCTTCGAGGAGCTGAAGGCCATCTCCACCGGACAGAAGGGGGAAACTGGAGATCATAGATACTTCCCATCGGACCCGGGAATAATCGGGGTGTCCCGGGAGATATTGGAATCCGGGGACGACGTTCTGACCTCGGCAAGGAAAGCCTATGAATGGGTAATGGAGAATATCCAGAAGAAGAAAGCAGACCAGTTCGCTTCGGACCTTCAGAAGTACGGCCCTTATCCCAAGAATGCCGGGGCATGCCTGGGGGACGGCTATGGGAGCGGAGTCGAGAGGGCCCTTGTCCTCGGATCCATCCTGAGGGCTTCCGGAATTCCCGCCTGGCTCTCCTTCGGTTTGGGATATGACGGCGACGATCCTTCCAATCAGCTCTACGGCACGGGATGGCTGAATGTCCCGGTCCCCCTCCGAAGTTCAGACAGAATCGAGATAATAGAGATAGATATGGAAGAAGAGAACTTCCTTTTCCACTCTCCGTACAGATATACCTTCTGGTCGGATGACGGATCTTTCATGGAGCAGAACGGGGAAACCGTCCATAATCTCAAGTTCTACCACGATTACCTCAAATACAACAGGACCGGGTTCGTGCAGGTCAACGTGGAATACTCAATTTCGATCTTGGAATTCAACGAGAAAGGCTCATATTCCATGCCGGGAGATAATGGCGAGAACGGACTGCCGTTCCCCGGGATGGGGGCCATACTTCTCGCATTATCCCTGGGAGCCTTGCTGATCGGCATGGGAAGAAGGAGGATCGGATCACTCGGCAAGGGTGAATAGTTCGTCGTCCTCGTCGACGTTAAAAAGGCCGAGCCGTGCACCCGCATCGAGCCATCCGTGTGCATAGTTAACCGCCCCGTAGGCAAGAACGTAGTTGCCATCGTTGGAGAACGCCTTTGCATCCTCGAAATATGACATCGCCATTGAGAGTACATCGGTGGCAAGCTTGTTCAGATGGCTCTTGGGAGGAGGGGCGATCTGGACCTTCTTTATCGCCCTGTCGGTCGTGTCTAGGTACTTCCTCATCCTCTCATCGGTGATCACATTGACCTTATCCATACTATGACCGCATTTGAAGAGTTTTTGGGGAATTTATAGTTATCCGTTCAAATATCCGTGATGAAAATAAAATAATATCATTTTTTAATATATTCAATCCATCCGCCTTCTTATGTCGGAGAGGATATCCACGGCCTCTCCGCCGTGCTTCGTGGTCCTCGGTCTGACCTCCACGAGGATCGGTGTGGAAATATTCCCTCCCACAAGTAATCCAACACCGACAGGGAGATTCTGTATCTCGTTGGACATCCTCGCATCCAGTCCCTCGAAGGACGCTATCACAGCTTTCAGATCGTTTGGATTCGTGACCTTGAGTATCATCTGGGTGCCGCACTGGGAGAGCACGTTCTTGTCCACCTTGGCTGGTCTCTGCGTGACTATGGTCAGTCCGAGACCGAACTTCCTCCCCTCCGACGCGATGGTCCTCAGGATGGCCGACGTGATTCCCGGACCCGACTGGGGACAGAAATTGTGAGCTTCCTCGACGATCAGCATGAACGGGGGTATGGTCCCGTCCTTCCTGGAGCTAAATAGCTTCTTCAGCAGGGCCGCAACGCCGGTCTGCTGCTGGTCAAGGGGCACATCCTTCAGGTGAATCACAGTGACCTTGCCAGGGACGACGATCTCCACTACGGGCGTGGGAGCCGTCTTGAAAACATCCATTCTCGACAGGTGCTCCAGTCCCGTGAGAACATTCCACTTCGATGGATTGTTCTCCACCTGCACTGATGCGATGAGATCATAGAGCTCCCAATCCTCGCCCAGGATCTCCCTGACCTTTCCGAGGGCGTTGTAGAGGACGGAGGTCCCGGCCCCCAGGTTCCTGAGTCCCATGAGCTCAAGAAGATCCTCGGCCCTCATCCCCCTGAGATCGACGCCGATCGGTGTCACCCCCTCGGTGAGCTCCCTATCCGAAGAAAAAGAGAACTCCAGGAGTCTGTCGCCGAGGCCCTTGGGAGATATTCCGAACTCCTCCATCCTCCTGTAGTCATCGTCATCGATATTCGGGGAGATCAGGGTCTTGTACTCCCCGTGAAGATCGAGTATCACGACAGGTATCCCGTGCTTGTTCAGCTCCTCCGCAAGTATTCCAGAGGCGTAGGATTTTCCGGACCCGCTCTTTGCGATGACGGAGAAATGCTTCTGGACGAGCTCGGAGGATGAGAGAACGACCTCGAGGTCGGTGTGGGGTATCCTGCCCAGATAGATCCCCTCCTCCTTTTTCAGAACGAGCCCCAGTGTTTCGGCAAGAAATTCTTTTCTTGGCCTGTAAACGTTTGTCGAAGGAAGGATCGGGGTCAGCGGCCTGGAGAGCGATCCTCTTTCGTTTCTGCTTCCGATGAGGCTTACATGTCCCACTCTTTCATAGCTTATCTTCCTCGACCTGCCGAGGTGCTTCATCAGGGCCCCTTCGTGGTCCAGGTCCGAGCGGAGCTCCACCTTCTCGATGATGCCGAGCACCCACCCACGGCTCGGATGGCGGACCTCGACGTAATCAAGCTCCTTGAGATCCCTGTCGAGGAGCACGCACCTGAAGCCGCTGGAGGAAACGTTGCCGAATACTATCCCCGATGGCTCGTCCTGCCTTTCATTGGGCTCTTCCTTTTGGCTTGCCCTGCCTGTCATGATGATATCCCGGAACCATCCCTTGATATCATTATTTAACTTTTAAGGGAGGTTGCAGAATGTGAAGACTTAAAGGGATTAGTTACATTTTTCTACCAGGGTTAGAATCATGGGGCATGGCCAAACAGCTGACAAGGAGCTCCTCGGACAAAGTACTGATGGGGGTCTGCGGGGGAATGGGAAAGTACTTTGATATAGATTCCAACCTCATGAGACTGCTCTTCGTCCTCGGAACGGTCTTCTCCGCCGGGATCTTTGGAGTAATAGCATACATAGTCCTGGGAGTTGTCCTTCCCGAGGAATGAGGTTCGCTACTTCCTAATACGAGCAAATGATTCCCCGCTCCATGGAGGAAAGCGTAGGTCTGCTGCTCCTGAACAACAGGATATATACATCGGATTCGGAGGGGACAGGTTCGATCTATGGAGAGTCCCTGATGGAGAAAGATGGAAGGACCTACAGGGAGTGGGTACCCTGGAGGTCCAAACTTGCAGCTCTTTTGAAAAAGGAGACGCTCCCCTTCGATCTACGGGGTGACGTCCTCTACCTCGGGGCGGCCCAGGGTACCACGGTGTCCCACCTGTCCGATATCCTTCGGGACGGCTCCGTCTTTGCGGTGGAGTTTTCTACCACCGCCTTCAGGAACCTCCTTTCACTTTCAAGGAAGAGAAGGAACATAGTTCCCATACTCGCCGATGCTTTCCACCCCGAGCTGTATGCTTCCCAGGTCCCCGATGTGTTTATTCTATATCAGGATGTGTCCCAGAAGGACCAGCTTGGTATGTTCCTTAGGAATTCCCGCCGTTTCCTAGGCAAGGGAGGCTATGGCGTGGTCATGGTCAAGTCAAGGTCCATCGATGTCACGGCCAGGCCGGAGGACGTCTTCCTCAATTTCGAAGCGGGCCTTCGAAGGTCCGGATTCGATGTTCTCATCAATACGGAGCTCTCTCCGTTCCAGAAGGACCATGCGGCCCTCGTGGTGAGAAAGGGATGAAACCTCCGTGAACATAAACTATTAAGAAGGGTTTCCACCTTCGGGGCACCATGGTTCGAGTCATCCCTTTCAAGGCTTACAGATATAATGGAGAGAAGGTGGGGGATATGGGTAAAGTGGTAGCTCCCCCCTACGATGTGATAAAGGGCAAGAAGGTCGATGAGATCCAATCTCTTTCCCCCTACAACATCGCCTGGATAACGAAGAACAAACCACGGGAAGGCGACACCGCCGATAGCAATCAATACACGAGAGCAAGGGATCACCTTCGGGAATGGATAGACAAAGGGATACTTGTCCGGGACCCGGAGGATTGCTACTACGTTTACGGTCAGAACTTCGAGATCGACGGGGAGCCCCTGTTCCGCTTCGGTTTCATAGGTTTGATTGAGCTCGAGGAATTCGCCAAGGAAGCACCACCGGAAGGAGGTTTTGCAGGGGTTCTTCAGCATGAGGAGACGCTCCCCAAGGATATCCAGGACAGATTGAACCTGTCCAGGAACACGCTCTCCTATTTCGGCCAGATCTTCGTCATCTACCCCGATTCCGAGGGAGATGTGGATTCGGTCCTCGAGAGTTACATGGAAACGGAGCCTGTCATGGACGTAAACGACATGGACGGCGTCCGCCACAGGCTCTGGAAAGTGGCCAAAACACGGGACATCGAAACGATCTCAAGGGCCATGGAGAGCAAGTTCGTGATCATCGCCGACGGACACCACAGGTACAAGACAGCGCTGGCCCTTCGGAAGGAGCATCCAGAGCTGGAAACCGCAGGGTACAGGATGCTCACCTTCGTCAACATGTCCAATCCCGGACTCGTTATACTCCCCACCCACAGGCTCGTCCAGAACCTTGAATCGTTCGATAAGGAGAAACTCCTCTCGGACCTGCGATCGAACTTCATTGTCAGGTCATATGACGGCAAGGACCCGATGTTCAGGGAGATGGACCGGCTCTTCAAGGAAGGAAAACACGCCTTCGGCTTGTACATGAACGACGGGAAGTTCTATTCCATGGAGCTTAAGGACCTCTGCCCCATGGACGGACTCAGGCCCGACGCCTCGGCCGATCTGAGAAAGCTGGATGTGGCGATTCTCCACTCGATGATCCTGGATAGGGTCCTGGGAATCGACA
>JBLIRK010000002.1:0-104612 GCA_048569615.1 Thermoplasmatota archaeon | reverse complement strand
AGCGATGTCCTCCGGAGCGGCTTTATCATTATTATTAGCAGGTCCTTCATTATCCCTGCCAAATATGATAGTAATTACAAAAGTAATGGGTATTAAACGGACCAGTGTTTATGTGATAGTCGTTGTTGTTCTCTCCACGATTGCAGGTTTTATCTACGGAAACCTGGTAGCATCAATATAAAACAGAGATATCGATGAGAACAATCTTCGTTGAAATCTATTTCTTGATAGACAGGATATCTGTCGATAGTCGTTTTCCCATCGGAGTTAAAAAATACAAAACGAAATTCCCCTGTCTTTCTGAATCCACTACACCCTCCTTCTTAAGGATATCCAGATGATAAGAAAGTTTTGAATACTTGATACCGTCAAGAAGATGCTGGATGATGCATACATAGAGAGAATCCTTTGACAGCATCTCTATTATTCTGATCCTGTTTGGATCGGATAACGACTTGAAAAGTGATGATGTCTCCTGGATCTCCTCTTCGCTCATCTCAAACCAGTCTGCCTTCGAGGGTTTTGGAAGGTCCAGGCATTTGCATGCTGTATCAAGCCTGCATTCTGTTTCTTCACCCATGGATATCGAAAGGATTTACATTTATTAAAAAGAAATGCACATTGATGAGGTTGTTTTTTCACCCTCACGGGTAAATAATTATATTGAGAGGAACATTTCAAAAATATTTGTAACACTCATCGAATTCAGTCGGAGGAAGGTCAATGGCATCTGGTAGAGGTCTATCGGTGTTTGAGAAATATCTCAGTATCTGGGTGATCCTGTGCATAGCCGGAGGAATACTCCTTGGGAGATTGATTCCGGATGTTGCCACAACACTTGATTCCATATCTGTTTACCAGGTATCCATCCCAATTGCTATCGCCCTGTTCTTCATGATGTATCCTATCATGGTAAAGATCGACTTCGGAGAGGTATTGAAAGCGGCCAAAACGCCAAAACCTGTTCTCATGACCCTTGCCATTAACTGGTTGGTCAAACCATTCACCATGTATATGATTGCATTCCTTTTCCTGGGTGTTCTTTTCAAGGGATTTCTGGATGGAACGGAAACCATCAAAGGAGGAGAAGAGGTCGAGCTTTGGAGAAGCTACATTTCCGGAGCGATCCTGCTTGGAATAGCACCTTGTACCGCAATGGTTCTGGTCTGGAGTTATCTCGCCCGAGGAAACGACGGACTGACCCTTGTAATGGTGGGAATCAATTCCCTGACCATGCTTGTCCTTTACGCACCTCTTGGAGGATTCCTTCTCGGAGTGAATTCAATGCCCATACCCTGGGAGACCATTCTGCTTTCAGTCTCCATTTATGTGGCTCTACCACTCGCCACAGGTTACGTTTCCAGAAAATTGATGATTCGATACAAGGGAAAGGAATGGTTCGAGACGAAATTCATGCATTATCTTACTCCGGTCAGCATTATCGCTCTTCTTGCCACACTCATTCTCTTGTTCTCCTTCAAGGGTGATGTGATCGTCCGTAATCCTCTGACCATATTCTGGATATCCATTCCTCTCTTCATCCAGACGATGTTGATATTCTCGATAGGTTATTTCGTCGTTGCGAGGTTACTGAAATTATCCTATCGGGATGCGGCGCCAGCAGCAATGATAGGAGCCTCAAACCATTTCGAGGTGGCCATCGCAACAGCTACGATACTGTTCGGATTATCTTCCGGTGCAGCTCTCGCAACCGTTGTCGGTGTACTCATCGAGGTCCCCACAATGTTATTATTGGTATATATTTCAAAGAAGACATGCTTCCTGCACAGGGATTGTGATCTCGGAGAGAAACAATGCCAGAGAGGGACAAATATTGTTTCAAAGAATGTCCAGATTTGATAGTTACAGTTATATGTAGCAGTTCAAAATAAGTTGAAACCGTAAGAAATATATCCGAGCAATGGTTAATCTCTTCAAAAATATTTGAAATGCATATCTCATTGGTCGAAAGACCAAGAGATGGGCGATCCAAGGAGGTATGAGCATGGAGATCGAGATCTTCGGAACGGGTTGTGCGAAATGCAAGAGGTTGGAAAAGCACGTTCGGAAAGCAGTAAATGAATTGAAGGTAAAGGCGGATGTCAAAAAAGTGGAGGACATCACAGAGATCATGAACAGGGGAGTGATGATGACACCGGCTCTGGCAATCGACGGGAAGATCGTATTTTCAGGGAAAACCTCGGATATAAACGAGATAAAAAAGATCATAAGAAGCCATTGAAATGGAGTTGTAAACCTTGACAAAATATGCGAACAAGGTTAAGGATCGAAAGGAACATCGAATAAGGGAAAAGTTAGAGGTGGACCCATCTTTCATGGATTCGGAATGGATCAAATGTCCGAAATGTCAAGAAGACCTGAAATCCAGGAACCTTGAGCATCATCTTGAAAATGTGCATCGAACAGAGATGTATATCAAGGGACAAAGGAGAACAGCTATTATTCCAGTTATCGGCGTGTTGATCGTGATAGCACTTTTTGTAGCTGGAGGTTTATACTTATTCGTCAACGATGAAAAGGAAGATGATGATAATGGAGATACTGACATCCCATCGGAGGGATGG
Organism: Thermoplasmatota archaeon; assembly: GCA_048569615.1. Taxonomy (GTDB): domain Archaea; phylum Thermoplasmatota; class Penumbrarchaeia; order Penumbrarchaeales; family Penumbrarchaeaceae; genus JAYEPK01. Next base: position 102,027 of record JBLIRK010000002.1, on the reverse strand, counting down.
TTGGATGATTATTCTCCGAAGGAAGGGATAGGAAATTCTGATGATGATTGGTGGACAACATACCCAAATCAAAATCCGAATTGGGGAGAGATGCCTGCTCACCCCTCCTGGGTCACTGAAAAGCTTCAGGAAGGACCGTTATTGATCCTTGACCACAGTGAGGGATGCATGCCTTGTATCCAGCAACAAGAGGATGTGGACTCGATAATGAAGGATTATGGAAAAGACATTCAGTTCCTTGATCTGCTCTCGGGATCCGATCCCGAAGCAGCCGAAGCTTTTCCGGTATATGATGCAAACGGATCTCCCAATTATATCCCCCTGACGATACTCATAACCTTGGTGGAGGATAGCAGTGGTAATGTGAGGATCGGGTGGCATTCGACCGAAGGTGCAACGGGTTATGATTGGTTATCCAATTACGTGAGGGATGCGATCTATTATCATCACCACAATATTGCGGGATGGAGCTGATCCCAAATGGCGGGGAATTCAAAGGTTTTCCCGATAATCGCATCTATCCTATTGGTAATATTCATCCTCGGGATCGTTGGATATCTGTTCTGGTCCGATATCAGGACCGAGAAGGAAATGGCTCCCGATTTCAAGATAAACTTACCTGATTCAAATGTCACCTCATTGAGAGACTTCTCCGGTGACCCTGTCCTGCTTCACTTCACAAGCATCGAGAATCCCATATGCCTCGAATGCGAGGTTGAACTGAAAGAACAGGTCTTCGAGATCAGTGAGTTGGCTGCTGATGAAGCGAATATCACGATCATCACTATCAACATGAGGAAGAACCAGTACTCCGAACCCGGGTATGAACTCGCAAGGGAATGGTGGGGGGTGAATGTTACATGGATATGGATCGAGGACCCTGAACCATTCAAGATATCGGGTGATTACATTGATTACTGGAGCATAGGATCCGAAAGTGCCAATCCAACCATTCTTCTTCTGGATGAGGAGCAGTATATCGTAGGTATCTATCATGTCTATCAGATGGGGAAGGGAAAGGTAGACGGCATTCAAACCTCTGAAGAGATGGAGGATAAGGTCGAGAAGATAAGAAACGATGAATGGACGGGGGTCGAGGGACAGAAGAGTTCGATTGGTGGTGGATCGTTCATCGGGATGTTCGTTCTTGGTATCATCACCTCATTTTCACCATGTTCGATCGCCCTTCTTTTCACTGTATTCACGTTTATAATCTCATCAAGGAAAACATCGGAAGATGTTGAGGAACAGAACATTCAGAAGGAGAAAGCCTCAAAAGAAGGTTTCCTGATCGGGATATCATTCGTTCTTGGAATGGCAATCATCTTCTTCATTCTGGGTCTTTTTATCGCACAGGTAGGTGTATTCCTTCAGGGTGCCAGATATTTCGATCTTGGAGCCGGTGCCATCCTTATAATCCTCGGGTTGAATAATGTCTTTTCGCTCATAGACAGAATCGGCGATATCAAAGATAACGTCAGAAGGGGGGGAACCATAGATGAAAATGATGATATTGAGCAAAAGAAAACATTAAAGGAGAGGTCTGTTCTGGGATTGAAGGGGATCTTTTCAAGATCACCCCTATTCGGTGCGTTTCTTCTTGGTATATTCTTCTCGCTTGGATGGGCACCCTGCGCTGTTTCCCTTGTATTGCCTGTTGTGGTATGGATCCTCTCTCAGGATATCTCGATAATCATGGGAGGATTACTTTTTTTCGTATTCGGGATCGGTCATGGAATGATCTTCATTCCGCTTGCTATAGGAACCAGGTCCTTCTCGGCTCGTCTGACACAACGGTTTGTTAAAACAGGTAATGTTGTGAAGATCGTATTCGGGGTTCTCGTTGTCCTAATGGGAATAATATTCACGATAAGATTCTTCGGTATAAAATTCTGGTAATCATTTAATAGAAAATTTACTTAAGGCCAATACAAAACGAAAAAACATCATGGGACGGTGAATAATTGAACAAATTGAACATCGATTTCCTCTATCTGGACCTGTCATGCTGTGAAAGATGTCAATCCACAGATGAAAACCTGGACGAAGTACTGATAGAATTGAGACAGGAGCTTAGGGTGATAGATCATCTAACCGTGAACAAGATAAGGATAAGCACAAAGGCAGATGAGAACAAATATGATTTGAAGAGATCACCGACCATCAGATTGAACGGACAGGACCTGGAGGAGATCGTCTCTGGAGAACTGGTGATTTCCGGTAATTATTGCGGTTCCTGCTCCGACGTTTGCGGTGAGGAAACGAACTGCAGGACATTCGAATACGATGGTGAAACCAGTGAGAACATACCCAAGGATATACTCAGGGAAGGGATATTGAGAGTGTTGGATCAATTCAAGGGATCTTGTTGTGAGGAGAGCTGTGGTTGTAATTGATCAGACTCTATCGGCAAATGATAATTCATGGTGAGAAAGATGAAATCAATTGTGATTTACTCATCGAAAACGGGGAACACCGAGAGATATGCAAAATGGATCGCCGAGGAACTTGGAACTAAAGCGGTTCCTGCAAACAAGGTCAAGGTCAAGGACCTAAAGGATTATGATACGATCATCTACGGCGCTGGAATATATGCAGAGAGGATAAACGGCATCAAGTTCATCAAGAAGAACCTGAAGAAGTTCAAATGCAAGAGATTGATCATATTTGCAAACGGTTTTTCCTTTGACGATAAGGAATCAATTGAGAAGATGAAGGAGAAGAATTTCACGCCGGATGAACTCCAACAGATTGAATTTTTCTACATGAGAGGAGCCTTCTATATGAATAAGCTCCCTCTCAAAGAGAAGATAATGATGACAGTGGTGAAAAAGGCATTGAAGGACAAGGAGGACTTGGAAGAGGATGAGAAGATGCTAATGGACGCACTCAACAACCCTTTCGATCATTTGGATAAGAAGAATATCACAGAAATGATCAATCGTATCAGGAATTCTTAGGACCGTTATTAAGATTATTAATTCCATAATGAATGAAATGTTATCATTTTGATATCATGACACAATCTAATTCCAAATGCCACAATCTCAATTAATGTCAATATAATATCAAATAATACACGTAAAATAAAAGAGCCACCAGAGGGATTCGAACCCCCGGCCTGCTGATTACAAGTCAGCCGCTCAACCGGGCTAAGCTATGGTGGCATATTGTTGGCGAAACGACCTTATTATACTCTCATTTATAAACAGTTCGATTCCTTTTATTTAAGCAGGTCGACATCCTAAGGTGGAAAAGATTCTTGGGGCAGGACGGGGATTAACACCTGACAGAGGACACAGTTCGAGGGAAGGATCAAGCTAACGTGTTTCTTAACCAGTTCGATGAGATTCATCTTTCTATTATTTCGCCGCAATATCCTTTAAAAGAACTCCGAAATGTTGGTTTGAAGAGGTGAGCAGAATGAGGTGGAAGACAGCGGCAATCCTGACCGCAGCATTTATGCTTGTGAGCATTGTTCCCTTGATCGCACTAACTCCCGTGGGAGCCGAGCCGACAACAGCTTTCTACGGATATGTTACCGATTATTCAACGGGGGATCCTATAGAGAACTGCGGCATAATGGTCTTGTACCACAGCATAGGAAGAATAGTTTACACAAACGAGGAGGGATATTACCGCTATGTTGTTGACAAGGGAGGGGAATATTCCTTCGTTGCCAAAATGGAAGGCTATTACGACGAATACAAGGAAGAGTTCATAGTGCTCGGGGAGGAGAAGCAGGTTGATTTCCTGATGATCCCGTACAAATCAAGCGTTTCCGGTTACGTAACCGATTCCGAAACCGGGGAGCCCATCGCTGATGCCTTCGTAGAGTTCCGCAATGAGAATATCTGGTCCAACAGCCATACCGATGAGGATGGCTATTATACAATTGGTATTGAGCCAGGTACATTTGAAGTATTCATCGATGCACAGGACTACAGGACATTCGAGGAGGGGGGCTACGTCATCTATGAGGGAGACCAGAACGAGCATGATTTTGAATTGGAGAAGTTCACGCAGGGTGTTTTTGGATATGTCAGCGACAAGGATGGCAATCCGATCGAAGGAGCTAATTTGAAATTCCAAGGTCCAGGTTCGGCTGCATGGTGCAGCACAGATGAAAATGGATACTACGAGATCAATCTTTTACAGGGAAAATACAAGGTTTCCGTCTTTGCTAGTGGATATGCCAATACTAAGGGTAACACTGATGTGGAGTTCAACGAGATGACGGAAGAGAATTGGGTCCTTTACGAGCAGACTTCAATGAGCTTTATCATGAGGTTCGTGAAACTGATCATGGACCTGCTTGGATTCTAGCTGTTGTCTATGAAGCATCGGGGAGCGTTTTGCTCCCCGTCTTTCTTCTGAGGACGAAGTCCATACTCTCTTTTCGATGACCAAGGCTTATATATGAAAAGTATAATGCTCCCCCTCAATCCACGGAGTCGATGCGAAATGGCGAGAATGCATGCAAGGAGAAAGGGGAAGTCCTCCTCCACCAAACCCTACAGGACCGCTAAGCCGGAATGGCTTGAGGTCGACAGGAAAGAGATAATGAACCTGGTGGCGGAAATGTACAAGAAGGGCTATTCCACCTCGAGGATCGGCATCGAGCTCCGTGATGTTCATGGCATCCCAGACGTTAAGACCGCCCTGGGAATGTCGATGTACGATATCCTTCAGGACAAGGGAATGAAGATGGATTATCCCGAGGACCTGATGAACCTCATGAAGAAGGCCGTCAGGATGCACAGGCATATGAAGGAGAATCACGGCGATGTCAGCAATAAAAGGGCACTTCAGCTCACGGAAGCCAAGATAAGGAGGCTCGGAAGGTACTACGTCAGGTCTGGAAGGCTCCCCGAAAGGTGGTCCTACAAGCTCCAGGAAGCTAAACTTCTGGTATCCGAGTGATCTCCGCACCCTTCGATTTGTTTTTATACGCAGGACAGTTTACTTCATCCACCTTTACAGAGTGTGGACCATGGAAGAACCGCTGAAATGGATGAAGGTGCCCGAGTCTTTAATATCCAAGCTCGGGGATGCATCCGCTTTGATAGAATCAACAAAAGGTCTGATAAGGATATTTTCCCATTATGACGGTGACGGTATATGCGCCGCGGGCATAGTATCCAAGACCGTGGCCAGAAGCGGAAAGAGGTTCCATACAACAATGACAAACGTACTGGATGAGGAAGCAGTGAACAGCATCCAGGGCGGTTTTGAACTAATGATAATCACCGATATGGGCTCCTCACTGGCCCCTGTCATATCCCGAAGAGTGATAGAGCTTGGTGCAAGGTGCATAATACTGGACCACCACAAGGCAGATGGAAGGTCCTCTGAGTTCTCCATCTCCGACGGGGGCGGGATAGTCGAGATCAATCCCAGATTCCATCACGTGAACGGAACCACGGGCTGCTCGGGATCAACCTTATCCTTCCTTCTGGCCGTAACCATGGACCCCGGAAACGTTGATCTAGCCATATTCTCACTTGCAGGATCGCTGGCCGACCGGCAGCATGTTCCCGCCTTCTCCGAGCTCAACGAGGGTGTGAGAAGGCTCGCTGAGGAAAAGGGCTATCTGAGTTCAAGCAGGGGAATGCCTTTCTCAGGCAGAACCATCAAGGAGGCACTGGTGACATCGAACGATCCGTTCATCGATGGGTTGTCCAGCAATGAGGAGGCTATTGATGAGCTTCTGGACCATTTATCCATCAAACCGGGATCGCATATAGACGAGATTTCCAGGGAAAGAATGAAAGTGCTTCAATCCTACTTGTATATCAGGCTTCTCAGAAATGGTGTCAAGAAGAGCATGGTACATGAGCTTTTCAGGGAAAATTTCTATTCACCGGTGTATGGCCCCCTCCAGGATGTGGCCTATGCCATAGACGGCTGCGGGAGGTTCAACAAGGCCTCTCTTGGTTTTCAGGTGGTCTGGGGGAGCATGGATGCCTTCAAGCAGGCACTCGAGGACAGGTTCGAATATAAGAGGAAGATACAGAAACTGCTCGTAGAACGCAAGGAGGAAGGCATCAACGATATGAAAAACATACAATGGTTCATAACCGAGGAGGAAACCCTTTCGGGAACCATCGCGGGACTGGGGCACAATTACATCTTCGATCACGACAAACCGATGCTGGCATTGGCTAGGGGAGAAGACGGGAAGATGAAGGTCTCTTCCAGAGGCGACAGGGAGCTTTGCGGTAAAGGACTTGATCTTGGGGTCGTCATGCTTGAAGCGGGGAAGGCCTGCGGTGGGGGCGGGGGAGGCCATGATGTGGCCGCAGGAGCCCATTTTCCCGAGGACAGGCTCGATGATTTCGTGAAGCACTGCGACAAAATGGTGGGGGAGCAGCTCAAGAGAGGGAGATGAATGGATAAAGGCAAAGGACCAACTGAGGTTACACTGAAGATATCCTTCGACGATCCGGTCCAGGCAGAGGCTGTCGCGAGGGCTCTCATGGTCGATGATGATGATTATGTCACCACGGAGCTCAAGGAAGGTGATGTCATCGGAAGGGTGAAGTCGGATTCGGTACAGGGGGCCCGGAGAGCTGCCGATGATTGGCTCGCGTGTTTAATGGCCATAATCAAAGGATCCGGACCGTGAAGTTCAGGATTTCGATTTGATATGACTTTCAACATGAGAGATATGTAATAAATCGATTTATAAGTAAAAATCAACATTTCATAATGCTTTTATATTCCATATTGGGATTACTGGGGCCGTTCAGGAGAGATATGTATGAAAAGATTCTTAATAACGGCTATCGCGGGAGCGTTGCTGCTGACTGCACTAATGGGTTTCGTGAGCGCTGAAGGAGAGGTAATGAAGACCGATGCAACGGGTGATGTAATTACCAGCGGGGTTGTGGGTGATGAGGTGGCCAATGTTGACATGACCCAGATCAGAGTGGTATATTCTTCATTTCCGGCAATGGCCTATCTGAAGGTCGATGGGGACATTATCCTTAACGGCTCTGAGACCATTTCGATGGTCTATATTTTCCTGATCGATTCCACCGGTGACGGTGAGGAGGATATCGAGATAATGGCTTCCTTCCCGACCAATATCGTCATGATATCATGGGGGGATTCCGGAATGGAAACAATGGACCCCTCGAAATATTCCGTGGAGAGCGATGATACTCTCGTATTCGAGCTCGCCGAGAAATATTTCTCTTCCGATACAGTGTACGATATTGCAGCCACCTGCACCGCTACCGATATGATCGATTATTCGACTGCGATCGACAGTATCAATTTTAACGATGTTGTCGACGACGATGATATTGTGGATGACGATGAATGGCCCGATGATGACGAGTGGCCAGATGACGATGACGATGGTGAGGAGATCCCTGATCCTGCCGATGAGATCCCGACGGATACCAATATAACTGTCGATATCAAGGATGCGGATATCCATTATGATGTCGATGAGGAGCACATGAATATCGAGATAAAGATATCCGGAACAACATCAGGAGATGTTCATCACTGCTCCAACATCATGGTCGCCTATGACGAGAATGGCGAACCCGAGGACCTCGAGGACGGCTGGGCCGATGGACCCGAGGTCAATGAAAGAATGACCTTCATGGGTTATACGTTCGAGATGTACTTCAAGGGAACGGGAAACGGCGGTGAGGACGACTGGTCCAAATGGGAATTCTACATATATATGGACGGACCGTACGATCCTGAAATGGTCCTTGTGGATGAGGAGGAGGCGGAGAACAATACGCTCGTATTCTATGTCAGGGCCTTCAGTGACGAGGCGGAAACGATGTGGAACCAGGACTCGAAGGATGTAACGGGTGATATCAAGGATGCAATGGGTCTGGATGATGATGATGGGGACGACAGCCCTCTGGGTACGGCGTTCATCATGCTTGGTTTCGTAACCGCAGCAGGAATTGCTGTACTCATTTCAAAAAGGAAGAAGTAAATCTGAAATATATTATCCGGGGGCTTCATATAGCCCCCCCCTTTTCTTTTTTTAAAAATTCGGAATATTATGCGTATCATTTGAAAATCGGAACATTTGAAATACTGGATTATGGTTATTCGAGATAGAGACAGGGGGAAGGGAATGTCCGAGGTGAAGAAGAAGCCTAGAAAGGACGAGAACTGGAAAAGACCCGCACGGATCACCGCAGGAGCTCTTTCCATACTATTCGGGCTCCCCAATTTCATCGTGGCTCTTTCCCTCACGCTCGCCGGGATTGGATTGACCGTCCTGCTGGGTTATATTGCCTACAGGCTTTATACCGGGGATGCCCCCGACAACATCTGCGGCCCGTTGATAATCGCCTTGTTGATCATCCTTGTCGTCGTTCTGCTCGTGGCGGCGATCATACTTACGATCCTCTCATTCATTTTCGCACTTGCCGTGGGTGGACAGGTCATAGGCGGCATTTACACCATAAGAGGGAGGAGATATCATAGAGCCCTCACGCTGACGCTTATCGGGACCGTTGTGTCACTTCTTGCGGGAATAGGGCTCCTTATCTACGGCATCGGGGGAGGGAACTGGGATTGGTTCCAGATAGGGGCGCTTATATGGGGTATCTACGACATCCTTGCCTTCTTCGTCACGCTCACCGCTTCGATCCTGATCATCGTTACGAGGTCCACATTCGACCAGGCAAACGGAAAGGAGAAGGGAAAGAAGAAGGAAAAGGAGAAGAATCCGAAGAAAAAGGATGATGCGAAGAACAAGAAGCAAAAGAAGAAAGAGCCAAAGGAAAGGGATACTCAGGTGAATTGAGATCAATTCGAGGCAATGAGATCCCTGTTGTAGCTTAATCTGGTGTCGATGACTATCTTCACCTGGTAATACTGTCCCGGATTCAGTGGAATTGGTGAGATGAGAGTGACCTCTTCACCAGCCTTAAATTCCTGCGTTGGAATTTGAACATCGTAACCGTCGATGTTCATCCCTATCCTATTTGAATCAAGAATAACCCCATCTATCAAAGAAAAAACGATCGTATCGGCTCCCCCGTCCAATGAAACATCGAAAATGAAGATGTCTCCCTTATCGTCGTCATCCTCCGTGAACGAGAATACCCATAAGGTGATCACTCCTGCAAGCACCATGGTTATGGCCACCATCAACAAGACTCCGATAACGGGTGAAACCCCTGATATTTCCGATCTTCTAATCATATTCAAGAGAATCAATGAAACAACTCATACTAAAAAGTAATTGGAAAAATCAGATAAAAGAAAAAAAAGAAGGGGGAATTGCTCCCCCTATTTGATATATCAACCTATTTAGGATGCGTATGACTTGGCGATTATATCCTTCTCCCAGACGACCTTGTTCTCGCCCACGTTGACGATCTTCACTGCATAGGTCTCGCCCTGGGTCAGGACCGGAAGTCCGGCTGCTATGGTGAGGGTATCGCCGGCATTCGAGGTTGTGACATCGGTCAGGGTTGTCGCACCGATGCGTATCTCGTAGTCGCCCCAGTTGATCTGTCCGGAAACAACCTCGACCTCTATCTTGTCAGCCGTATTAGGTCCGGTTTGATCCGCATAAAGGTTAACCTTTATGTTCATCGTATCAACGGTGTCCTCGTCACCGATGAAGCTCTGCGCCCACAGGAACACAACGCCCGCAAGCACCACGGTGATCGCTACCATGAGGATCACAGCGATGACGGGCGATACGCCCATAAAGTTCTTTTTCATTGCCTTCATATTTAGTCCTCCGTGCCCCTATTTCTGAGACACGCACTAATCATGTTTTGACTTTGTATAAAAGGTTTTCGAAGTCAATACCATACGTTTGGGATATCCCAATTGGCTTTTATGGGGTATATTGCGCAAGTTTTATATATTAAAAATCATAGATGATACCAGTACGCTCAATTATACCTGAAATTTATAGATTCGTGTTCCCTTGTACATATTTATGCAATGATAAAATACAATATTGATGGAATGATGTAGAGTACAACTAATTTAAGATCATTCAACCACGAAGGGTTTATAGGCTCCATTTCATTCCGCCTACAAACCGTGCCCCGGTAGGGTAGCTTGGATTATCCTGTTGTTTCTCTCCCCGAGAGAAACAGGATCCGCATCCGCAGCTTCTCCTCCATTCTGCGAATTCCGTCGAGGAGTAACCCCCGACCCGCCCCTTCCTTTCGGTCGTATATGCGAACCCTTAACGAAGGATTTATAGACCTCACTCCGTTCGGTCTACAAATCATGCCCCGGTAGGGTAGCTTGGATATCCTAGAAGCCTGCGGAGCTTCGGACTCGGGTTCAAATCCCGACCGGGGCACTTCGTCCTATTGGTAATAATTAATTTGTATTTGAAAATAGGACACTCGGCGGGATTTGAACCTTGGTCCTAGGGATTTGATCCAGATTTTGGATCTTTTTCCATAATAGAAGGTTTAAGTCGAAGATACCAATACCTACCCGATGGAGATAAACACCGGGGAGCGACGTATCCAAAACGTTGATGCATTCCGCCAGAAAACGGCAGCATTCATAGTCTCCCTGAATTCAAGCATCATGGCCATGTGCAGGGAGAAAACAGTGCCTTGCATCGATCTCTATTCCATATTCGGCTCTCCGGGGATACCGGACCTTCTGGATCCCAAGTATTCCATCGGTGATAACGCTCACCTGAACATCGACGGACAGATCATGCTCGCCAAAGCCTTCTACGAAGGCTATTTCAAGGATGCCGAAGGGCTTGGAACGGTAGTATGCCTCGGCGACTCCCATACTCAGGGTTTTCCCATCAGGGATACTTCAAGGAACGGGCTCCCCATAGACCTGAGCATTGACAGCCCCCATCAATTTCCCTATCACCTCGCGAAACTTACAGGCTCCGTATTCATCAACTGCGGCATATCCGGGAACACCCTTTACGGGATGAAGAACAGATTCGAAAGCGATGTGCTACCCCACTTCCCTGACCACTGCGTCATCCAGGGGGGCACGAACGATTCTCTGATAGGCATATATCTGGAGGAATCCAGGGCCGATATGCTCACGATAATAGAAAAATGCATGGAAAATGACATAGTCCCTGTTGTTGGAACAGTGGTGCCCCTGGGATTCTGAAACTATACCTTTGGTGTTATGGATACTACGTTGTTGCCCCGGAGGATTACCGTTCCAAGCCTTCTCTTCTCGTCGTTGTTCTCCTCCTCGGTGCCTTCAAGGACCATGTTCATGTACTCGTCGTATCCCACCAGCTTGCCGGTCATCAGCCTACCGTCCTTCAATTTGATGATCATCTGCTTATCAAGGCTCTTTTCAAGAAGGTTCTGGGGCATGACCATTTCAAACACCACGGCGCCCTACATGGCCCACAGTTATATGAAACTTTCATCTGACCATCTGCTCGTTCCAGTATCCACAGTGTATGCATTTCCAGCTATGTTGTCTGGGATAGGATTTCGAGCAGCTGTGACATAGGAACTCGGTGGAGCAATGCATGCACTTGGTGGCCATGGCAGGTAGTTGAGAACCGCAGACCGGACAATGCAACAGCAGACCGCATTTGGAGCATGTTGATGAGAATTTGGAGATCGGCTCTCTGCATTGCGGGCAAGGAACTGGTAGATCACTGCTGCAGTCGGGGCAGATCCCTGTTCCCATGCACTTCTTGCACCTGAATATCAGTTTCACCCTTTTCCTTCCTTTGCATTCAGGGCATTTACCTGTTCCCTTGCATGTGGGGCATATTATACCAAGGGCTTCCCTGTTCCTCTTGAAGTCCGCAGTGGGATCCGACCGTTGCAGAGCTTTTTTCTCAGCATCCGGAGCTGGTGCTTCCGGCTCCCTGAGCTCGTAACCCTGGACCTTGATCGTTTTGGTCACTTTTTCAAGGTCGAAGGTTTCAACGTCAAGAGTGGGCTCTATCCACTCCACCTCTTCGGACCTTTCGATGCTGGCCGAATCAGAAAATTCGAAGGTTTTTGCCTTTTCGAGCTTCTTCCGGAATTCCATCGGGTCCTCGTCGTCTTCCACAATGGTGTATCCCCGGGAAGCTATTAATCCCTATTCACATGAATACTTGGCTTCGAATCCTTTATTGGAACGCAAACTTGCAAAAACAATTAATAAGGGTTAGGATTTGGTGGGGCGGATGTCCTCCATAATGGCATCACTGCTTCCGGAATACGGCAATCTGGCCTTCATCCTGATATCGGCGATACTCTGTCTGCTGCTGGGAATCTTCGCCTACTTCAAGAGGGTCCTTGACATCAAAGCCAGTCTGCTCGCGGCCGCCATAGGCTTCCTTGTGATAGGCTACTCGGATTTCTTCTGGTTCATACTTTTACTGCTGTTCCTGGTTGTATCCTATTTCGTGACAATTTGGAAATACAATAAGAAATCGGAGAAAGGGACATCGGAAGGAATGGCTGGAGAGCGGGGGATCAAGAATGTGATAGCAAACGGTGCCATACCCTTCGTGATCGTCCTGTTCTCGGAACCATTGGACAACCTTTCGGAGGGTCTGCCCGGATTTCTGTTCATCGTTGCCATTGCCATTGCGACGTCAGATACGTTCGCAAGCGAGATAGGGATCATCGCCCAGAAGCCAAGGTTGATCACCAACATCGGTCGGACCGTGGAGCCTGGCGTGGACGGAGGGATTTCGATGATCGGAAACATCGCAGCTTTCTTCGGAGCACTCCTGATTGGCGTTTTCGGATATCTACTGATCACCGACTATCTTACGACCATCGGCCCCCATGGTCTTGAAGCCAATATCCTTGTGATAGTCCTTGCCACCGTCATTGGATGGCTCGGATGCCAGTTAGACAGTGTTCTTGGGGCGACAGTGCAAACAAGAGGATGGGTAACCAACAACATGGTCAATTTCATCACTATTGCAATTGGGGTTCTCGTTTCCATACCCGTTTTCCTCCTGCTTTTCAGCTTATAGATTGATAAACAAGGAAAACCATTTGGACCCGGACCAGAAGATCGGTGTTCAAAATGTCGGAGTTCCCAGGAACGAAGAGGATGATCCTCGTAGTATTGGACGGTTGGGGATATTCCGATGAAGTGAAATTCAATGCCGTAAGACAGGGAAAGACCCCATTTTTCGATTCACTTCTGGATAGATACCCGAACCGGCTCATAGAGGCTTCGGGAGAATTCGTAGGCCTTCCTGAGGGTCAAATGGGTAATAGCGAGGTCGGCCACCAGACCCTGGGTGCCGGGAGGGTGGTGTATCAACCTATAGTCCGTATTAACAAGGCTATAGAAAGGGGGGAGCTTTCATCGAACGCGGAGCTCAGGAAGGGATATGAGGAGGTAAAAAAAAGGGGGGGCACGCTTCATCTGCTTGGTTTGACATCCTACGGCGGGGTTCATAGCCACATTACACACCTCTATGCTCTGCTAAGGATGGCGATCGATCACGGGATAGAAAGAGTAAGGATCCATGCGATCACCGATGGAAGGGATGTCCCTCCCGATTCCAGTTTGAATGATATCGCGGAGCTTCAAAGGTGGATAAAGGATAACGATCGCAAAGGAAGAATAAAGATAGCCACGATCATGGGCCGATTCTACGCCATGGATCGGGACAGGAGATGGGATCGCATTCAGGAAGCTTACGAATATTATACTTCCTCCATGGTGAGGAAGTTCGAGGACCCTGTAGCCGCCATTAAGAACGCCTACGATTCCGGTCAGACCGATGAATTCATATCGCCGGTCCAAATGGCTGATGAAAAAGGCGATCCCGTCGGTATCATCGGTGATGATGATACACTGGTCTTCTTCAACTTCAGACCGGATAGAGCCCGTCAGTTGACCAAGTCCTTTGTTTACCCGTTCTTTGACGGTTTCATTAGAAAAAAGGTTGTGAGACCTTATTTCGTGGCAATGACCGATTACGATAACGCCATTTTCACTCACATCGCGTTTCCCGAACAGAACATTCAGAATTCCCTCGGAGAGATAATATCCAAGAACAACCTGAACCAGCTTCGCATAGCTGAAACGGAAAAATATGCGCATGTGACATTCTTCTTCAGCGGTAAGAGAGAGCAGCCCTTTCCAGGTGAATCAAGGATTCTCGTCCCATCTCCCAACGTGAGAACCTACGATGAGAAACCGGAGATGTCGGCTAGAGAAGTAACCGAACGGTTCAAAGAGGAAGCCTCCTCCAAGAGCTTTCACTTCGGAGTGTTGAACTTCGCCAATCCCGATATGGTCGGCCATACCGGTGTATTCGAAGCGGCGGTGAATGCCATCGAAACCGTCGATAGTTGCCTTGAAGAGGTGGTGAATGTGGCCCTGGAGAACAACTACCAGCTCCTGATAACGGCTGACCATGGAAATGCCGAATACATGTGGAACTACGAAAAGGATCTGCCCTTTACCGCGCATACTACAAATCCCGTATACCTGATAATTGTGGGAAAGGGGATAGGGAAGGAGCTATCATTGAGAGAAGGACAAGGAACCATTGCGGATATAGGGCCGACCATATTGAAGCAGATGGGAATACCGGCCCCTGGCTCCATGGAAGGTACCTCTTTTACCTGAGGAGGTCGCTGCCGATTTTCAGATAATCATCAACTTATTGTATCGTATTTTCATTCGTTATAAGATGAACTATGGAATGGCAGAGCAGGTTTTGTCTATTCACATGAGTAAAATATATTTATAAAAACCCCAATCAATGGGCCGGAACAGACACCATCCAGCATATTGGAGGCAGCCTGGGCATAGGAAGTTGTTCACTAGGGCCAGTGATGGTGACCCGCCAGCATAAAACACAAAGGTTAAAATAATGCGCGGGTGTTAGGGGCAACAATCCCGCCCATTCCCTATGGGGCCATCCTATCCCAGCAGTCTTCCGAGAGTGTTGGATTCGTGGAGGAATAACATGAAGAAGAGCCTGGTTATGCTCGTTTTGCTGGCAATGTTAGCCACATCATTCATAGGTCTTGCAAGCTCAGCCTCCGATGCTCCGAAGGTGAATAGTGCTGTTCCCGGGGTAGATGCCGATATCATCCGATCTAACGGTGATGCTGAAGAGGTCATGGAAGAACTTGACGATGATCCGGCAGCCTTCGATGTCGTGGAACCTAGGACCGAAACCCCCATTTTCAGGGATGAGCCTCTCCCGGATTTCGGCCCAAAGGAAGAGGGAAGATCTTGGCCCTTTTTGGAAGAGGAGGAGAGGGACCCCTCAAGAGGAGCCGTGAACACTTCAACCCTCCTATATATACAAAAGGTACCCAAGAAAGTTTACTATGGTGATACAATCGAACTGGAAGGCCTTCTCCTCGAGGACAACAACTCGGATGGAGAGAGGAACTCCGGGGACCTGCCCATAGAGAAAGAGTTCGTTAATCTTCTATGGGCCGACGGAACGGAGTGGATGTTCCAAGCCGACCTGATGACCGAATGGGACAATCAGGAACTCAACATGACACCTGGCAGGTTCTCCATGCCGTCGAAATTTCTAACAAACGAGACGGGGGTCCCGTTAGACCTGAACGCGAACATCTCTTCCATCGCCGCCAATGGCGACCGGGGCGTCGAGCTCGTTCTGACATACAAGGGAGTATGGACCACCAACGGTGCAGTATTCTACAACCTTACCCAGGACGTGTATAATAAGCTCTGGAACACCAAGATCGGTGAGGATGACGATGGTGATGCTTCAAGGCTCCAGAGTAACGGAATCGATGACGACGGCGATGGGGTCATCGATGATGGAGCTCCCGGGATTCCCAAAATAGGTAATCCCGAAGGCGTTGATGAGGAGATACTCGACGGATTGAACAACGATGGTGATGCCTTTATTGATGAGGACCCCTATGCCTTCATCGCACGGCGCGGATATGAAAAGAGGCTTTACATAGAGATCTGGCACAAGACGAAGACCACGGTAGATGTCGTGGGTTCCGACCTGATAGATGTGGGAAATACCTTCACCGTCAGAGGAACCATCGAGGACACTTCCTACGAGTACACCACCATGGGAGCCAAGACAATGAGGCTTTTCTGGGACGGCCAACCTGTTGCCGAAACAACAGCGGTCCCCTCGGGAAGCAATTATTTCTCCCAGTATGAATTCACATACAGGGTGCCCGATACTGCTTCCGCCGGACCACACACAGTGGCGGTGGAGTTCAGCCCGGGTTTCAACATAACCAATAACTATTATTTCGACCCAAGCAACGCAACCACGACGATCTACGTCAGGAGGCCGACAAAGGTCATCTTCAACGACGTGGATCCGAACCTGGGGGTCACCTGGGTCTATAGGGGATCCACCATCTGGATCAACGGCTCCATCGTGGACAAGCTGTACTATGAGAGGGAGTACATACATGAGGGCCCCCGCCTGACGATAGGAAGCCAGGAATACGGGAACCAGTATAGGTTCAATGTTATGTGGGGGGACCCGGTACAGCCCTTTGCCAAGTTCTGGACGGGATTGTTCATAATTGACGATTGGGGTAACTTCTCCATAGAATACGAGCTGCCTGCCGGAAGCCAGCCGCTTGGATCGGTTACTGTGACCGTGGAAACGAACTTCGACGAGAGCCGTTATCACGATCCCTTGATATTCTATAGTAATTCGGAGAACTCAACGAAGTTCATGGTAAGGGCACGTACGGATATCAAGGTCTGGATAGACCAGAACGACAACGGGATCAATGATGAGACCGAACAGGATCAATGGGGCAATCCTCTGCAGACATTCATAACAAGGAAACCGTTCACCGGGTCTGACGGGAAGGTCCGGGACTGGAACAAAGCACGTATCAGGGGGGTCCTTAAAGACCTGACACAATCTTCCGGATCCCTCGAGATAGGTGTTCCCAACCAGCGGATAACCCTCAAGTGGAATGCCGGAAAGGGTTCGCTGGTCGAGAAGGAGATAAGCCTGGTAACGGATGCCAACGGCAGGTTCGAATACAATGTGGATATCGAAGCAACTCATTCTCTGGGACCGGTCCCTGTTAGGATAACCTACTCGGAGGATTACTATACCAATTACTACGACAGCTCCACATACTATGACAATGACGGCCAGCCCTTCTCTGTTGTATCCTTTACCACTCTGACGGTGAATGCCACAACTGCGGTCAAGGGAAAGAACGTCATGCTTTCCGGTTCACTCCTGGATGACAACTGGGTCGGCATCGGCAACAGGACTGTCATACTCTACAGGCTGGACTTTTGGGACGGGAATTATAATTCGCTCTATTCCTCCGGTGGACTCGGTACGAGAATTGGGACGGCCACCACCAATTCCCTGGGCAAGTTCACCTTCACCGAATACGTTGTGGAGGAGAGAATGAGTGTGGGATCTGTCTGGGTTGTCGCCAGATTCGTGGGTTCGCAGGAATTCCCCTACGGACTTGGAAGCATCCGGTATCTGCCAAATGATGCCTTCATGCCGCAGATATCGCAGCCAGACAAGATGGTCATCACCTCGGAGACGCACATCAAGCTCGAGACCATTCCTGATTACCTGGTGAGAAACGGCGAAGCGAGGATAACGGGCAAACTCCTGGAATCCTATCGCGGTATGCCAGATAACACGAAGGGAGTTTCGGGTCAGACCATCAATGCATACCTGAAGCAGGGAGAAGAGGTCTTCAAGATGGGTGTTGGAAGGACAAAATCCGATCCGAACCTGCCGGAGTTCAACGGATTCTTCGAGATTAAAACCACCAATGTACCTTCCAAGCTAACTGTTGGCAAGGTGGAGGTCATCGTTGAATTCGAGCCGGAGATCAGCACCGAGGGAGTACCCCTTTATCAGCCGTCATCCAATATTACGGAGGCAGAGGTATGGTCCTCGACAAGGGTCAAGGAGATATTCTTCAAGCCGACGGACATCGACGGAGACAGGAGGATCGATCTTTTTGAGGACCAACCGGAGGACTGGGTCTTCACCTGGCAGATCCTCGAGGGCTCGACGGAAGTCACGAGCGGGGACCCGGTAACGTACGGTGTTATTTATCTGAACATTACCATGGGCCCGTATACCAATACCACAAGGGCACTTACGGACATCAGGGGCAGGGTCCATTTCAACTTCACAACTAAATTCAAGGACACCGCAACAGGAAATACCTTCTCTATACCGGCTGACCAGAAGAACGCGAACCTGACAATGCAGATCAAGTTCCTAGGAAAGCAGGGTTATACGGAATCGGTCAAGACCTACTTCTGCACCTACAACAGGGCTAAACCTGTAGAGCCGGAAGAATTCCCATGGGCCGTGTTCTTCCTGATACTGTTCGTTCTGTTCCTTATCACCTGCGTCGTCCTGTTCTTCTTCTACAAGTATATTGAAAGAAGGAGAAGGCTCAAAGCGCTGAAGAAGATCATCAAGAAGGCTGCCGATCAGCTGGAAACGGGCAATCCCTACTCAGCTGTCATCTTCAAGGCCTACCAGAAGATGGGTGCGCACCTGAGGAGATACGGCTTCATGAGGAGGGATGCCGATACGTTCAGGGAGTTCGAGGATGCGGTAAGGGCAGCACTGCCCATCGATGAAAGAAGCCTTGATCAGTTCCTGGATATTCTCGAGGAAGCGAGATATTCGAAGCACGTTATCGGTTCAGGCCACAAGGACAGAGCAATAAACTGTCTCAGGAATGTGGAATCATCCCTTGACAATATTATCCTGGATGAGGAAGCGGCGCTTAGGCAGATGGAGCTCGCCGACGAGGACATCATCGAGACCCAGGTCAAGTACACCGGAGAAAGCAAGGAGGCCGAAGTTTAATGAAATGGAACGAAGCGATTGCCATTGCCATAGCTGTCGTAGTCGGGGTAATATTCATAATTGTCCCCTTCGTCTCGCTGATGCTGGATGTGACCGGGGCGGTCGAGGATGATCCTATGTTCTCTGCCTATGACAACAGCTATACTGACATCAGCGATTTCATAGATGACATACAGAGATACAACAGCCATGTGGCCGGGTCGCTATTCTCCCCCAACGGGGATAGTACATATGATTACAAGGTAAGGTCGATCGTTTCAACACCGACCCTGCTCCTGGGAGACCTTGTCGAGCCCGAAAAGACGATCTATGTTGCTGTCGGTGTCGAGAAATCCTACACCCAGGAAGAAAGGAGGGCTCTTAACAGCTTCCTTGCCAGGGGAGGACATGCCATTATCGCCGATGACTTCGGCAACGCCAATCAGCTCGCCAATGATTACGGTGTGACATTCTTCGGGGGCCAATTCTACGATGAGAGCTTTGACCGCAACGCAAATTATACCGTTGTCACCGCCCATATGGGATCCGATATCTACGACAGGGACGGTATCAAGAAATGGGAGCGGGGGGATCCGTTTGGAGATGGGATCTGGGATGACGATCAGGACGGCGACGGTAAGATAGACGAGGACGATAATACCGGCTCCTCCAGGAATTATGATGACGACAGGGACAATTCGGACCTTGACAGCAATCTTTGGGATGACGATCGTGATGGCATTGTGGACGAGGAGAACGAGGGCATAGACGAGGATCCCCAGGATGATGATATGATGTTCAACCTGGGCAGGGGAGATGCCAATATTCTCTGGAAGCCGATAGAGACCATCAGGGGTCACAAGAACGTTGATATCGAATGGATCAACGGGATGGACGACGACAACGACGACAGGATCGACGAGGACCTTCAGACCTACGAGTTGATCACCTACAGACCTACGGGACTCTCTTCCTCCGTCAATCCCTGGGTATGGGCCGCTGGAAGCTCCAAATCCTTCATCGATATGGACGGGAATGGCATATTGTCCATACCAAGCGGCGACCTGAAGGGGAAGAACGCCGATGAGGTTTCCTCCGTGGGAAATGAGATCCAGGTATGCATAGAAGTTCCTGTTGCTGATGATGGAACCGGGGCAGTGGACATAGTGGAGGGCGTCTCAATGGAGACCCTCCAGGATGCAGACGGATCTCCCAGGGAATATAAGGTTGGCGACCGGAACCCGGAGGCAAAAAAAAGGATCACCGAACTCGGCTCAATTGTTTTTATATCCGATCCTTCAATATTCATGAACGACCTTTATTCCCTAAACCACATCAGATTTGATGTTAACCTCCCCTTCGATCCCGAGGGCAACGGGGAGGATGATGATGGTGATGGATTAGTGGATGAAGACAGAGAGATACTCAGGGAGACCGGTGATATCTCCGATGAGGACCTGGAGGACAAGAACCTTCTCGCAGACAATTCCGCAGATTACTGGACGGAAACAGAGGTGGAGAAATTCCCCTGGTTCGATGATGATATGGTTGGTGAGCCGAAGCTCGATTACGACAACAAGAACTTCCTCATCGATCTAATCCATCATATTTGTCCCGCCAAGGAGGGAGATACAAACCTGATACTCATCGATGAGAGCAGGCATTCCAACGACAACCATCTCCTCAAACCGATCTACAAGACAATGGAGGTTACGGGATTCCTTACCTCCAGTCCCTACTATGCTTACCCCATCGTCTTTTCGGTGGGCTTCCTAATGATTTTCGCTGCACTTCTTGTGAAGGACAAGGAGAACTGGGCCCACCAGTTCGACATAAGTTTCCTTGTCCCGAGGAGGGCCATTCCAACGGACAACAGGCTTCAGACCACCAAACTTAGACTTGCGGTAAGGGAGAAGATACGTCTAACGAGAGGTTTGAGTCCGGAGGAATTTGCTTCGTTGAGCGAATCCACTATCATAAGCTCTATCAGGGATCCAGAACTGATAGAGATGATGCAGAACCAGGAGAGGACCTATACCTCCCAGGAGCTGCAAAGGATAATGGAGAAGATAAAGAAGATCCAAAATATCTAGTAGATAAAATAGGTGATGAGAAATGACACCGGATGGAACCCAACCAGCGCCACAGGCAAGGCCGCCTGCTGCACCTGCACCGCAGCAGCTACCCCCAAAACCGGGAGCTGCTCCGGCAGCACCGCCACAGGCAGCCGGGCCTGCGAAGAAGACAACGACCTCCCCTGAGGTCCAAAGGGCAATCAAGGGTGTGTCGGCAACTTCCACAGCCCTGATTGCTGAAGTAGAGAAAGCCATTATCGGTAAGAGGAATGTGCTGGAGCACGTTCTCCTTTCGATCCTGGCAGACGGACACATCCTTTTCGAGGATTTCCCGGGAACAGCGAAGTCCCTCATGGTCATGACCTTCGCTTCGGCCCTGGGATGCAAGTACAGGCGTATTCAGTTCACGCCTGACCTGCTTCCGACCGATATCACGGGAACATATATCTTCGATGAGAAGGACAATGAGTTCAAATTCAGACCGGGACCGATATTTGCCAATATCATCTTGGCTGATGAGATAAACAGGGCACCTCCCAAGACCCAGGCCGCCATGCTGGAGGCCATGCAGGAGAGGCAGGTGTCCATTGAGGGTGTGACCCACAGACTCCCGAAGCCGTTCCTCGTGATGGCAACCCAGAACCCCATCGAGCAGGAAGGAACATATCCCCTGCCCGAAGCACAGGTGGACAGGTTCATGCAGAAGATGTCCATGGGTTATCCGTCTAGGGAGGATGAAAGGGAGATCCTCATTAGGAGGATGAGGAGAGGAAAGGACCAGGTAGATATCAACGTCATTACCTCTCCCGAGAAGATCATAGCCATGCAGCAGGTGGTTGAGAAGGTCCACATGGACCCTGCTCTCCTTACCTATATCGTCGAGATAGTCTACAGGACCAGGGAAGATCCCAGGGTTGTGGTAGGCTCCTCTCCGAGAGGTTCCCTCGCTCTCTTCAAACTTGCAAGGGCCAGGGCAGTGCTGCAGGGCAGGGACTACATCACACCCGATGATGTGAAGGCTGTAGCGATGCCGTCCTTGGCTCACAGGATCATATTGAAGCCGGAGCCCAGGATCCGTGGTGTGTTGCCCCAGGATATAATCAATAAGATCTTGGCCGAGGTACCAGTACCTGCTGTCTGATCTTGAAAAAGGGCGTCCGGGTGGTCTCATCACCGCCCGGACACCATTTGGAGAAGTGGTGTAAAAATGTGGACGAAAAAAGCAGCTGCCTTCGTAAGCATGTCGGTGATCCTCATCGTTCTTGGGATGACCACCAAGAACCTACTTCTTGTGATGATCGCCCTGGCTGGCCTGGTCTATACCACGGTCAGTCTATTCGCAAATACGTCCACCAGGTTGACGGCTGACAGGGAGATGTCCCAGGAGAAGATCTTCGAGGACGGGACCGTGAAGGTCGAGCTCAGGATCCTCAACCAGGGCGGCAAGACCGGTTTCCTGGAGGTAAGGGATAAACTCCCCAGGGTCATTCAGTTGAAGGAGGGA
This sequence comes from Thermoplasmatota archaeon, assembly GCA_048569615.1. Classification (GTDB taxonomy): domain Archaea; phylum Thermoplasmatota; class Penumbrarchaeia; order Penumbrarchaeales; family Penumbrarchaeaceae; genus JAYEPK01. The sequence continues at coordinate 79,691 of JBLIRK010000002.1, read as the reverse complement.
ACCAATTACACCTATCTTAACCTCAATCCGAAGGGCGCCACCAGGCTGAAGTACACTGTGAAGTGTCCCCTTAAAGGAGTGTATAAGATAGGCCCGATCACCCTCAGGACCCACGATCCCTACAACATGTTCTACAAGGAGAAGACCGTGGCATTCGAGTCTGACCTTACGGTATTCCCGCAGGTCAGGGACATCAAGGAGCTTTATATCAAATCGAAACAGCCCAAGATGTATCCCGGCGAGATGAAGGTCAAGATGCCGGGACCGGGAACTGAGTTCTTCGCCATCAGAGATTACATGCCGGGGGATCCATTCAGGGATATCAACTGGAAGGCCTATGCTTCAACAGGGAAACTCCTTGTGAATGAGCATGAAAGGCTCTCGGTTTCGGATATCACCATCGTTTTCGATTCCAGGACCGCTTCAAGGTACGGAATGGATTCCGATAACGCGAACCTGTATGGAGCACGTGCGGCCGCCACCCTGGCGAACTTCTTCCTCAAGAGGAGGGACTCGGTCCAGATGGTGGTCTATTCCGACAAGGTGCTTACGATAAAGAAGGGAACCGGACAGAAGCAGCTCTTCGAACTGCTCACCGCACTTGCCGGCGCGGAGCCAAAGGGCGATATCCCGCTCTCGGGTATAGTGGAGGTAGCCATCCCCTACATGCCCAGGCACTCACCGGTCATTGCGATAACCAACCTGGAGGAGGACGACTCCATCAGGAAGGCCGTGAGCATGATGAGAATGCTCGAGTTCGATGTCACCATCATATCCCCCAACTCCATTGAGTTTGAGATCATGGCCAAGCAGAAGAAAGGCGAGAAGATCAATCCTATCGCCTATGATATACTCAGACTGGACAGGGAGATACTGATGCAGGAGCTCAGAGGCTACGGTGTGAAGGTCATCGATTGGAAGCCTGCAACACCGCTGACCCAGGTGCTGCTGGAGGCAAGGAACTATTGAGGTGATGAGAATGGCGGAATATTCTGAGGAAATGGAAAATCTTGTCCCCTTCGAGATAGGCCTCCAGGCCGGGGAGACGGTCCTCATGTGGGTTGGAGCAACCGTGCTGTGGCTGCTGTCCATACTCCTCATGGGGCTTACCGTCGGTTTCTCTGGACTTTTCAAGGAGGGACCTTTTGGCATCCTTCCACTGGGTTTCATCCTGTATCTATTGGGAGGTTTCCTCCTGGTAGCGTCTCAATTCGTGAGCAGGTGGAACCCGATACGTACTACAAGGATACCGATAACCGGGATCGCTCTATGGCTATTCGTCATCTTTCTGGCGGGTTTCATCTTGTGGGAAGGATGGTCGGTTTATCTAGGAGCGAGCAGCCTTTGGTTCACAGTTGCGTATGTTCTCATCGCATTGTTGATAACAGCCGGTCTCCTTGGAGCTAATTTCCTGACATCCCTCAAGATTTTGAACTGGATGAGCGTTGACATGGTGGCCTTCTTCTACACCTGGGGAGCTCTTTCTCTACTGATCGGAGTTACCCATATAGGCTTCAACAACAGGGCTCTCCTGTCCCTGGAGGATCTCAATTTCTGGGATTGGGTATTCCTGTTCGCGTTCTCGCTCGCCTTCATATTCATGCTGGAGCTTTTCAACGGCGCCCACAGGTTCAACGATATTATCAAGTACGCCAAAGAGAGGTCCACCGGAGAGTTCAGCCTTACCCCCGTGATCAACAATTATTACATCATGGGTTCCATCCTGATGACGATCATTGGGTTGTTAGTGCTGTTCATCCTTATCCTCTACTTCTTCACGAAATGGTGGCTTGACCTGCTCGTTAGCCAGCTGGCGGACTCCATCATGGCCAATTCTCTGTACCTTCTTGTCTACATAGTTGCCATAGTTTTCATCCCGACTTGGATCGCTCTGATCCTTTGGATGGAATATCGCAACAGGAAGGAAAGTGCAGAGGAAGAGGAGATGAGAAGGAAGAGGGAAAAGCAGTCGAAGCTGGGTATCTATTGAGTATCCGGCTTCTTTTTTTTATTTAATCCTTTCATTATTTTACCCACTGTAAAGTTTTAAATCCACAGGCGTCTTAATCGGCACGTGCTCCTCATAACGGACCCGAGACATCGACCACTGAGATCCATGGTGATTGTCATCGCAATCGCTTCCTCAATGGCATTGTTCTTCACCATATCGTCCCTTACCAACGGCATTAAGGAGAGCTCAAGGGAGGCCGTTGAAGCCGTGGGGGCTGATGTCTACGTGGTTCCCGAAGGCTTGAATCCTTTGCTTGTCGATCTTCAAAGCTTCAATCCGGGGTGGGATGTTATCAGACAGCTCGAAGGTTTTTCCATCAAACCCTCCGCTTCCTCTCCCAGATTGAAGGATACTCTTTTCTTCGGGGAGGGATCGGCTAATCTTGGTGAAACGCTATCCTACGGAATAGTTCCTGAAAGGGAGAGCTCGTTCAATCAATTTCGTCTAATCGAAGGAGAATGGTTTGGTACATCATCAGACCCTGTGAGGGACCACTACATTGCAACTAACGAGGAGAGGCAGGACCTGATGACCCTCGAGCTCATGGTCTCGGAGGAATTCAAAAGGAACAACGATCTCGGCCCTGGGGATGATATATACCTGTCCTCCCGCATGGGAATCGATCCCGGAATTAAGTTCGAGATCACGGGTGTTTTTCAAGACAGCCTCTCCAGGAAGGCGGAGGTTGTGATGCTCCATCTTGGAGAGCTTCAGCTCATGAAGGGATTGCTTCACAAGGATACCCTCACAGAGATATTGCTATCATATGAGGATACAAGCTCCATCGGGGATCTCATCACCTGGTCGGAGGGAGATGGGTTCAGGTACAACTCAACCGTGGACCTCTACCTCTCCGAGGACTTTCTCTCGGAGATCTACAAGTTTGTCGAGGTACTGGACGGGTTCTCCGCCCTTGTCATCACCGTGACGTTTGCGGTCTGTCTCATTTTCACTTCCACGGTTTTCATGATATCCGCCAAGGAGAGGGCGGTCGATCTTTCGGTTCTTAGGGCTATAGGATTCGGACCTTACAAGATATTCATGCTTATCATGCGGGAATCAATATTGCTCTACATTTCGGGGGCCTTGATCGGTATGTTGTTGGGATTGGCGATCAATATGCTGCTCAACACCGGTCTGGAATCCATGCTCGGTGCTCTGCCCACCGGTTTCAAGCCATTTCAGGTAGGTTTCGGAATAATGATCCTGACGCTGCTTTCAGCATTCTTCCTTTCGATATTCTCATCGCTGGTGCCCGCATTGATAAGTGCGAGAAGACCCCCCATAGAAGCGATAAGGGGGGAGATATGATGCTTTTCAAGAGGCTGTCCAGAAGATGGGGGAGGAACCTGCTCACCGTTGTGGCCATATCGGTCTCCTTCTCCATGCTGCTGGCATTGTCCTCGGTTTCCCTGGGTCTTCACCGAACAGCTGAGGAGAGGCTGAGGGAAGGTCCCAGGGATATCGTCATCTCCTCACAGGGTCTCTCGCCTTCGATAGAATCCTCCCACCAGCTCGCTGAAGACCTTGCCAAGGATGAGAATTTTTCAGCCGTCATGCCCGTCCTTACACTTCTGGGAAGGCTCACGTTCGATAATGACCAAGCATCAAATCCTCCATGGTCCCATCCGCCTCCAGGCATGGAAGACCTTGATGCGGCCGAATCCCGAACAATGGGTATGGTGGGAATTATCCCCGACATGGCAGATGATTTCATGACGGGAAACAAGGAGCTTTTCATAAGATCGGACCTCCTCGTCTTCAACAACTGGTTCAACGAGGAAAGGGACCCTTTCCATGAATCCAACTATACTTCGAACTGGACAGGGGAGCTGATCCTGGACGAGACCACGATGGAGGAATATTCCCTCGATGTGGGCGATCCCGCGTTCTTCGTGGGGGATGACGGCTCCATAGAGGCATCCTTCCTGATCGTAGGGACCGTCAGGACCTCGATAGTTGGAGGGGGGCTGACATCCGGCCTTCTCGGCGGTATTGCGGTCGTCCATCTTGGGGAGCTTCAATTCGTCACCGACAACAGCTGGAAGGAGACTCCGCAGGGGCCGAGGGCGGATCTCTCCACCGCCATCTACATAGACCTCGTCGGTGAGAGAAGCTCGAGGAAGGACCAGGAAGAGGTCTCGCTGCACCTTCAGAACATGTTCCCGGGCCTTGATGTGACCAACAAGGAATCCAGGCTCTACAGGATAGATGAGGAAGTGCTCGTTCTGGAGGTCTTTTCCATTTCCGTAGCTGCTTCGACGATCTCCATCGGAGTACTTTTCCTTTCATCGATAATGATCATCGAGGTGGAGGAAAGGAGGTCTGATATAGCGATAATGAGATCCATCGGGATCTCCAGGAAGACCATTTTCTCGCAGATAGTGCGGGATTCCATGTTCCTCTCGATCGCGGGGGCCGTCCTGGGCACAGTTCCCGGTTATCTCGGGTCCAAGCTTCTAGATTCATATCTCCAGGATCTCTACGGGGTCGACCTTGATTTTGCCAGATTCGAGCCCTGGATACTCTTTTCTGCCCTCGCCTATCTTTTACTGCTTGTCGGTTTATTCTCATTGATACCAGCATTCAGGGCAACCACCATCGTACCTGTCAAAGGGATGGCATCCCACTACAACAGATAATAATATCATTGAGTTTCCTCTTTACCGCCTGGTATCAGAGGTGTCCGGACTTGGATGTGGTCCTTGAGGAAGTCCATAAATCATACAAGATGGGCGAATCTACCGTTTATGCCCTGAGAGGTGTATCCATATCCGTCAAACAGGGCGAGTATATGTCCATAACAGGACCGTCCGGATCCGGCAAGACAACACTTATGAACATGATCGGAGCGCTTGACAGGCCGAGCAAGGGAAGGGTATTGATCGACGGCAGGGATATCACATCCATGGGTGAAGGTCAGCTGTCAAGGATCAGGCTTCTGAACTTCGGTTTCGTCTTTCAGCAGTTCTATCTTCTTCCGACACTTACCTCATTCGAGAATGTGTACCTCCCCATCAAGGAGTCAAGGAAATACGGAACGAATGGCAGGGACAGGGCGTTGGAGCTGCTTGACAGGGTGGGTATGAGGGAAAGGGCCAGGCATCTGCCCTCCCAGCTCTCCGGAGGAGAGCAGCAAAGGATTTCCGTGGCCAGGGCACTTGCGAACGATCCTTCCTGCATACTGGCGGACGAACCGACGGGAGAGCTTGATTCCGAGAATACGAAGAACATTATGGATCTCCTCAGGAACCTCAACAGGGAGATGGGAAAAACGCTGATCATCGTTACCCACGATCCGGAGATCGCAAAGAGGTCAAAGCGCACTGTGAGGTTGAAGGACGGAAGGATAACATGAGCTGCTGGACCTGCTTCGACAATTCCCCCGATACCCAAAATTATATATAAGTTGGAAAAACCAATCCAATACCTAATTATAAATTCCAATTCTGAGAACCTACACTGGCTGCACAGGATCGTTGGGGTACGGTCCTTTCAGTTTCCAAAATCGAGGTGAGAACATGGTTTCAAGAGACCTAAAGAGCAAAGCAGGCAAGATGCTGTTTCTATCCATAGCCGTTGCAATGATGATGGCGATCCCGGTGCTGGATATCGGTGCGGGGGGCCAGCAGGGAGACGGTTCGGACATCGGATTCGGTGCAACGGCCGAGGGTGACCAGTTCTACGGAACTGTGAATCTACAGGAGCAGCTTATGGAACAGCATATTTCGGGTATGAATTCCTACGAGAGGATGGGTTACCAACTGAAGAAGGGGGACCTCAATGAGGACGGAGTCGAGGATATAATCATATCATCGATCGAGTACAATTCCACGAGGGGTGCGGTCTTCGTATATTTCGGAGGGACCCGGAATAGAGTGCTTGATCCGACGGATGCCGATATCCGGATAGACGGCTATCTCAACGGCCACCTTATCGGAACCGATATGGAGGTAGGCGATGTTGATGGTGACGGGTTGACGGACCTGCTTGTAACGGGATTTGGCGACTGGAACAATTTCTACGCGGCGAACAGTGATGAGTATCCGACCGCTTATCTTTTCCTTGGAGCAAGCGGATGGCACAGGGTGATGTCCGTGCATAACGCGGATGTCAAGTTCATAGGTAGCCAGCCGGGCCTGCACCTCGGAGTGGACTCTGAGATAGGTGATGTGAACAATGACGGATACGACGATATCGTCATTTCGCAGATACAGGAAGGCTGGAATTTCGTCAGGGGAACGGTCTATACATGGAACGGAGGCGTAGCCCTCCAGAGCACATACAATGTTTCAATGGGACAGTACGACCACAAGATAATCCCCAAAGATGATTATTACGAGAACGGTTACGGGTATTGGGGCCTTGCCTCCAGCGATCTGGATCTGGGGGATATAAACGGTGATGATTACCCCGATTATATACTAGGTTCATGGGATATCAACTCCAACGGAATGAATTCGGGAGAAGTGGAGGTTGTTTTCGGCGGCAGGAACCTTCCTAAGGATGTGGACCTTGAGACCTATTCCCATGTAAGGATAACATCATACGCAGGTTTCACACTGTCCTATGTGGATCACGGCGATTTCAACGGAGACGGGATAGACGACCTCTTCGTAAGCTCACCAAACGGATTCAACGACAGGACGGGAGGCATTTGGATATATTACGGAGATGCGCTTTTCAAGACCGGCGACATCTCGCTGCTGAACTGTGATTTCTACATAAGGGGTCCAAGTTCCGGATGGGGACTTGGAATGCAGTGCCTAGGCGATTTCAACGACGACGGAAGGGACGATATCATAATTCAATCCTACAGGGAGGCATCCAACTACGGGAGTTACTTCCTTCTCTACGCCAATGAGACGGACAATCTGGTCAATCCCGTCTACAACATGAAGTTCCTTAGACCCAATACAAAGGTGATCGGAGCGGACCAGAACTCATACTTCGGAGAATATGATTTCGAGAATATCATAGTGCTGGACTTCGACGGCGACGGATTGAGGGAGATCGCCGTATCCGACAGGAACGGTGAGCTTGACGGCAGGCCCGCCGATGCCGGCGCCACCTATATCATTTATCAGACTCCCTCGGAACTGTTGATGGACTCGTTCGATGTCCAGGACCCGGACGGACCCGAGGGCGAGGTAGTGGGCGCAGGAAAGGTCTACCATTTCTTCGGCCATGTGAAAAATACCTGGGACATCAACGACATCAACCTGTTCGATGTCACCTTCCAGCTTCACGGATCACTGGTGGAGGGCCAGACCGTGGTCTTCAGCTGGGACAGGGGGCTGATGAGAATGACGGAGAAGTTCGATCCCCAGGATTTTGTCTCGATAGACTCTTCGATATTCGCCTTGTCCGGGGACGGAATGGACATCTACTTCAATATGAGCTTTAACCCCAATCTCCCCACAGGAGAGCCCATGGACATGATAGTACAGGTCCTTGGTGGAAGGGACCTGGCGATCACACTTTCCTATCCCTCGATATTCCGGGTGGAAACCGATGTCCAGCTGTCAGGGAATCTCCAGGTTATAGGAAGCGTCAACGGAATGCTCAGCAAGGGTTCCTATGTCCTGCCCGGAGAGAGAATGGAGGTAACCGGAATGAGGGTTGTCTACGAGGGAACGGATGCTTCACCTCCGAACGAATATTTCTCCGTCAGGATGATGGACAATTACGGGAATGTCTTCCTGAACTCGTCATCATCCGGGATGGACATCCTCTTCACCTTCAGGACGCAGGAGCTGCCCGGGAGGGAAGAGTTCAACCTGACGATCATAGATCTCGTCGGGGAAGCTGATGATGTTTCGGGTATCGTTAGCTTCTTCTACCTTGTCGACACGGATCCGCCCAAGCCTCCCGAGGACATCGAGATCAGGGCGGATTCGGATATAGACACCCTTATGGGATACGACAATGATCCCCATGTTTACATCGGGTGGTCCCCCGCAAGTGATGAATCATCCGAGGTTATCGGTTACATGTACAATACCTACGACGCGGGCGGTACGGATGACGGGTGGTTCACACCCAACACGAACATAGAGTTCGATGGGTTGGAGGAAGGCTGGAACACGATATACATCTGGTCCGTTGACTCCGCCCACAATTACGGAGAGGCCACCTCTGCATCCGTTTATTACGATGTTGAAATGCCCACCTTCGGAACCCCCAATCCCGGTCCGGGTGCGTGGGTGAACGACAACACCGTGAATTACGAGATCCTGATCAGGGATATGGACGGTTCAGGTGTCCGAGGTAGCTCGGTTGAATATTCCGTATCATACGACGGCGGTTTGTCGTTCTCTTCCTGGGAGCCCACGAACATAAGGAGGAACGGAGAGCAGATCAGGGTAAAGATATTCCTGAACTTCCGTGAGGGTGAGGACAACTTCGTGAAATGGAGAGCTATGGACGTTGCCGGGAACGGCTATATCGAATCTGACCCATTCCAGGTAAAGGTCGATACGGTTCCGCTGACCTACAAGCAGGCGACGCCTTCCGAGCCCGTGGACAGCAGCTACGTGAGCTGCGGAATAACCCTCACCGACGGAAAGGGATCAGGGATCGATGGCAGGACCGTACAGTATTCCATTTCCTACAACGGGGTTTCCAACTACGGTCCCTGGGAGAGCCTTGATATTTCCGGCTCCTATTCGGAGATAGAGGTGAGCACCCCTCCGCTCTTCTTCGAGAGGGATACCATCAACTATATCAGATGGAGGGCACTGGACCTCGCCGGTAACGGATATACCTATTCCGAGGACCTGCCGATAGAGGTCACACCCGAGAAGGTCAACCACGACCCCGTCCCGATCATCACAAGCCCGGTGGAGCTGACCAAGTATCTCGAGAGCCAGCCCATAGTGCTTGACGGGTCCAAGTCCCTGGATGCGGATGGGGATGACCTCAAGTTCCTCTGGTACTCGGACAAGGACGGCTACCTGGGAACGCAGCCCGTTCTGACCAAGAAGCTGTCCCAGAACAACCACGTGATCACCCTTCATGTGGACGACGGCATCGCCAATGTTTCCATTTCCGTATCGGTTACCGTAGTTCCCGATATCAACGCCCTTGACACGGACAGGGACGGGATACCCGATATTATCGATGACGACGACGATAACGATGGACTTCTTGACATCCAGGAGGATATCAATATGAACGGTCTCATTGACGGAAACGAGACGGATCCCAAGAATCCCGATACGGACGGGGATGGAATAAACGACAGATTGGACCCGCTCCCGAGGAACAAGAATGTCAAAGAGAAGAAGTTCGAGGACAACCTGCCCGGATGGCTCCTGCTGGCATTGGTGGTGATCATAGTGATCGCCCTGATCGTCTTTGGAGTGGTCTTTTACATGAAGCAGAGGGCCGACAAGGAGAGGATGACCGCAAGGCACGAGCTGAGAAGGACGAGGAGGAACCTGAAGAGGTTCGAGGTCCTGACCGGCGTGCCTACCAACGACCTGCCGGCAATAGAGGCGATCCAATGGGCCCTCCCCGCCGTAATAAACGAAGCATCGGGTTTCGTTCTCCAGGAGCCTCCGAGCGAGGACCTTCTCCCACCATCCGAGGAAGGAGAGGAAGCTCCCGAAGAGGAGGAATCCAAGCCCGAGCTTGAGGATATGGAGGTCCCGGAGCCCGCAGCACCGCCCTCCCCCGAGGACCTTTCGGGACCCCAGCCGCCATCCGAAGAGGAGGGACTTGGAGAGCCGGGGGCGCCACCGGTCGGAGGGAACGTCCAGAGCTGCCCGCTCTGCGGTTCGGAAGTGATGATACCCGATGGAGCATCCCAGGCCGAGTGCCCCCTCTGCGGCGAGCTCATCAACATCTGAGGCAGGAAAAACAACTTGCCCCGGGACAAAGCTCCCGGGGCTTTTTTTATCATTCAATTTTTTTATTCTTCAACTCTTATCTTGTTTTTCTTTATTATTTTGTGTCCTTCTTCTTTTTTTTCTAAAAGACAAGGCGAGATGCTTTGATCTCGTCTTGAGATTCACATGAATGTGTCAAGCGTTGTTTCCTTGAATCTGGAAGGGAACATGGACTCTATGGAAGCCGAGATGATATCTATCCTCTGCCTAAGGTAGTTGGATACCTTGTATTCCTTTGATATCCGCTGGGCGATGGCGAGGTATTTCTTTACCGAACCCTCCGCTACTGTGAGGATGAGTTTATTATTGCATCTGTGGGGCTGCGGTGTCGATATCCAGTTTGTACATTTTCCAGTCAGGGTTATCCTTCTGTACTTGGCCCCGCATTTGGTGCACCTGAAGGATTGCTGCGAGAATGAGCGAAGGTTTCCGATCAGGTCCGGAAGCAGATGTGTTGTTAGAACCCTCTCAGCTACATCATCCTCGTCCACGGCACGGATCCTCTTTGCGAGGTCCAGCTGACTGTTGATCTTCTCCTCGGTGACGCCAATCGTCTTGTAAGCGGAGATCCTCGGAGAAAAGTTGATGTCCCCTGTGTCCATGGAAAAGCCGAACTCTTCGAACTGCCTCTGAGTACCAAGCCTGGTCTTGATGGTATCCATTCTGTTCATCCAGTATTCGTTAATCTTCTCTCCTCTGGTTGTGGCTAGGTAAAGGTCAAGTGGATAACGGTGCTTCACATCTACGTTATGGGCTTCCTTGTCCACTTCTGCCGGGTCCAATCTCATGGAAAGAACAAGAGGAGCATCCATCTGCCCCCCTCTTTTCTCGGGCAGGAACTTTCTGGAGAAGTTCAGAAGTCCATCCATCAGGAGCATTACGGCATCCTCATCACCATCGCAGTTCCTCCTCTTGGCGGCATGATAGAAAGGATGCCCGAGGCAACCCAGCGCCCCGGTGAATCCGATGATCCTGCAGAGAACTCCCGCTGAAGTATGGGGTGCAAGGCCCATGGCAAGTGTCCCTATCAAATCCTCCTTGTTCTTGGCGTTGTAGTATCTTTCTTCACCGTAAAGCAGCTCCAATTCATCGTCTATGAAGTTGGCAACCTTCACAAGGTAATCTCCGCCTCCATCGCTGACGATTATGTCCTGAACCTTCAGCTCCAATACCTGATCTTCCCCTTCAAGCTCCTTTCCGTGGATGTCGACCGTATAACCTATCTCGCGAAGTCTTTCCACAGGTGCCGATATTTCCCTGGGTCGGAAATGGGTCAGGGTGATGTCGGTCATGTCGTATCTGACGGTTCCGTCCCTGAAAACGTAAACACCGTGCTTGGCCCTCAGCATTCCCTTCTCCAATCTTTCGGGTATCTTTTCCCTGGAAATGAGGCCCTTGACCCCCTTCATTTCCGGTAAAGAGTCGATGGAGGTAGATCCGAGGATCCTCGAAGCCCTTTCTCCGTCGTCCCTGGTGTTGAGTACCATCTTCTCCTCAGGTCCGTCCCTTGTGGATTGGACCATTGTCGGGACGGAGCAATCGGGGCAGGTCACGAATGGGGTTATCAATCTGCATTTGGGACAAAGATGAGGTATGGTGTTTGTCTCTACCGGAACTCCGAATGTCTTCTTCACCAGACGCTGCGTTCCTCCCTGCATGCCGACGGGATACAGTCCGTGGACGGGAGGTTTCATCTGCCTTGTATCCGCTTTTTCCGGCCTCCCCATCCTCGCTCCTATCCTGGTCGGGGACCTCTCCATGACCTTGATCCCGGAAAGGAGGTTCACGGCCATCATGACGTTGCTTGCCCTGGAGAATCCCTTGGGCAGTTTCACGGATCTCATATCTTCCCTGATTCCCAGACATCTCAGCAGTGTATATCCATGATGATCTATGACATAATCTTCACTGTCCTCATTATGGGTGCATCCGAGCTTTATGAGCAGGTTCTTGATCTGCTCGTCCTTTGGTATCCGGAGACCTTTCTCCTCGTGGTGGAAGCCGTTTTCAAGAACATATGTTCTCAGTCTGTTCAGCTCGCCAATGTCAATGTCATGCCAGAACAGGGTCCAATCAGGATGGAGGGGCACTCCCAGTTCCAAGCTTGTCCCGAATGCTTCCTTTCCCGTGGCGGGAACCAGCTCGGAAATATCATACGATGCTATCTTCTTCTCGTTCTCATCAGCCCGTTCTGCAGCCTCCATCAGGTATGACCTCACCTTCCTTTCCGCATCCTCTTCGCATTCCTTCTTCTTCCTGTCCAGTTCTTCCCGGGAGATCTTCTCTTCGGCGCATTCCAGGGCCGCGTATGGCCTCATCGCTTCCTTCTGTATATCCTTGATCTTGCTTTCGAGACTGAAGGACTCCTCAAAGGGGTGCTCATTCATTCTCTGGTCCTTCATGTAAAGTGCGGTCTGGACTTCCCATTTCCACCAGTCCTCGTTATAGGAGCCCTGTACTAATGAATGGTTGTTCTCGGCGAATTCACCGAAGGGTATGAGGATCTCCCCCAGATCGGTGATGGACCGGATCCGTCCCTTCACCCTGTCCATGGATTCCTTGGAGTTCACCTTTACCAGGTCGCCGTTGTTCAGAAGGACTATCGGGCCGTCAATCGTATCTACAGGGGTTACAGCCCCTGCCTTTCCCGGTCTCTCTATCTTTATCTGGGTGCCCACGGCCATGAATTCCCCCGTCAAGAAAAGCGTATAGGGATTGATACCCAGTGAAGCCAGACCGCAGGTCCTTCCTCTTCCGTACCTCAATCGGAAGCCTCCGGGTCTTGACGGGTGTGAGAAGACCGGTCTTCCCGCGATGAGGTCCTTGATATACTTCATCGTGGCCTCGATCTTCGGAGAGAGCCCCTGATCGTTCAACTGAACGATCTCGTCATCGGCATCTTCCTGCTCGAATGTGAATTCGAGGTAGTTCCCCTCTTCATCCACCTCATCGACCAGGTCCGTCATATCCTCCTCCATGTCCTTCATGGTGATCAATTTCTGAAGGAGCTCATCCTCCCTGCATGCTGCCTGAGCTTCCTCTTCCTTTTTTTCATCCCCGTCGGACTTCTTGGATTTCATTTGCTCCAGGAACTCCCAGCCTCCGATCTCAAGGGACCTGGTTATCTTGAGGATCTTGTTTGCCTTTAAAAGGACCCCTTCAGCTATGACTAGGCAGATACCGGAACGGACCTGATTTGTAGGCACCCTCGGGAGGTCTCGGTTCCCCGACACCTCCACCTTCTCCGTCCCCTCGCCGTTGATGCATACCGGGCAGTTCCTGACGACCTTTTCGATCTCCTCATTGGCCGGACGGTACTGGAGGTTCCTGTAGAGCTGGAACTCCTCGATGTATCTCGTCACCTCCTTTTCCGTGACCCTGAACTCACCTATACCCAGCTTCTTCCTTACCTGGTCCGCAATAAGCACGGATACGGCCTGGGCGGTGCCGCCTGCAGCCCTTATTGGTCCGGCGAAATAAAGATCTGCATAGCTGGAGCCGTCATCATTGTATCCTATCTTGACCTCGGCTATGCCCTCCAGGGGAGCCACAAGGACGCCTTCCGTCAATATGGCAAGCCCGGTCCTCGTCGCCTGGTCCAATGCTTTCTGCCTATCCTCTCCCTTCCTGACCATATTCTCGGAGACCTCTTCTGCGATTTTCAATAAGAGGCGCTCCCTGCTCATTGTCGGGGAGAGCTCCCTTATTCTGAGGGCTATTCCGGGCGGACCCACTAGGTTTTCCACCCTTCCCGCAAGATCATCCGCAAAGGGGATCTCGACCTTGGATATCGGATCCATACCCTTTGATCTTGCCTTTCCGGCGATCTCAGCGGCCCTGTTCGCCTCTTCCCTGAGACTGGCAAAATACATGGCCATGTCTCCTGATGCAACAGGGCCTTCGCTCACCGGATAACGCTCCAACGGTCTGCAAGTTTCATGGAATAAATCCTTTTCCATGGCCGTTGTGAAATATCGGCAGTCATGATTCTGCCGGTGCTTTCCAGTTTCGATGGAATTTATAATCATGTGAAAGATTTTATAATGATATAATTACTCGTACAGCGTAAAACATTGAGGTCGGATAAATATGGATGTATTCATTGTGGAGGATGAGGAGATGATCCAACAGCTCTACATGGATATCCTTTCTGTCAGGGGATACAACCTGATTGGTGTGGCATCGAGTGGAATAGAAGCGGTGGAGATGTTCAGAAAGCTAGAAAAGAAACCGGATCTCGTGATCCTTGATCACAGAATGCCGGGTATGGGGGGATTGGAGGCTGCTGCCCTCATGCGGGAGATGGACAAGGAAACAAAGATAATCCTCGTCAGCGCGGATGACAATGCGGTCTGGGAAGCGCTCAAGATGGGGATCGTGGGCATGAGAAAGCCCTTCAATATCGGGGAGCTTCTTTCCAACATAGAAGCTTCCATACCCCGGAAGGTGAAGGAAAACGGATCCGGTGGAGTGAAATTCTCGGGAGAGCCCGCCATCAAGAGGAGCGGCATGTATCTGATAAATGAGGAAGGGGGAGTAAAGGCAATACAGCTTTTCAGGGAGCTCCTTGATTCCGGTTATTCGGGATTGGCTTTCACACGGAAGCACCCCTCCAGCCTGAGGATGAATCCGGGATTGGGTGATTTACCAGTTGCCTGGTTCACATCGATACCCAATTCAGATTATCCATGCATATCACCGGTCAACATCCAGAAGCTCCTGATTATGGTCCAGTCTGCCATGTCGGAGAACTCGGAGACCGCCGTGCTGGTATTGGGTTTCGAGTATATACTGACCAATATAGAGTTCATCAGGGTGATCAATCTTCTCCAGGTCCTGAACGACCGGATAATGAGCCATCCCCATTGCGTTGTGATATTCTCACTTGACCTGGATGTCCTTGAGGAGCGGGAGAGTAAACTTTTTCAAAAGGAATTCGAGATGTTCATCGCGAAAGGCGATCTGTAACTATGCATACCTCCGTTTTGGCGGAAAAATGAGAATGTGCGGAATCGTTTTAAATACTTACCCGAGGAATATTATATACATTGGGCAGGGAAAAAGAATCGTTTTCTCCCCACAACACCTCTATCTCTCCAAGATATGTCCCCCCCCAGATCTCCCTGCCCACCCATTTCTCTCTTGTGTTCAGTAGTTCTTGCAGAGGGGTTCGAAGTAAGCCTGGGGATGATTGCATGCCGGACAGATCTCCGGTGCTGTCGCCCCCTCGTGGATGTAGCCGCAGTTCCGGCATTTCCATTTGATCTTCTCTTCCCTATTGAAGAAAGATCCCTCCTCAAGATCATGGATGAGAGAGTTATACCTCTTCTCGTGCTCCACCTCGACCTTTGCCACCATCCTGAAGGTCTTTGCGACCTCCGGGAAACCCTCCTCATCGGCGATCTTTGCAAATCCAGGATACAGGACGGTCCATTCCTCGTTCTCGCCATTTGCGGCGGCCCTCAGGTTCTCTATGGTGTTGCCTATCACTCCGGCTGGATACATTGCAGTGATCTCGACCATACCCCCCTCCAGATGTTTGAAGAAGAGCTTGGCATGTTCCTTCTCGTTCTCCGCGGTTTCGAGAAAGATGGCAGATATAGCCTCGAAACCCTCCTTCTTTGCCTGTTTCGCAAAGAATGTATATCTGTTCCTCGCCTGTGATTCCCCTGCAAAGGCTGCAAGAAGGTTCTTCTCCGTTTTAGTTCCCTTTAATGACGGCATTGCTGTACCTCATTCGGGTTAAAGTGGCCATCGTAAATAAAGGATTTGAAAATGGAAGAATCTGATTTTCGGGAAGAGCAAAGGGAGATGCGACCGGCTCAAGGACCGGCGTGCATCATCTCCCATTCTACCTCGTAATCCTCAGAGCTGTCAAGGTGTGCCTTCTCTACCTCTAGCAGCTTGTAGTGGCCCATCTCCATCTGTGAAAGGTATATCAGGGTCTCCCTGGTCTCGCTGTCTCCTTGGAACCTTTCCGCCAGCGATCTGTAGAAATCGGATGCGGCCTCCTCTGCCTTCATTGCCTGGAATATGACCTCCGATGCCGGCACATAAGGTTGGGAAACGGTCACCTCGGGGAGCGGGACGGGTGAGCTCAACGGCAGCTCTCCGAGGGGTTTCTGTATTTGCATCTTGAAGACCCCCTCCAGAAATTCCCTGTGCTTCTGCTCTTCCCGGGCAATGAACCTCAGCTTGTCCGAAAGATAAGCATTGGGCACCTGCCTTGCCAGGTGTTCATATACAGCTTTGCTCTCCATCTCGCTTTTAATGGCCGCAAGGAGCAGCTCCTCGAGACCGAACTGTTCAAGGTCCATCGGATACACCTTCAGATCTTTCCGACCTTATCCAGGGATTTGTCCATGGCTTCATCCCCCTTCTGCCAGTTGGCAGGGCATACCATTCCGGGATTCTCCCGGACATAAGAGGCAGCCTGGAGCTTCCTTAGGATCTCCTTGGCTGTCCTTCCTATGGAGTTGTCGTGGATGTCCATGGCCTTCAGGATCCCGTCGGGATCGATGATCAAGGTCGCTCTCTGGGATAGGCCCTCATCCTCGATATAAGTTCCGAAGGTCCTGCATATCCTACCCGTGGGATCCGCCATCATGGGATAGTTGACCTTTCCGATGGCGGGAGAATCGTTATGCCATGCAAGGTGCACATATGCCGTATCCGTGGAGATCGAAATGATCTCCGCATTCTCGTTCTTGAAATGCGTGTAATTGTTGGCGAGGTCCTCGAGCTCCGTCGGGCATACAAAGGTGAAATCGGCCGGATAGAAGGCCAGGACCAGCCATTTTCCCCTGTACTGGGAAAGCTTGACTTTCTTGATCTCGTAGTTCTGGTAGACCTCGGCTTCAAGGTCCGGAATCTGCTCTCCGATCTTGATCATATATCTTCCCCCGCATGGTTATTTGTATCACTCAGCAGCCGAAGGTGCCGGTCTTCCGGCAAGCTCCCTGTCCAACTGGAACAGGGCGCCGGTATGGTCCCCTATCAGAGTCAGCTTGTCCACAAGCTCGCTGGCCGTGGCTTCCTCTTCCACCTGCTCAGCGATAAACCACTGGAGGAAATTGAAGCTGGCGTGGTCCCTGATATCGTGGGAGAGCTCCACCAGGCCGTTGATCCGGTCGGTGATGTATTCTTCATGCTCCAGGGCAGCCTTGAACATATCCAGCGGTGTGCCAAATTCGAATGGGGGCGCCTTGATCGTGTCCAGTCTTACCTGGCCTCCCCTCTCGAGGATGAAATCGTATATCTTTCTGGCATGTATCTGCTCCTCCTGGGCCTGGATATCGAACCAGTGGGCAAAACCCCTGTAGCCTTTGAAGTCACAGAAGGCTGACATGGCCTGATAAAGATAGGCCGAATAGGTCTCTTCTCTCACCTGGTCGTTCAGGGCTTTCAACATATTGTCCTTTAACATCTAAATCCCTCGAACCCAGGTTAAATCTGGTGTTATATCAAATTTGCCCATAATCAGTTAGCCCGGGTGAAATCGCTCTTCGGTGCCCCGCAAAGAGGGCATACCCAATTCGAAGGGAGCTCTTCGTAGGATGTGTCCGGGGGTATCTTTCCATCCCTGTCACCGGCCATGGGATCGTAGACATACCCGCATTTTCCGCAGATAAATCTGGACATGTCCTTGCTGAGGCTCCCCCAGCCTTCGTAGGTCGGTGCGTTCTTCGAGGACCTGCCGCCTTTCACATCCCTGTAGTAATTATAGGTCAGGGGTTCGGAATCCTCTATGATCTCGGATTCTATGACCTCCCCGACGAAGATCGTATGGGTGGAGACATCGAGATGGTCCACAAGTTCGAGGTCCATGTAGCCGATGGTATTTTCCAGTACTATGGGAGCTCCGGAAGGGCCGAACTTGTATTTGGTCCCCTCGAACTTGTCTATGTCCCTTCCGGATTTGAAACCCCATTTTCCTATGAACCTCATCGGTGTGTCCTTCCTCAAAATGGATATGGAGAATACCCTGCTCTTGATTATCATGTCGTGGGTAAGGTTCGCCTTGGAGATGTTGATGGAAACCTGCGGCGGGGATGAGGTAACCTGGTTGGCGGTGTTGATTATCAGACCGTTCAATCGGCTTCCTTCGCGGGAGCTGACTATGTACATCCCGTAAGTGACCTTGAAGAGGGTCTCACCGACCAATTACCCACCTAAAATTCCCAAAGTTGGCGATATATATAATGATTTTGAGGCCATTGTTCGGACACATGGAAGAGCTCTGCATACCCTTACCGTCGGATATCTCCGCCCGTTTCATCGATAGGCCGAACAGGTTCGTCGTAGTGGCCGAGCTTGAGGATGGAAAGATGGAGAAAGCCCATCTCCATGATCCTGGAAGGCTCGGAGAGATACTTAGGCCAAGGTCAAGGCTCCTGCTTAAGAGGGCTGGAAGGGAAGGAAGGAAGACCGCCTTCGACGTTGTCGCCGGTGGAGTCGGGGACAGATGGGTGCTCATCAATTCCTCTTACCACAGAAGGATCGCGGAAGCCGTTCTAAACGATCCCGAGACCTCCCCTTTTGGAGCCATTCAAAGTTTGAAGGCCGAGGTCGCCGTTGGAAGGAGCAGGCTGGATTTTAGGATCGTCGATGACAGGGGGGATGCCATCTTCATGGAGGTCAAGGGTTGCTCCCTTACAATTGATGGCCGTGCCCTCTTCCCGGATGCGCCCACGGAAAGGGGAAAACGTCACATACAAGAGCTCAAGGGCCTCCTTGAAGAAGGATATAGGGCTGCGGTAATGATACTTGTCCTCGGACCTCCGCCCGGATGCTTCGCTCCGTTTGAGGAAAGGGATCCCGGTTTTGCAGCGGCGTTCCGTGACGGACTCGAGGCGGGATTGGAGGTATATCCTCTTCTCTTCGAATACGATCGGGACCTTTTGGTCCACAAAGGTGAAGTCCCTCTCTGCAGTGAATGGCGGATCATAGCAGGGGAGCCGCCATGACGCATATCTCGCCCAGCAGCTTTTCATCGGTCTCAGTGAAGGGTTCGAGCTGATGCGAATCTATGTCAAGCTCGCCTGCCAGCTCTCCGCTCCTGAATATCGGAAGAACGATCTCCGACCTCACTTCCGGGGAGCAGGAGAGGTAATTGGTTTCCCTGGAAACATCTTGGATCAGAAAGAGCCTCCCGGTATCGGCAGCCTGACCGCAGATACCTTGCCCGAAGGAAATTCTGGTATGCTCGGTGGGCTCTCCGGAGTAGGGGCCGAGGATCAGCTCCCTTTCCCTACCGCTTTCCACTATGTAGAACCCGACCCAGTCGTAATGGTCGATCTCCTTCCTCAGCATGGTGCAGATCCGTTCCAACTTATGCCCTTCCCCATCCTCGATGATTGCCTTGGCATTTTCAAGGATGCGGGGGATGTCCTTCTCCTCAAGGGTCATTTCCGTACCTCATTTGAAGATGTTCCCGTTGGCCATATACCAAAATACGAGGTCAAGATGGGAGAGCGGGATATCAATCTTTTCCGAGAATCTCCTCATCCTTGCCTCTGTCTCCAGATACCTATTACCCGAAATTGAGGATGGGATGCTTTCTATCACTCCGCATTTCACAAGGTTTCTCAGAATATGGCGGTCCAGGATGGCGATTTCATTTCCCAGCCCGATATTCCTCAGAAAGTGGCTTGCCTCCTTGTATCCCAGGCCTCTTATGTTCTTGACGAACCATTCCCTGGCTGTCAGGGGATCTCCCAGGCCATCGATCCATTCTATCAGCGTTGATCTGCCGTCCGTGTAGAACCTGTCCCTTGCCTCGATTAGGTAGCCGGCCTTCTTGTACTTGAACCGAACCCTGCCCACCGCTTCCAGCACCTGGTTGTAATCTCCTCTGAGAAGTACATCCGTGCAGGCCATATCCTCCACGGCTCCCCAGCAGAGCTCCGCCTTTGATTGGGGGGTCAATATGCAGAATAGGAGCTCCTTCAGGGCGGGAATTCCGTCCCTGCTCTTCCATATCCTCTCGAACTCTCCCAGCCTCTCCTCGATGGGAGACTTCAATTCTGAATAGATGCTCCTGAGATGCTCCCTGGTCTCCTCGGCTCCGCTCATTTGGATTCCTTAATCCTTGAGTATATATCTTGACGCTCCTCCTCGGTTACGTTCATTATCTTAGTGAGCATCATCAGGAGGTCCTTCTCGTCCCTTTCGATCTTGACATCCCTCAGAGCCTCCGCCAGGATCAATTCGTATATCCTGAGTTCGTAATCATGGTTGGATGTATCGTTCTTCAATCTATCCAACTTTTCCTTGCCGACGGGAGGCTCTTTTTCCTCCTCAATCCATCCCATGATCTCGTCCATCCTGTCATCCGAAAGTCCCAAACGGTCCTCCAGTATGAGAATGAGTCCGCTCTCGTCCAAGGAGATGAACTCATCCTCAGTCACCTTTTTCATGAACTGGTAATAGATGTAATCCTCGCGGTTCAAGATGCAGCCCCCTTGTCAGCGTATCGATGACCAATGCATATAAAGTGATTGCCTCGGAAGCAGGATGCTAATAGGTATCTCTTTAAACCTCCTCTTTCATCAAGAAGGGGCAGATGATGAATGTTCCAAAGCTGACCTGGGATGAACCCTATGAGTGCTGATGCCCATGCATTATGAAGAAAGCATCCAAACAGCCGCCGACCGGGCAGCAGAACTTCTCTCGGACGATCTGCCCATCCTGGTCCTGACGGGTGCGGGCGTCTCTGTTGAGTCCAACATCCCCCCGTTTCGCGGGGAGGGGGGACTCTGGGACCGTTACGATCCTTATGAATACGGGCATATCGACACTTTCAGGGTCCATCCGGAGAGGTCATGGGAGATGCTGAGGGAGATAATCGAGGGTTCCATGAGATCAATGCCCAATGAGGCTCACAGAGCTCTTGCGAGAATGGAGGGTAAAGGCTGGATAGGGCCGGTTGTAACGCAGAATGTGGACGGCCTGCATGCCATGGCGGGTACCAGGGACCTGATCGAGCTTCACGGCAATGCGAGGAGAATATACTGCATGGATTGCGGAAGGAAGGAAGTACTGGATCCTTCCACCTGGTCAGGATTCTCAATCAAATGCCGCTGCAGCTCCATAAAGAGACCGGATATCGTATTCTTCGGGGAGATGCTGCCCGAGGACGCCCTCGGCAGGGCGGTTGAGACCGCATCAAAGGGGCCCAACATACTGGTGATCGGGACCTCTGGCATCGTCCATCCTGCAGCTTCGATTCCGATTATTGCAAAGGCAAACGGCGGCCTGCTCGTGGAGATAAATTCCCAACCAAGCGAATTCACTGGCACCCTTACGGATGTTTTTATTAACGGCCCGGCAACATTGGGTGCGAGGGCATTGGAAGATGCTATCCAGCGGTTCTTCGACACCTCCTCCTAAAGGTTTAAATGGATACTTTCGCAATCATGACCGATGAGCAGGCGGAAGGATATGTCGAATATGGCATTCGTACTGCTGATACTTTTACCAGCAGTGGCCCTCCTCCTATTTTCCTTCGCCAGCGGTGTTCATTCATTTCATTCCCGCCAAACCAGGGCTGGTGATGACCTCCGGCTCTCGGACGGCTGCCATATCCCTCCCGTTGTGTATGTGGGAGAACCGACCTCTGTCGTTATCGAGGTTTCGAATCCGGATGCCGCGGATACGTCATTTGCCGAGGTATCAGTATTCATAGAGACATCCGGCGGGGAATTCGAGTTCTCCGTGGGAGAAAATGTGATCCCGAAGCATTTGGATCGCAGTGTGGTGACCTGGTATCCATCTGAAACAGGCAACTACAGAGGGTGGATCAATCTGACCATCAACGGGACCTACATAGATGGTCTATCATACAATATCAGAGCGGTGGAGGTTCTTTTTTATGAGGATTGCGAAGGGGGTATCGATCACTGGACCGTAGATGGTGAGCCCGAAGGATCTACCTGGTGGGTGATGGGGCCGGATGAATGGGATAATACCACAACGATATCCAGGAACAGGGTGTACTTTGCCGGTGCCCTGGATGGAAGTCCGGAGGGAGGACCCGGCTTCAACGGATCCACCCTTGTATCACTTGAATCCGACTGGATAGACCTCACTTACTACACCGATGCTTCTCTCCATCTCTATCATAGTTATGATTTTCAAGGATCCGTAGGCTCCTCAGGCGGGGTCGTGCAGGCCTTTTCAGAGGAAACCGGGTGGGAAGTCGCACATTCCCTCGATACGATCTATGGAAAACTTGGAGACAATATAACAGGAGGTTTTAACGGCCAGGATGCATTCGTTGGGACCTCGAGATGGACGCATGCCGAGTTCGATCTCTCCTCGTTCATCGGCTCGAGAACCAGGTTAAGGTTCACATTGGCATCCTCGGAGTCCGGAAGAGGTGCCGGATGGTTTTTGGACGATATTTCGGTTTCCGGCAGGGGATACGATCCCTACGACACGCAGCCTCCGGCAAGGATAGAGGGACTCGACGTCGAAGTAATTGACGAGGGTGCTGTGTCCATCAGCTGGTATCCCTCTCTTGCACAGGATTTCGCTGTTTACAACATCTACCTGGAGGAGTTCAGCTTCTCTGACACGGAAGGCCTGACCCCCTATGAAACACTGGGATCTATCGATACAAGCAGCATCATCCTTACCGATCTCGATCCCAATTCAGTTTTCTGGGTGGGAGCGGCTGCCCAGGATATTGTCGGTAATGAGGATATGGAGGTTCTGACCCTGTCCTTCCAACCCACCAAGAGGGACCTCAACAGCCCTCCCGTGGCCAAGATCACGGTTGTGGGAGGCTACTATACAAGGACAGTAATGGAGGATGTCACCTTCGACGGCTCCGGCTCCTACGATCCCGACGGAGATCCGATAAGCTACATATGGACCATGCCCGACGGCAGCACTCACAGGGGTCCTGAGGTGACCTGGAGGAGCGGCGACAAGGGAAAAGGTCTTGAGATCCGGCTGACCGTACGGGACACCAGCGGAAGTACCGGATCCGACTCCGTAACCCTGGACTTCGTGGATGACGGAAACGGTGTTACATCGAATCAAGGTTTGACATCATTCCTTCTGTTCATAGCTCCGGTTGTTCTATTCGTCCTTATATTGATCCTCATCATACTGTTCGTTGGTAGGGGAAGGAAGCGAAAACTGGAGACGAGGCTCAGGAAGATCGGGGTGATGGTGGATGAGGAGGGAAGGGTCCACTCGGTCCCCACCGACGGCCGCCATGGGGGATTTCCATCTGAGGGAGCAAGACCCAAGGTCCACGACCTGGTCCAGGTTTCCGGCAGTGGACCGAACGAGCCTTCCAGGGAGGATGAGACCTCTTCCAAGTCCGCTGCTGAAGAAAAGAGCACCTCACGAGTTAAAAAAGCACCGCCGATACCGGGGACCGGTGAGCAGATGCTCAAGGTGGTCCTTGAATGCCCCTACTGCGGGGAGAGCTTCAAGGAGCAGGTGAAGGGATCCGTGATAAGGAACAACCGTCCTTTCACTGTCACGTGTCCCCACTGCGGAGAGAGCGGGGACATTACCGCCTGAGCATTCTTTCAAACGCCGGTGCATCCCTGGACCGTATCATATATATCCCTGCCATTGCAATGTGTCCCCGTGGTCTTATGAAGACTGTTCCTCTTGTACTTGCCGGGATCATGATGGTCGCAGGTTTTTTTTTCGTCCAGGATAATGAATCAGCGGAGAGTGAACCTTCCAGGGACACAACATTCGTCGACGTTGCCGAGGATAAGTTCGATCAGCTTTCCGCCCCGACCTTCATATCCGCAGGGGACTGGAACAACGACGGCTATACTGACCTGCTCTTCAACGGGTACAGACTGTTCGAGAACAGCGGACCGCCGGACTGGAGCTTCAACTACAGGTCGGATATCTTCGATTCCTCGGTTTCGGGGTCCAGCAACGGCGTATGGGCGGACTGGGACGGAGACGGGGACCTCGACCTCTATCAGGGATGCAGGAAGGATACTGCCGACAGGTTCTGGGAGAATCGGGGAGCCCCGCTCTACAATCTGACCGACGTCTCAAGATCGATCTTCGGCAATTGGCAGAATCTGGGACCCAATACGGGCAATGCCTGGGCCGACTTCGACGAGGACGGCGATCTGGACATCTACGTGGGAAACGGTGAGGACTGGAACGACGGCAATCCCATCTACTACTCAGATTTCTTCCTCCGGAATGATAATGGTGCATCCCTGACCGATATCACATCATCCGTGGGGATAGACACCGGAGAGGATTTTTACTCCAGGGGGGCCACATGGGGAGATTACAACAACGACCGTTGGCCGGATGCGTATGTCTCCCATTACAGGATAAGGGAGAACCATCTCTTCGAGAACCGGCGGGACGGAACGATGGACGAGGTTGGGCAGCAGCGCAACTGTTCGGGGACCTACGATCCGACATGGTACTACGATGCCACCGCCGGCAGCATCTACGGGCAGTCATTGTGGGGCCCAATGTGGGGCCATACCATAGGCTCCTCGTGGGCGGATTTCAACAGGGATGGAAACCTGGACCTGTGGACGTCGGATTTCGTGCATAAATATGTGGGTTACATAGGGTCATCATATTACGACATCAGGGGATACATCTGCGATGACGGGAACCTTTATATCAACGACGGCGCCCCCTACTATACTTTTACGGACTATCGGAACAGTTCGGGCATTCCTAAATGGCCCATAGGTGGTCAGGGTATATACCAGGGAGACCAGACATTCTCCGGAGTGACGATCGGCGATTACGACAACGACGGATGGGAGGACATCTACATTCCTCAGGTCTACGGAGACCTTCGCTACACGACGCCTCATCTCTACAGGAATAACGGTAGGGTGGCGGATCCTTCCATTCCGGACGGGACGACCTTCACCGATGTCACGAGTTCTCTCGGAATAGAGGGCGCCAATACCTATGCGAACCTGTGGGTGGATTACGACAACGACGGCGACCTGGACCTTGTTACAGGGGGAGCCGATAGGTGGGACGGCTCGCAGTGGCAGGATTACAGGGTAAGGTTGTATCAGAACCAGGGAACCGGCGGGAACCATTTCCTCGAGGTCAGGCTCAACGGGACAGGAAAGAACCTGGATGCCGTGGGAGCCAGGGTCACTTTGAGATACCGGAGCGGCGGAGATGACATCCAGCTTGTAAGGGAGGTCAGAGCCGGAACGGGACATGCTCACCAGGAGTCGAACGTCCTTCATTTCGGTCTGGGCTCCTACAGCGGTCCGCTGGGTGTTGAGATCATCTGGCCCGACGGGCTGATCCAGTATGATACCGCCAATGCGGACGAATTCACTACCATTCACCGGCGGAATGGCGTAGGACCGATGGTTGGTTCCTACTCGCTCCCTTCGACAATACTTGAGGACACTACTTTCAGCCTGTCGGTGACAGCTTCTTCGCAGGATTCGTACATATCCAATTATCTTTGGGATCTCGAGGCGGATAACTGGTTCGATGTCGATACGGGCGCGACAGATCGCATCAATATCCCGGTCCATCATGACGGTTTCTTCCATGTCCGAGCCAGGGTTGTGGACGGAAACAACCTGGCCAGGGATCTCTATCCCATAGGCGTCAATGTGATCAATTCCAAGCCTGTTATAAACCTCAATGACAGGATAGCAAGAATGGACTCTCCATTGTTCCTGGAGAATATCATAACGGACTCTCCATCGGACCTGGCAAACATCAGCTGGGAAGTGGATTGGGGAGACACCTCCCTGTCCACAGGGACGGGTCCGCTATCGGCATCCCATGTGTATACAGCCCCGGGGAAGTACCAGATCAAGATAGTGGCTGATGATGGCACGGATGAGATGTCGAAGAGTGCCTTTATCGAAGTTTCCAACGTGGAACCCTGGGGATGGGTAGGGCCCACGGACGGGAATGACACCATCTTCTATGAGGACCAGAACGTATGGTTCACCCCCCACGTATTCGATACTCCTTCGGACATCTCGGATATGCAGATAAAATGGGATTTCGGCGACGGCTCTCCTGTCGGTGCATGGACCTCGGTGGGAGAAATCGTCCATTCCTACCCGGACAACGGGATCTATCCGATCACTGCATTGGTCAGGGACGAGCTAGGAGGGACCGGCACCATAACCGGGAACGTAACCGTCATAAACAAGGTTCCGTCCCTTGTTCTAACCGATCCCAAGGCTCCCGGCATCATAATGCAGGAGGACCAGTTGCTGGAACTGGATGATATCTTCACGGCACAGGATACCAGATCGGACATGGGGACGCTGGAGTTCAGATGGGATTTCGGGGATAACCATTACACCCAGTGGCAGGAAACCCTCGATCAGACCCATGTATACAAGAGAAACGGCAGCTACCTGGTAAGATGCAGCGTAAGGGATGACGACAATGCCGAGTCTAACAGTACCATCACGGTCAAGGTCGAGAATCCACTTCCGGAAATGGGGGAGATCTCCCAGGTCCTCGATCTCGTGGAGGATGAGGAGTTCAACCTCGAATTCTCTGCAAAGGACAATCCTTCGGATGAAGAGAGTCTATCATTCTACGTCGATACCGGCGACGGAAGGACATATAAGACCGTGAGCGGGTTGCAGCTGAGCTATCCGAAGAGCGGGTACTACGATATCACGGTCACAGTGGAAGATGACGACGGGGCAAGGGATTCTAACTCCATCACGATCTACATTGCAAACGTCGCACCCCGTGGCGAGATATCGATGAGCGCGAGGTCCGTGGATGAGGATGAGACAGTGATGCTCTCAGCCTCATCGATCAAGGATTCACGTTTCGACACTCCTAACATAACAGCTCTTTGGGATCCCGGTGACGGCTCCCAGAAGGTTAGCGGTATGAGATTCAACCACACCTACAGAAGGAAAGGAAGGTACGATGTGTCGCTGCTCCTGTCGGATGGAGATGATACGACCACCGTAACCTCCTCGATCACCGTGAACAATCCGGTCCCCACTGCTCATTTCTATGCATCGTCTGATGAAGCGTACCAAGGAGAGAAAGTGTCCTTCGACGCCTCCAATTCCACCGATAATCCTTCGGATCGACCCTACCTCAAATTCTACTGGGATTTCGGCGACGGCTCCACGGACGAAGGCATGATGGTGGAGCATGCATTCTCCAGCCCCGGAGAATACACCGTCACACTGGAAGTCGTGGATGACGATTCAAGCTCCGGATTCAGGGAGATGAAACTGGTCATTAAGCAGCTGGAGGTTGACGATGGTGAAAAGCAAGAAAATGGGCTTTCAACTGCTGTTCTGCTCCTCTTGGTCGGTTCGGGGGGTTTGATTATTGCCGTCATAGTCTTCATCGGAGGTTTTTTTATATTACGCAGGAGAAAGCAGGAGGAAGTTGCTGAAATCGGACAGAGTGATTATCGAGGTACATTTCCGGGCGCATACCAGCAGAACATGACAGCTTCCGGCCAGATGTCGCCGGGAGTTATGCCAGGCCAGCTTCCGCCCCGCAGGCCGCCGGTCCAGCCCCCGCTTCCCCCTCCAAGATAAAAGAAAGGGGCGGTTGTTTACCGATCGATATCATTGGGGTCTTCTATCCGGATGAGATCCTCATTTTGATATGTCCTGACTATCGGAGGTTTTGAGAATCGCTCCATTGCACCTTTAACATAGTTGCCATCCAGTTCCACCATAACGAACCTCCTCCCGAGGGCAGCTGCAGCATATCCCGTGGTTCCCGTCCCTGCGAACGGATCGAGAACGATATCACCCTCGCTGGTAGAAGTAAGGATCACCCTCCGGAGGAGTTCGATGGGTTTCTGGGTTGAATGGAGTCTCTTGCCATCGCTCCCCTTCAACCGCTCATTACCCGTGCAGATTGGGAGCACCCAGATGTTCGCTCCAACCTTTCCCACACCCAGCTCCTTTGCGGCATCCCTATTGAAGGTATAGCCCTTTCCGTCCTTGTCCCTTAATGCCCAGAGGAGGGTTTCCGTTGCGTTTGTGAACCTTACCCCGAGCCAGTTGGGCATTGGATTTGTTTTCACCCAGTGAATATCGTTCAGTATCCAGAAGCCCAGGTCCTGCATGGCCTTGCCGATCCGGAAGAGGGAGTGGTACGTGGATATGACCCAGAGGGTTCCGGAGGGTTTGAGTATCCTCTTCACTTCCTTGAGAGTTCTTTGGATGAATTCATCATACTCCTCGAAGGATGTGAAGCTGTCCCAGCTGTCCCTGACCGCCACCACAACATTGTTCTGATTCCATCTTATGAGGTCCTTTCTCGGGAGCTGAAGGAAATATGGAGGGTCCAGGAATACCATGTCAATAGAGGAGGTTTTGATCTTTGATAGAACTTCAAGTGCGCTGCCTTTTATCATGGAGCCGGTTATCGACTCCATATCGATCCCGGGTCCGATGGATCCCTCCTCGATTATCCTTAAGCCCTGCCATCCATCGGAAGATCCTTTACCCATCCCATGGTAATCGTCTAACTTCTACTTAACTTGGGACCAAAACCGTTCGTCTGGGATAGTACTTGATTATGTACTGCTCGTCGATCCTCTTCAATTCGTCCTTTGGGACCGTCATCAGGAGCTTCCATCCCAGCGAGAGGGTGTCCCCGATGGTCCTGTCCTCCTCCGATCCCTGTGTTATGTAGTCCTTTTCGAAAACATCGGAGAATCTAAGGTAGGAGCGGTCTCTCTCGGTCAGCGCCTCTTCACCCACAACAGCTACCAGGTCACGGAGGTTCACCCCCTCGGCATAGGCGGCGTAGAGCTGGTTGGAGACCTGGTCGTGGTCCTCCCTGGTCCTTCCCTTTCCGATACCCTGCTTCATCAATCTTGAAAGGCACGGCAGGGGATTGATCGGTGGTCTCACAGATTTTCTGTGCAGGTCCCTTGACAGCACGATCTGTCCTTCCGTTATGTATCCGGTGAGATCGGGGATCGGGTGTGTTATATCGTCATCCGGCATTGTTAGGATCGGTATCTGGGTAATGGACCCCTTCTTGTTGTGTATCCTTCCCGCCCTTTCATAGATCTGGGAGAGATCGGTGTACATATATCCGGGATATCCCCTTCTGCCCGGAACCTCCTCCCTTGCGGCGGCGATCTCCCTCAAGGCTTCGCAGTAGTTGGTCATATCCGTAAGGATGACCAGTATATGCATGTCCTTCTCGAAGGCCAAGTACTCTGCCGTCGTAAGCGCCATCCTTGGAATGATGATCCTCTCTATGGCAGGATCGTCGGCGAGGTTGAGGAAGAGAACGGACCTTTCCAGCGCCCCGGATTGTTCGAAGGACCTTATGAAGAAGTTAGCTTCCTCAGATGTGATTCCCATGGCGCAGAAAATTACTGCGAACTCCTCTCCCGTACCGAGAACCTTTGCCTGTCTGGCGATCTGCGCCGCCAGTTCGTTGTGGGGCAGACCCGATGCTGAGAAGATGGGGAGCTTTTGGCCTCTGACCAGCGTGTTCATGCCGTCAATGGTCGATATTCCTGTCTG
The DNA here is from genome assembly GCA_048569615.1 of Thermoplasmatota archaeon. Classification (GTDB taxonomy): domain Archaea; phylum Thermoplasmatota; class Penumbrarchaeia; order Penumbrarchaeales; family Penumbrarchaeaceae; genus JAYEPK01. The sequence continues at coordinate 50,292 of JBLIRK010000002.1, read as the reverse complement.
AATGAACTCTTTGGGATATTCCCTGGCGGTGGGATTGATAGGCTCCCCGTTGATATCCTTCCTGTCATCGGGAATGATCGCAGGTCCGTCATCGATGGGCTTTCCAGTGCCCGAAAACACCCTTCCAAGCATGTCGGGTGAAACTGGTATCTTCATGGTTTCGCCGGTGAACCTCACCGATGTTGACTTAGTGTCAATCCCCTTTGTGCCCTCAAAGACCTGAACCACTGCCACTGAGGTCCTTGCTTCCAATACCTGCCCCAGCCTCATGCTGCCGTCCGGGGACCTTATCTTCACAACCTCGCCGTACGAAGCCCCCTCGATCTCTTCCACTACCATCAGGGGACCCGACACCTCGGTGACCGTTGAGTACTCGATTTCCTTGCTTACGGTCTTGGACATGAACGGGGGAAGAGTGCGGAGATATTAAATATTAAGCATTTGGAAAATCCGCATATCCCGTCATTTCCTCTTCAATAATATCGGAACAAGGAGCATCAGGAAGGAGATGAATGTCAGGACCAGTAAAAGAACCAGTGTTGCCCCGGAATCCTTGATCTCTTTTTTATCTTTCTCTTCATTCAGGTCGAGGCCCCCTTCAGCGTAATTGTTCTGGATATAGATGCCTCCTGCACCCTTGAACTCATCCCTGGAGTTTGCCCATACTTCGATGTGGTACGATCCTGGCCGGAGGTTGGGAAGCGGAATGGCAACATCGATGGTCTCCCCCGCTTCCAGTTCGGTCCGGTAGGTGCTCCATTCGATACCATCAACATAGAGCGTTACCTCGATATCCTTTGCTCCAGAACCGTTGCTCGTAAGAGTAGTTATCCCCGTATTATTCCGGAATCGAAGGTTGCGGACCCAGAGGTCGGTCATCGGAAGTTCAAGGCGCGCTGTCTTCCCCTCACCCGGGGAAAATGTGATGCTGGACCTCGCGGTTCCCCATCTTGCTGATATCAAGTATTCGAGATCGTTGACAGTTGCACCCTCGTTCATATATCCCCATACCAGACCAACTTCCTGGGAGTAAGCCTGGAAGCTTGTTCCGAACGGGGTGCTGATGAAGATCTCAGAATCCTGGATCCCAAGTCCTTCTTCATCAAAGATCCCGATATCCGTCCATCCCCACCATGCAACGGCCCCTAAGCCATTGGGGCCGGGATTAAATATGTTGCCTGGCCATGCTCTATCCGTCCAGGTTTCATCCTCTATCGCCCACAGGCCGTAACCCGTGAAGTCGCATCCATCCAGTTCGACAACCGAGTCATCCTCAATGATAAGCCCCACCCTTGTATCCTCGAACTTGGATTCCAAGATGGATGCCGGAGACCTAACGTACATTCCCTGATTTGCGTTGTGGATCGAAATGTTGATCAGTTCTAGGGGATTGTTGCCCATCAGGTCCATTCCTCTTTCAGTGCAGTCAATATGCAGGTTCTCGATTCTTTCCCTAACACTGCAGTTGTGAAGATAGATACCCATTTCGGTCCCTGAAGACGAGATATTTCTCAGACCGGATATCTCCAGATCGTTCAATTCCAAACCAATGGTTCCATTCTCGAGCCGGATCACGGAGTCGATGATCTCTGTCTTCGACCTGACGGACGATATCCCGCCGTTATATGTTCCGTTGATCCTGGCACCATGCACGTTCAGCTCATCCGAGTCCATGCAGAAAATGCCGGCCGTGCTGGTGAAGGGCATGCTGGTAAAGATATTTACATCCTTTACCACCACCTTTCCCGGACCTATCTGCGAAATTCCGCTCCTTGTGACGTCGGTTCCGATCAGGGATATGTTCCCTGAGTATGAAAGCAAGCCGTTGATGGAAGAACCGGTCAAGTTGACGGATCCCCTGTCGTTTCTGATCATCCCTGAATTTACCATCTCGATATTCTCCGCTTCGAGCCTTGAGCCTTCGACGTAGAGGCCGAAAAAGGAATTCTCCCCATCGATACAGTTCTCAAACCAAGAATTCTTTAAGAAAGCATCACCCAGAAGGTCTATGTAATAGCCCGGATTGCCGCCGATCGTTCCGAAGGTGGAGTTGGAAACCCTCAAAGTTGCATTCTCGGAGATCACCATGCCGCTTCCGGAGAAGAGGATTGTAGAGTTCTCTATACTTAGGTCAGCATCCACGATGACGGTTTCATTGATGATGTAATCCTCATCCACGATGGAGCTGACATTCATGTGGATCCGTGTCTCCCAATAGTTCGGCTCCTCAGGTGTTGTGCACTGGCCGCCAATGATATCCGGCCATAGAAAAATGGCTGCAATGATGAAAAGACAGCAGATCCCCTTGACCTTCAAATTAACACCTCCCTAGACCATGCACCAGCTGCACTTTCCTGAACCCTTGCATACTGAGCAATCACCGCTCCCTCCGCAGGTGGAGCATGTGGATCCCAGGGATTCTCCGGTTCCATGGCATGTAGAACACTTTCCCTTGCCGGAGCACCAGATACAGTTCCCTGTTCCGTGGCAGGAAAGGCAGTTCGGGTCGGCCCCGCTTTGGGATGGTGCAGGCTTCTCCTCTTCATCAATTGCGTTTTTCTCCTCCGGAGGGGGTTGTGCTTTCACAGGCTTGGGCTTCCCCGAAGACGGTTTGATCTTCAGAAGAACCTTCTTCAAGTAGAAATTGCACTCCTTATTATTGGGGTCCCTGGAGAGTATGTTCTGGAACATTTCGAGGGCTTCTTCGAAACGCCCTTCCTTGTAATGGGTCTTGGCGAGTTCCTTTTGCTTGTCTATCTCCTCGCCATCCTTCGCAGGCTTTGCGGCTTTCGCCTGTTGTTGGGATATAGGTGCTTTACCACTAAGCTGGTCCTCATATTGCTCGACGGAATAAGGGTCCGAGAAGCTCTTGGCCAACATCTCCTTGCTCTGGTCCTTTGTCTTGTGTGATTCCTTGAGCAGGGTGGCCTTGATCTTCAGAAGCTTCTTCACTTTCTCCTTGAAGACCTCATATTCGTTGTTCAAGGTTTCCGTATCGCCAAGAAGAAGCGGCTCTATACGGGATACGTCTATATCCCTGGAAGAAAGCTCCCTGAGCTTCCTGGATATCTCGCCCCTTCTCTTTTCTTCCTTGGTGTTCTTTGTTTTCAGATTTTCGAAACTTGAAAGGACTTCCGAGGACATTTCGGGGTCCTGCAGGTTCTTCTTGATGAACTCTTCATCCTTGGGGAACCATCCCCTCTCCTCGGATGCGAGGTCACCCTTCAACGCTTCCACGGAAGCGATGGACCTCGAATAATTGAGTATGATGTTATCCATTCCCGAAACAGTGTCCTCCTCCCTCATCAGGTCCAGGATACGATCGATGTTGTAACCCTGTATCTTCCAGACCTTCAGCAGATTGTTCAGCTCTTTTCTCTTCCCTCTCAGTCCCTCTATCTCCGAGACCTTCTTCTGTATGACGCTCATCTCCTTTCTTACAGACTCGATCAGTTCCGGATTCTTGATCTTGAGGGTTATCCTGTGAACCAGTTCATCCATATCCTTCTGCTTGATATCCTGGAGCTGGGTCTCATACTCCTTCAGCTCGTCTATCCATTTCCTGTAATCCTCATAGAGCTCATCGGCCGTGTCGATATCGGTCTTGAGGAGATTTTCTAGCTTTGAGATCTTGAAACCCAATCCTGCCCATTCCTTGATGGCTCCCTCTATCTTCTGTGATTTTACCTTCTTCTCAAGGATCTTCTCCTTCAGAGTGCTGAGTTCATTCTCGATATTGTCTAGGTTTGATGGATCGAAGAGCTTCTGTGAGATCCTGGAGATGTCCTCCTCGAAGCCCGTGGCGTCCAGCTTGAATAATTTCTCCTTGAGGGATTTGAGTCTTGTGGTCTGCCTGATGAATATGTCGAACTCTTCCTCGAGGAGGTTAATATCCTCATCCAGCAGCTGCTCCACCACATCGGTTCTAAAACCCTCCGACCGGTATTTCTCCAGACTGGAAAGGATCTCGTCCCTTCTAGATCTCTCCTCTTCCCTTCTCTTAAGGTTCTCCTTTTCCCGATGCAGGTCCTTCTCCAGGGCCAGCATCCTCTCGACGACCTGGTCGAGGAGCCATGGATTATTGATTATCTTCTCGAGCTCGGATACTTTTTTCAAGACGCTCTCAGGAAGGGGCATCTCCTTGAAGCTTTTGAGTTTGGTCTTCTCCTTTAGGAGAAAATCGATGTTGCCTTCGTATATGTTGAACTGCTTCTCCAGGTATTCCGCATCTTCCTCATTTTCAATGATTTCATCCAATGATGCAGTGTCCAATCCGTTCCTACGGTATCTGCTGATCCTGATCCTGAACTGTTTGAACCTCTCATCAACCGCCCTTAGGGACTGGGCCAGATTGTCAACCCTTCTTTCGATACTGTCCAGCCTGTCCAGTCTGAATATGGCTTTTTCCACATCCTCTATCTTTGACAGGTAGCTTTGGCCGACGCTGGGGAAGTCCTCCTTCATTCGATTCAGCTTTCCCCTGATGATCTCGGCCTTTTCGATCTGACCGCCGATGGAAATGAACCTCTTCTCGATCTCCTCGAATTGGTGTGAGAACAAGCTCTGATCATTTTCGAAATTGTAACCCTTGTCCCTCCAGCCTTTTATAATCCTTTTCCACTCCTCCAATTTACGGTTCATTTCCGCCCTGTTGTCCCTGATCAATGCGAAAACGCCCTTCCCCCTTTTAGATTTCTCCTCATCCTTGGGTTTATCGGCGGTCTCCTTGAGTTTCATGAGGTCGGTGATGCATTCCTGTGCGAGCTTGTAGGCGCTCCCCATCTCCCCTTTGGATAGGTTCTGCTTGGCGGAATTTATCTTGACCTTCACATCATCCGTTGGGACACCCTGTTTCTCCAGCATTGAAATTATCATGTCACCTTTCTTGATGATCATTTCCAGTTTCTGGATCTTTATGTCCTGATCATCAACGGATGCTGCCAATTGGTAGATACCCCCTGTTCTCCCAAATATCATTATATCCTTAAACATTTCCTTGTGAATTACACTGAATCTTGCACTGAATCTGCACGCAGTCAAGGGAAATGGCCCTTGATAGGTCCATTGGTGACTGGAATCGGTTGAATGTTGCACCGGATTAACCACTTTATTGCACAAAATATTATCGGTTAGAAAACATACAACCCAGTGCAACCCCTTCCACAATAAGGGTTAAGTAATAAGATTTATTAGGCCACTCTGTCGATATTCAGTACTTGGTGCCGGTGGAATTCCCATGGTTGACAGTACCTTTGAAAGGCTTATTGCAGCGGAAAAGGAGGCGAAGGCCACTATTGAAAATGCAAAGAAGCAGGCCGAGATGGTGATAAGGAAGGTGGGGGAGGACATCCGTTCGGAAAGAAAGATGGCAATGGACGATTTTTCAAGAAAGAGGGAAAGGATCCTAGGAGAGGAAGAAAGAAGGGCCAGAGAGGAAGCGGAGAGGATCAAGAGGGATGGAATTGAGATCGCCAAGGGGCTATCAGATAGGACAAGTACCAAACTTCCGGTCGCTGTTAACGAACTTATGGCGCATCTTCTGAATCATTGACCGATCTTGAGTGGGTGAGCGGATTGTATCCCAAAAGGATGAAAAGGGTCGATATCTTTCTAATGAGATCAGACCTCGACAGGATGGTCGCTCATCTCCACGATCAAAGGATACTCCACCATGTCAGCTCCGGCGGAAAAGACATCAAAGTGGATCCGAAACTGCTGGATGTGAAAAGCAGGGTGGACAAGATCATAGAACTCCTGGCACCCTACGAGACGTTTTCTAAGGGTCTATTGAAGCAATACTTGATGGAAAAACCAGCACCTGTCCAGATTAGCGAGGGAAAGGCGGTTTCCGGTGCGGAGAAATGGCTGAGAGAAGCCCAGGCCAGAACCGAGCCTTTCCTTCAGAAGCGCAGCCGGATCGAGGATGACATTGGCTATCTGAGGGAGCTGAGAGAGAAACTTGTTTTACTTGGAGGACTTGATTTCGACCTTCATACCGTATCATCCTTCGAGAGAATAAGGATCAAGGTAGGAACCACCAGGAGATTTCATGAGCTCAAAGGGATCGTTTCGAAAGCCGGTGGAGATCTGCAGTCATCACTCCTCGATAAAAAAGAGGGACTTCACGCTGTCAGGATCCTCTATACCTCCGGAAATGCAGGTTACATCGAGGAATCTCTCAGAGGGAGGATCTTCTCGGAGATAACATTTGACATTCAAAAGATCGCATCCCTTCTAAACAGAGGGACAGGCTCTTCATCGGGTCTCAGGAATCCGGTTGCCCGGTTGATAGTCGAGCTGGACAAGCTGGAGGATTCCCTGAAGCAGAAGAGGTCGTCACTCCGCGGGGATGGGGATGAGCTTGCAACAATGCTCTTGAATAATGCCAGGGCCTGGCAGGAGGCACTGGAGATCGAGATGGAGAAGACCAGGATGAGATCTTCCCTTTCAAGCACTATTTACACAGGCATGATTTCGGGGTGGATCGAGGGCGACCGCATGAGGGAGCTCAGGACGATCGTTGACAGCTCGACAAGAGGCAGGTACCATATACAGGAACGGGATCCGGACAAGACCGAGATAGAGGAGAACAGGGTGCCGACCAAACTCAACAACGGAAGGTTCGCCTCGCTTTTCGAACCGCTCACCCTCACCTTCGCCGTTCCAAAATATAACGAGATCGATCCCAGTCTTTTCATTTCGGTTCCGTTCATCCTGTTTTTCGGACTGATGCTCGGAGATGCAGGCTACGGTCTGCTCATACTCCTGCCATCCCTATATGTTTTCACAAAGGGCAAGAAAAGCAATTTTCTCAGACAGATCGGGGCGCTTGGCATATTGATGGGCCTGGCGACGACACTTGCCGGGATATGGATGGGCTCCTTGTTCGGTGACCTTGTACCTCGTTTGATATTCGGAAGTGCAGAGAAACCCCTCTACTCGTTCACGGTCCTCGGGATGTCATTCCCCTACGACACCTTGAGGGACCCGATGCTCCTGTTCGAGATCTCCCTATGGCTTGGTTTCATCCAGCTCAATGCCGGTTTCGCCCTTCTTGGATACGATAGGTTGAAAAAGAGAGATTTTTGGGGTTTCGTCAAAGGGGCCCTTTCCTGGGCCTTCGTTCAATCGGGTGCGGTCATTTTCCTTGGAGGCATTCTGTTTGGATGGTGGGGATTGTCGATGCCTCTTGCAATATCTGGCGGAGCATTTTTCCTGCTCGGCTGCTTTCTGCTTTTCTTCGAGGTCGGACCGATGTTCCTTTTCTCTATCGAGGGTCTGATGGGCGATTGGATATCCTACTCGAGGATACTGGCCCTAGGCCTTTCGACATTCGGACTTGCGATGGCATTCAATATCGTGGGGGAGATGATGGTCGGTATCACACCCTACCTGCTGCCCGTGGTAGCGATCCTGCTCCTAGCATTGCACATCTTCAACCTGCTGCTTCAGACACTTGGAGCTGCCGTCCATTCTGTAAGGCTTCAGTTCGTGGAGTTCTTCGGAAGGTTCTTCGAGGGAGGCGGCGAGCTTTTCCAGCCCTTCGGAAGGGAAAGGGCATATACCAAATCCCACACGGACATAATTGGAGCGGAAGGGAGGGAAGGCAGATGATACATTATCAAGTTAATTCGATCATAAGAACGAACGGGAGGTATGAAAGATGAAAACAACGCCATATCTGGCGGCAGGTATTGCGGTGCTGTTCCTAGTGTCCATGGTCGTCCTTTCATTGGGTGCATCGGCCGAAAGGATACCGGATAGGGACGAGGACCACGATGGAATGGACGACGATTGGGAGATATTCTATGAGCTCGACCCTACCAAGAACGATGCGTCATCGGACCTGGATGAGGATGGGATGACAAATATCGAGGAATATCTGGAATACACCGATCCCAGCAACAACGAGGACTCCAAGGTAGTAAAGGACAACAGGATGCTGGTTTTCATAGGGGTCTCACTGGCAATGGGAGTTGCCGCTATCATGTCCTCTGTCGGTATCGGCATAGCAGGTGCCGGAGCCGCCGGTGTTGCAGCGGAGCGTCCGGACAAGTTCGGCCGGCTGATAGTCTATCAGGCCCTTCCAATGACCCAGGGTATCTATGGATTGCTGGTCTCGATCCTCGTGCTTTTCTTTACGGGACTTACCGGCGGACCCGATATTGCGGTCCTGAAAAGCCCGTACGTCGGGTGGGGAGCTCTTGCCATAGGAATAGTGATAGCCTTGTCCAGCGTGTCCGCCATTCCCCAGGGAATGACGGCTTCTGCCGCGGCCGCAGCCTTCGGCAGGAATAACAAGGTATTCGGACAGGGCGTCATTTTTGCAGTCATGTCCGAGACAATGGCGATCTTCGGATTCCTTGTGGCCATATTCCTCCTGCTGGCATCAGGAATGCTGGGCTAGGAGAGGGGTGAACCCCATGGGAATCGAAGGTATAGTAAAAAGGATCGAAGAGGAGGCCAGGGCCGAGGCCGATGCCATTCTTGAGGAAGCCAGACAAAGGGCCAGGAAGATGAGGGAGGAAGCAAGAAGCGTGCTTGATGTCGATCTTAAGGAAATGGAGAAGAAGCTCGAAAGGGAGCTCTCCACGACCCGCAATATCTATATCTCGGATGGCAAGAGAAAGGCTAGACAGGCCCTTTTATGCTCCAAAGAAGAGCTGATATGGGATGCTCTATGCGGTGTCAGGGAAAGGATAACGTCCCTTGAAGGTCCGGAGTTGGGTGAATACCTCATTCCCCTTGTAAAGAGGGCGGAGGGAATCCTTGGCAAGGAAATGGTCGCTTATCCCGTTCGCGACCGGGATGCCAGGGCAATTGAGGGGTGGTGCAAGGTCGGACCCCTTGTGGAATCTAGCTTGAAGGAAAATGATGAGCTCGGGAGGTTCATGGGAAAGGAGCTGCTGGGGGGATTCATTGCACTTGATAAAAAAGGAGAGAGGGTCATGGACATGACATTCCATGGTCTTCTGGAAAGGAATGAGGATGAGCTTAGGGAGATAATTGCCCGTGTGATGTTCTCGGGGTTGCAGGAGTGAATGATATTGCTTGAGCTGACCGGAACCGCAATTACCGTCATCGGAGGCGTATCCGCCGTTGGAATAACCGCCTCCGTATTCGGGATCCGCAAGCTGGTCAGGATCGGTCAGTTCTCCTATCACAATGCCAGGCTATCGACCATGGGGAATCCCTACATCATCAGGGATGAGGTACTCCCGCTCTTGGAACTGAAGGATCCCTCCACACTCATAAAAACCATACAGGGAGATCTGTCATTCAAGGAAGAGCCGACATCCTTCAGGGAATCTGACAGACAGCTGATGCACAATTTCCATGGAACCCTTGATGCCCTTTATATAGGATCTCCTTCAGGAGTGAAGCCGCTGGTGAAATCATTCATTGGAATATGGGAGATCGATGAGTTGAAAAGGCTTCTGAGGCTAATTGGACACAGGGAAGAGCCCCTCTATCCCGTTGGTTTCCTGGATGAGGACCTCGAGCGCCAGTTCCTTTCTGCCAGGGACACGGCCCAGGCGATAGAGGTGCTGGAAGGAACCAGGGCCGGAAAGGCGATAGCTCCCCTAGCAAAAGAGGAGGGGGTGGGATTGGATGAGATAGATTCAGTTCTTGACCGTTTCGTCCTGGATACCTTCATGGATTTGGATGGATTGGACTCGGCATGCAGGAAAGGGGCAAAGGATTTCAGCCACATACTTGCGGACCGATACAATATCCATCTCCTTGTCAGATCAAAGGCAAGCGGACTTGGCCGGGAGGAGATCATGCCCCAGATATATTCCAAGGGAGGGACGATCGGTTTGCCCCTGCTGGAGCAGATGGCGGAATCCTCCAATCTGAGGGAGACACTTTCGGTCCTGAACGGCACCCATCTGGAAAATTACTTCAAGGATGGAGCTGAAAGAGGGACCCATGCGATCGAGATCGCCCTGGACCGAATGCTGCTCGAGGCTTCCGTTGGTCTTTCCCATACCCACGGATCGACCGTTGGTCCGTCAATACGCTACCTTATTGGAAAGGAGATGGAATTAAAGAACATAAGGACTCTCCTTCAGGCAGTCTTTTCCGGATGGTCCCAGGAGAGAACGAAGGAGCTTCTCATACTGGAGGTGACTGCCTCATGAAGATGGGTATATGCGCAGCAGTCAAGGAGGAAACCGCACTCGGATTGAGCCTTGCTGGTCTCGAGGAGATACTGATATGGGATGGGGGGGATGATCCGGTGATGCTTAAGGATTGGTATCGCAGTATGGTTGAAATGGACCTTGGCATGATGATACTCTCCTCAAAATGCGCCGAGGTTCTTCACCATGAGCTATTCGAAAGCAGGGCACAGGGAAGAATGCTTCCCATAACCGTGATAATACCCGGGGAAGAAGAGGATAGGAGGGCGGTCGATCTCATCAAGAGGGCAGTGGGTATGGACCCGACAAAACAGGAGGGGAAACAATGATGGTAATGATAAGAACGAAAGCAGGAGTTGCACTATATGATCGATGAACAGCCATCGCAGGTCTCCGGGACCATAGAGATGATCGCCGGGCCGGTTGTCAAGGCCGTTGGAATGAGGGGAGCCAAGATGTATGATGTCGTGCTCGTGGGGGAAGAGAGGCTGATCGGCGAGATCATCGAACTTGAGGATGATACGGCTACGGTCCAGGTTTACGAGGAGACAACGGGAATATCTCCCGGAGAGCCGGTGGAAAAGACCGGGGAGCCACTTTCCGTGGAACTGGGACCCGGACTGATGTCAATGATATATGACGGCATCCAGAGGCCACTCGAATCCATCATGGAGAGAACCGGGGATTTCATATCAAGGGGAGTATCCGTCAGGCCCCTAGATCACGAAAAGAGGTGGGAGTTCAATCCCTCCGCCAAGGAAGGAGACCGGCTGACCGGCGGTGACATCATCGGGTGGGTCCAGGAGACAAGTACCGTTAAGCACATGGTAATGGTCCCCCCCGGACTTGAGGGCGCCGTGAAGAGGATAGCCCAAAAGGGACCTTACACCATAGATGAGACTATCTGCACCATTGCGGGTACTCCCGACAAGGAAGTTAAGATGGTCCAGAGGTGGCCCGTGAGGATGCCCAGGCCATTCAAGAAGAAGATGGATCCAAAGGTCCCGCTGATAACCGGACAGAGGATATTGGATACGTTCTTTCCCATCGCCAAGGGGGGAACTGCCGCAATTCCCGGAGGTTTCGGAACGGGAAAGACGGTCACGCAGCATCAGCTAGCAAAATGGAGCGATGCGGACGTGATCGTTTACATAGGTTGCGGCGAGAGGGGCAATGAGATGACCGATGTCCTCAGGGAGTTCCCCCGCCTGGAGGATCCGAGGACAAAGGAGCCTTTGATGTCTAGGACCGTCCTTATCGCAAATACATCGAACATGCCCGTGGCCGCCAGGGAGGCAAGCGTCTATACCGGCATAACCATTGCCGAATATTTCAGGGATATGGGATACGATGTGGCGCTGATGGCAGATTCCACATCAAGATGGGCAGAGGCGCTGAGGGAGATATCCGGAAGGCTCGAGGAGATGCCGGGGGAGGAGGGGTATCCGGCATATCTCTCATCAAGGCTCGCCAATTTCTATGAGAGGTCGGGCTCGGTCACCTGCCTGACGGCAAAGGAGAGAACCGGCTCGATATCGGTGATTGGCGCAGTTTCACCACCGGGCGGTGATTTCTCCGAACCGGTGACCCAGAACACATTGAGGATAGTCAAGGTCTTCTGGGCCCTTGACTCGAACCTTGCCGATAAGAGGCATTTCCCATCCATAAACTGGTTGAAATCCTACTCCCTATACATGGATAAGGTGGAGCACTGGTGGAGATCAAATATCAGCAGTGATTGGATGGATATGAGGAGCAAGGCGATGGCCCTTCTCCAGCAGGAGGCCGAGCTCCAGGAGATCATCCAGCTTGTAGGCCCGGATGCACTTCCTCCTTCGCAGCAGGTCACGCTGGAAACCACAAGAATGCTCAGGGAGGATTTCCTTCAGCAGAACGCCTTCCATGATGTGGATTCCTTCTGCCCCGAATCAAAGCAGGTCGGGATGCTTAGGATAATACTCCTCTTCAACGACCTTGCCCAATCCGCGGTGGGGAGGGGAGCCTCCGTTGATGCCATCCGTGGAGCTAAATGCAGGGTGTCCATATCGAGAATGGCAAAGATGAAGAACGAGGATTTTTCGGATTCCGGTCGAAAGGTCAGTAAAGAGGTCAAGGACGAGCTGGAAGCCCTTTGAGCAGTGTATGGATATCAATATCGATAACAAAGAGGTAGCTTTATTAAGGGTAATATTCGATTTGAAAAATGTAGCTGTCTCCAGTCCTTCCAGGTGGTTCCAATGGCCGATATTATGATAGTTGATGACGAACCAACGATACAGCAGCTGATGGCGATCATACTGGAGGATATGGGCCACAGGATAGTGGCCCAATCTTTGAACGGAGAGATAGCGCTCAGATACTACAAAGGGCTAGAGAAGAAGCCCGACCTTATCATCATAGACCACAGGATGCCTATAATGTCGGGAACGGACCTTGCCCAGTCCGTTCTGGAGATGGATCCGGACCAGAGGATACTGTTCCTGACCGCCGATGAGTCCATAAGGGATACGGTCAAGGAAATGGGCATCGACTGTTTTCTGGAGAAGCCCGCGGACATCGATACGATAAGGAACGCTGTCAAAACAGCCCTTTCCTGACGAAATCATCTTCTTCTTATCTTCTGTACTTTCTTTTTTGGTTTCTTCTCCCTCTCGAAGATCTCCCTATCTACGGCAATGGCAACATCAAGCGGAAGGGCGCTTGCCTCAGTTTGCTGTACAACCCCCTCCGATCTGACGGCGGCCTTCAGAACATCGAGCAGTTTGGAAACGGTGTTTTTCGGCAGGATTATCAGTGAGGTGGAAACATAATAGGGTCCCCCGGGACCTTCCATTACCTCGTTGTAAAGATGAAGTCTCAGGTCCGTATCCGTCCACTGGGGAATCGCCCCGATCACGTAATGGCTGCGGTGGTCCGAGCTCCTAACGATCTTCAGGTCCTGTCCGCTTTTCTGGGATTTCTTCTCAGTCATTTTCACTCCTCCCCTTCAGGTTGGATGGTGAAACAACGGGGTCCTATCCTTGAAGGTAGGATTATCAGGCTGCCATGGTCCGCCAGACCCGCTACCCCCCTTTCGATCATGGACTCCCTCCGATAAGCAGCCTCTATCATGGTGTATATGATCTTGCCCTTCTCTGTTGCTGTATAGAAGGAATAGTCCCTCCTGCCCTCGATGTTCCTGAACTCTTTCTGCACCAATCCCGTCCTGGCAAGATGTTTGAGGTGGTATGCAAGGGCTGTGGGAGATATATTAGTTGCTTTCGAGATGTCCTTGAATGAGGAGCCGCTCGGCCTTTCGTAAAGGAAATCCATCACGATGCAACGTTTATCATCATTCAATATATTCAAATATTCTATCAAGCCCATCATTTCAACCATATGTCATTCTCCATCACTTGGTCCAGTATATTTATTTAGTTAATTTTGAATGTACTCAATATTATTTGAACTTTTTCTCTAGGAGAAATAGCTGATTACTATAGATTTCGAAATCGTATATAAAAGCTTATAAAAGATAAGAAAGTCAGACGGAAAATTTTAAATAATGCACATCCCGAGTATAGTCCAGAGGGTTTCGGACCTTAACGAAAGAGGATAAATACCCAAGGTGGAATAAAAAACGGCAAATTGGAGAAGGTGTGAAAATGAAAATTAGAAAATGCTCCGTCATGTTTGCGGTCATGTTGATGACATTGTCTGCTGTTATGGTGATTTCAACACCCACGAGCGGTGATGCTCCCATTGCCCCGGTATGGGCGAATGAGAGATATTTCCATGGTTTCATAGCAAACCTCGATGCTGTCAATTATAATGACGCAGTATATGGTATAGAGGATATGAACACTACCATTCAGGTTTCCGGATTGAATACGAATGCTACACCCCCGAACGATGGTCTTGGGCCGTATATAGCAAACTGGCCTGCGGATTGGAACACCAATACAATGGAGTTCACCCTGGAATTCACACGCTTCGACCTGCATGACCATTCGGTCCCGTTCATTTTCCAGCTGGTTGACAGGTACGGATACAATGAAACGGGAGGGGGGATCTACAATATGCCGGTTCCGTGGGTATTCTGGCAGAGCACTCCGCTGCCGTACAATATTCCCAATGGAACGCTGGAGTTCATACCTGGTGAGCTCGGCAACCTTGCTCTGACCGTCTATAACGGATCCTCAGGGGAGCCCCTCGAGGGGGTGGAGTTCAATTTCCCAAAACATCCTCCGTTCAACTCGGCCAGATCGGACCTCAGAACTGACGCATCCGGGAATGTGGTCTTCTACGGACTCCAGACAGGTATCGACAATCCCGAGAACAACATAACCGTCAACTTCGTCAAGGAGCATTTTAACACTCCGAACGGTTTCGGCTACGAGCGGTTCGTTATCTCGGAGGATCAAACGGAGAGCTACGGGATAACGCTTATCGAGGACCCTCTGGTGAAGTCTTTCAGCCCCAGCGATGGGGCGACCAAGGTGGAATCGAACAAGACAAAGACCAATATCTTCGTCATCTTCGACGATCCTATGTCGAAGGGAACAATTAACCAGAATACCGTTTGGCTCGAGAAGGAGGGCGGAGGAAATGTACCCCTTTCCTACAGTTGGAATCCCAGCGGTGACCTGGTTTACCTCATTCCCCAGCAGGACCTGGAATACAACACCAAATACAACATATATGTGACTCCAAGGGTCCAGAATGAAACGGGAACTGAGATCCTTTGGAGGACATTCACATCATCATTCACAACGCATGTGAAACCCGGTTTCATCTACGGGACCGTACTTATCAACGGCACAATGGACCCTGCACCCGACGGTTCATTGTACAACATTGATTCAAATTTCAAGGAGGAGCTCGTCGACGGCCAATTCAACGTAACGATAGAGTCGGACGGCGCTCACACGATCTATGTTTTCGGTCCCACGGCGACATACACGGGCGGATCGATAGATCAGTACCTCTATTTCGGAGATCCCCAGGGAGTTGATTTTACCATCCAAAGGGGCGACGAGCTGCTCATCGAAGGGCTGGTCTTGAACAAACACCCCGTTAGAACCATCGAGTTCCATGTGATGAACGAGGACGAGGAGCCGATGGAGGGAGTCACGATCACGAACCAGTTCACGATGGAATCTCTGGTAACTGATGCCCTGGGCATGGTCGATTTCCCCGATATCAGAAAAGACATCACCACCCAGTTCAGGGCCACTTATCCGAACTACGATGATAAACAATTCCAGGTCTTCCCGGAGGATGAGGACCGTACGGTGAGGAACGTTACTATGGTGGAGAACAATCTCCCCATCGATATCAAAGCAAGGGGAAGAACGGTCGATATAGATCTCATTCCAGGATCGCCTCCTCCCATTATAGATGTGGAGAGCAATTTCATCCTTGATTTCAAAGTGAATATGAACATTGATACGATGAACTCCGACAATATATACATCATTGGACCCGGAGCGGTTTCTGTACCGGTTGACATTTACAACGAAACGGGATACAAAAGGTGGTATGTCGATCCCAGGTCAGATCTGGAATACAACAAGGATTACTCACTTGTTGTGAAGGAAGACGTGGCCGATCAATCAGGCCTAAATCCTCTCTGGAGGGATGTGACGGTCCATTTCAAGACAGAATCTCTGGACAGCGCGGCTGTGAACGGAAGGGTCATGGTGAACGAAAAACCTGTTGGAGGGATATCCGTCAAGGTAATGCAGGGAGGAAATGTCCTGGGCCAGGATCTCACAACCAACAATGGTTACTATCTCGTTGACATTCCCATGGAACAAGTGGAGCTCACAGGCGTATCGGTGATAGCCAACGGGACCGAACTGGGTCTATCGGTGAATGAGATACCAGGTAAGAAACTCATTTCGGGCGGATCCCTGAACAATACGGATTTCGAGCTTGAGAGGCTGCCTGACTGGTTCTCGGTATTCTACCCCAAGGATTGGAAGGGCCGAATGGTACCGGGCGGAAATATCCAGCTAACCTTCTCCAAGGAACTGAATCACAACGACATATCAACCTTCGTAGAGAACTTCACGCTGAGGTCCACTGTGAAGGAGGAGATAGCCGTCAACATCTCGGAGGATGGGAAGGTGGTGATGATAAATCCCGTCCAGGATCTGGATTTCGACCAGGATTACGTCCTGTCAGTTTCCGATTTCCCCGATGGTGAGTTCGACCGGGAGCTCATAGCCGCGGACGGCCTCCCGGCTCTTGTGAGGGGAGAGAAGATAGAGATAAGGACATCCCTTCTGCCCGTCACCATCACGCTGCAGACTCCCCCGCAGGCCGATATTGAAAATGACGAGGTGAAGACCGACCAGGAGATAACCCTGTTCTTTTCACCGTATGAGGTGAACGAGACGATGATCGAGGCGGCGTTCCAGCTTTACAATGCCGAGACGGAGGAGCCGGTTGGAAACATTGAATTCGACTGGCAGAATCCGGGCAGGAGGGTGGAGATCACCCATGACGAGTTCGAGAGCGTCACCGAATACTACATCCTTATCGAATCCGGCGAGTACGGTGCGAACGGAGCCAGGATAGAAACCGATTTCCTCGTCTATTTCACAACCATCAATGTTTTGGACAGGGATCTGGAGCCGTTCCCCGAGCTTCCCTCCGATGCGCAGAGGGCAGGACCCTTGACCGTCACCGTGACGAACGATGCCGGCTACCCGATAAAGGTAGTTGTTTACATCAAACTGGAATCCCAGGATGACTCCGAATACGATGAGCTTGTGACAATCAACCTGGCCCTCGGGGAGCAGAAACAGGTGGACCTGGACTTCACGGATTTCGAGTACGGCAACTACAAGCTCCTGATAGAGGTTTACCACGCTTCCAAGGACGTCCTGAAGAACGAATACACGAGAAACCTTCTCCTTGGCGAACAACCAGACGTTAATGGCGGGGGACTCGATTGGTGGATTTGGATAATAATCGGGATATTCGTCCTGATCATCGCAGCCCTTGTTGTGTTCCTCTACACCCAGTCGAAGAAGAGGGATATCGAGGAGGAGCTGAAGGAGGAGTTCGAGTGTCCTGAGTGCAACCATCTGGTTTCGGCGGATGATACGGTCTGCCCGCACTGCGGGGCGGAGTTCGAGGAAGAGGCCTACAAGTGCCCCAAGTGCGGCAACATGATGGACCCCGACGATGAGGAATGCTCCGAGTGCGGCTACGATTTCTCCGACCAGGAATCCATGGAGCTGGAAGACGAGGAAGACGAGGAGATGTCCGACCAATACGAGCTTGATGAGGAAGAGGAGGCGGAAGAGGAGGAAGAGATGGAAATGGAAGACGAGGAGGAAGACATGGAAGAGCTCGAGGAAGAGGAGGAGGATTAGATCCTCTGTAGCTACCCGACAAGGGTGGGCAGGAGCCCACCCTTTTTTTATATTCAAAATTAATGAGGGGATACATTCCGAAGTCATGAAAATGGGGTTGAGCCGATGGAAGAGCAATTCCGAAGAAGGATCGCCTGCACTGCGATAACAGCAGTATTATTGACCGCTTCCCTGGTCCTGGTCATGGGTGCCACCCGCGAAGTCGAAGGCGGGGAGAATTTGTTTGGTACTCTTGATGCATGGATAGCCGGGAAGGTCAGGAATGCCACGACCCAGATAACGGTATCATGCGAAACGATGAGAAGGGAAGCCCAGCCCCCGGACACACAGCTGTTCTTTAACGCCACAGCAGATCTGTCCGGTAATTTCAACATAACTGTAGATTCCGATACCTGGGGAACACCCCCCCAGGATCTTAAGCTGCAGCCTTACAGGGTCGGCATACTCCCCAATTATTATCAGGGGCCAGCCCAGGATAAGGACCTGTACGTCTGTCCTACCCATATCTACCCTGGCAATACGACCCATGTTCCAGCAGGCTCTCTTGAAGTCATTACCTACCCGACGAGCAACCTCACCATACAGGTATTGAACAAGACGAGCGGGGAGCCTCTTCCAGGAGCAAGGGTGGAGTTGGAATACCCCCTGGATTTCCCGACCGCTCCTTTCCCCCTCACACAAGCCACGGACCCTGAAGGGAACGTGACGTATCAGAATGTAAGATCGGTGAATACGACCGTGAAGGTAACAAAGCTCAATTTCAAACCCCTCTCGGATACAGAGGTCCATGATTATGTGATCGTGCAGGAAGGGTGGGACACTTTCATCACCTTCCGGCTGACCGAAAAGGATTGGCCCTTCAGACTGGTGACCACAGGGAATGATGTCAACATCACCAAGAACATCACAGTGGATTTCGGGAGGGTAATGGATCCAACCACGACCACAAATGAGGCCAATTACAAGCTATGGAAGGTTGAGGGCATGACGCAGCTGGAATTCGACCTCGCGGCCAAGGACGGGAACAGGAAGGCCGATATCGATCCGGTCGAGCCCCTGGAATTCGATACGGAATACGCAGTAAGGCTCGATACGCCTCTGAAGGAAGACGGAGGCGGATACCCGCTATGGAGAGCTATGGTGAGCACCTTCCGAACCGAGCTTCCCCCCGGCGAGGTCGTTGGAAGGATAGTGAGCTCTTCCGACAGCACACCCGTGAAGGATATCAGGATTATAATCTCGGACCAGAGAAGGAAGACCAACGAATCCGGCGGATTCCGCTTCGAATCGATCCCAAAGGGTTCATACAGGGTGGAGGTGGAGGAGAGCTATCTTTACAATGGAACTGTGATCCCGTCCGTCGATGTGGAAAAAGGAGAAATCAGGGACCTTTCCGAGATCGAGATCGATCCGAAGGATTGGGGTTCCTTGGAGGTTTTCGTGAAGTCCGGGGAGAAACCGCTGGAAGGTGCATGGGTGCAGCTGGAGGATGAGAAGATCTATCAAGGCGAGTTCATCCTTTACACAAATTCCTCTGGAAATGTCCTGTTCCCCAGGGTTCCCACGGGTTCGGTATTTGCCAACATCGGAGCGGACCATCACAACACAAGGATGGATATCGTCCAGGTCTCGGCCGGAAAGAGGTCCTACATGAACATCACGCTTTCAGAGGATGAACTTCCGGTCACGGTGGAAGCAGTTGATGCAAATCCGGACGGTTCGGTGGATCCCCAATCGGACCTTCTCATCCATGTCCCCGAACCCATTGTCTTCTCTTCCCTGAACGTCACACTCTGGGAGCTCGACGAGAGCGGCGACAGGGCCGGAAAGATAGACCTTACACCTCCGGGGGAGCAGGACGAGCTCACTTATGTGGTCGATCCGCTTATCACACTGCCCATGGAGACGTTTTTCGAGCTCGTCATAGGCGATGGGCTCTTAACAAGTTCGGGCTCCGTTCAACTTCTCTGGAAGGAGCTCTCCTTCGTCTTTAGGACACCCGATTATGCCCTCTCGTACATAAACGGCTCCCTGCTCTTCGAGGGAGGAGCGATAGAGGATTACGAGGTCTCGTTCGGTACTTTTATAGGAATGACGTCATCCCTAGGGAGTTTCAACATAACAATCGATCTTTCAGGACCGTCCCTTACCGCCGAATTGACCGCCAACGGCTCCTACTACGGATATGAAACATATGAAATGGAGATGGAGGTCAGACCGGGAATGGTCTATCAGGCGGGGGACATAGACCTTGATCTCCTTCCCGGTTGGTTCTCGATAATACCGCAGGATGGAGATGACTCTGTCGAGCCGGATACAGAGATCCAGATGACCTTCATGAAGCCGATAATGGCTCCGTCCGGGGACAATTGGACGAGGTCCATCTCTCTTGTTCCCGATGGCTCGAGCGTACCCGTCACCGGTGTCTACTCGGCAGATGGCGGCAATACATCCGTGACCTTTGTCCCGTATGAGGAACTGGATACGGGAACCCTTTATCACGTCAGGATCTCAACCTCCCTTTTAAGGGAGGACGGGATACCGATGTTCCCTCTGGGAAGGACCACGACATTTACCACCAGACCGCCGGAGATAATAATCGAGCTAGTTGACCCGGATGCCGGAGAACTGGGTTCCTTCCCGCTTGACGGCTCCCTGAGGCTCTCCCTTTCCCATACCGTGAACAAGACAAGGTTCGTGCAGGCTCTGGATTTCGAGCCCGACGAGAACGGCATCAAGGTCCAGTGGCTGACGAGTTCCGAAATATTGTTGTATCCGTACCTCGGTGCGCAGGCGAGCTACGGGCTGACCATAGGAACCGGGATATACGGACTCCAGGGGCAGCCTCTCCTGGAACCTTTCACTCTTGAGATAACCACAACATCCTCCTACTCCAAGGTGCATGAACTTGGCTCTGTGCAGTCCATCCCTTCCTATGAGACAGGTTGGGAACCCGGTGCCGCCGTTAACATATCGGGAACAGCCATAGGTTCCGAGGGATGGATAGTGAAATTGGCACTTATCAAGGACGGGGAGAGCGTGCTAACTAAGGAGGTCACCGTCGATGATGACGGCTTCTGGAGCATCGGTTTCACAGCCCCGATGGAGGAGGGGGATTACACCATAAGGGTCCAGGTGGGAATTCCCGGTGGGATTCCCGCGGACACATGGGAGCAGGATGTCAGGATAGGGGAGCCGGGAGGGACCGCCTCACCCGATGGAGATGACAATACCCTTATGATAGCCGCCATCATCGTGATCGTTATTGTAGTTCTGGCGGCAATTCTCGGGATTGTATATGCCAGGAACCAGAGGAAGAAAGCCATGGCGCAGATCGAGTCCATCGAATATACGGAGGTAGAGGGCGAATGGGAGGACGGTGAGGAGTAATATAGGATCATTCAGCATGCTCCTTTTTCAACCTGGTCCGGTGAACCTTTATATTGCACATGCCCGATAACCCATCCCTTACCTTCGGGCTCTTTACTCGGCCAGGGCGTGGTATCCAATGAACAGCAAGGACAGGCTCGTCTTCTTCATGGGCATAGGCGTCTTCATCACTATGATGCTGACCTCCTTTGTTTTCGGAGGTGAACTTCCGGCTGGCTCGGGTTCAGGGGGTGTTGATACCGGGAACCCGTTCGAGGGACTGGAGCTTCAATCAGGCTCCTCCGGCGATTCGGGTGAGTTGAACACCGGAGCAAGCGCACAGTATCCTCTTGCAGAGAGCGGCAGGGTCATCACGACAATGACCGTGAGGCTCTCTTGGTCCGATGAATCATCAACGCCGAGACCATCCGTTTTCCAGTATGAGAACGAACCGGACCAGTTCACAGTATCGGTGGCGGATCCCTACGGCAATACGAGCTCACAGGTGGGGAGGAACGTCGTAGGTCAACCTGGGACCATAGAGGTTGAAGTTGTCGTACCGGAAAGTACCCTGAAAGATACTTTCAAGGAGGGAAACGCTGGTAGCGGAAATTGGACCGTAAGCGTCTCCATGGACGCAGCGGGAAACTGGGTGCCCGTGAGGCTTCCCGGAATTATATTGGGCTTCCAGGACACTGGCAACTCATTCTCACTGACCATGGACTATGATTACTACGATCTAACGGCGGATGAAGGGGAGGGGTGATCGGTGGCACAGGATTTCGAGCCCTACATCTCTCCAGACCAGGATATTCCGGAATTCTCCTTCAAGGCCATCATTGTGGGTGTGATCATAACCCTCGTGATGGGCGCCGCGAATGCATACCTCGGCCTCTTCGTCGGGATGACGGTTTCAGCAACGATCCCTTCCCTGGTTTTCGCACTTGCGATCCTGAAGCTGTTCAAAGGCAACATACTCGAGATCAACATGTCCAAGAACATAGGCGTGGCCGGAGAGGCACTGGCTGCGGGTATCATATTCACTTTCCCGGCAATGCTCATTATCCGCTCGCTCCCCGGCAATGAGGGGGCCGGCTGGGAGACCATGCTTGATTTCTGGAACCTTCTGATAATGATAATCATCGCCCTGATCGGCGGTCTATTCGGCATCTTGTTCACGATCCCGCTCAGGAAGGTCTTCATAGAGGACCTCGACCTGCCCTATCCCGAGGGTGTGGCGGCTGCGGAGGTGCTCAAGGCCATGGAGAAGGGCGGAAGGGGGATCTACTACATCCTGCTGGCAGCCGGCATCGGAGGCTTCATGAAACTTGCATCCGGGTCAGGTCTCTCCCTCTGGCAGGACCAGATCCAGGGCGTAGTACCCTCGAACACAAGCCGATTGAAGCTCTTCGGCGGCGTCCATGTCTCCCCGGCCCTTTTGGGTGTCGGCTACATCATAGGCCCCAAGATCTCCTTCATTGTATTCTCCGGAGGGGTGCTTGGCTGGGTGATAGCACTTCCGATAATCGGTTATATCAACAACTGGACCTACGAGGATCCGATAACCAATATAGAAAAAACCTATCACGGGATCGAAGCGATAACTAAGGTCTGGTTCGAGGAGACCAAATGGATAGGCATAGGAGCCGTTTTGACGGGTGGAAGCTACACCCTGTGGTCCATGAGGAAAACTCTGGTCCAGAGCATAAAACAAACACTTGGAGGGAAGAAGGTAAGCGGCTCGGTTCCCGCCCCGATCCGAACCGAGAGGGATTTTTCGGTATCGCCGATCTACCTCCTCATAATATTCATCGTTGTGGTTGCTATCTACCTCGGGGTGACGGGGGAAATACATACATCCATAGTCCTGGCGATAGTAATGTTCGGTGCCACGTTCTTCTTCACTGCGGTAGCAGGGTATCTAGCGGGTATCGTCGGCTCTTCGAACAATCCCATTTCATCCGTCACCATCACAACCCTTGTCCTTACGGCGTTCGTTCTTCTCGGATTCGACCTGATAGGCATCTCAGCATTGAAAGACCCCATGGGAGCCACGATACTTGTTGCAGCCGTGGTTTGCTGCTCAGCGGCTATAGCCGGGGATTCAATGCAAGAGCTTAAGACAGCCCAGATCCTCGGAGCCACGCCCATCAAGATCCAGTGGGGCAGGTTCATAGGGGTGGCGGTCGGCGCATTAGCCATACCCTTTGTCGTTATGATGCTTGCAGAGGCATTCACGATCGGGAGCCAATCACTTCCTGCGCCCCAGGCGGTCATCATGGGATCAACCGTGGATGCCATATTCCGGATGCAGTTCAACTACATCATGTTCCTTATTGGCCTGGTCCTTGCCATCATTCTGATCTGGAGAAAGCTTCCGGTCATGGCCGTGGCTATAGGGATCTACCTGCCTTTCACCCTGACAACACCCATCGCCATCGGAGGTCTCCTGGGCTGGATCTCAGAGAGGATAATTGTGAACAAGACAAATATGTACGATTCGGCCGGGCTTTCCAAGGAGCAGCTCGAGGCAAAGGTGAAGGATAACAAGGAAGATACCTTCAATAAAGGTCTGCTCTTTGCCGCTGGGCTTGTTGCGGGTGAAGCTGTCCTAGGTGTGATCGTTGCAGGTTTGATAATTGCCGAACCGATCATAGGATCCATTAAGGTGTTCACGGCTCCCAGCATGTATCCCGGAATTTTCGGCCTTCTCTTCATAATGCTGCTAATAGTGTACATGGTCATCAGGGAGCACGTTGCAGGTCTGTCATTCGGTGAGATCATAGGAACCCTCAGAAAGAGGTAATTGAGCGGGGAAAGCCTATGGGGAAGAAGATGAAGAGGCCTCTATCTCCACCGGTCAAGAAGCAGGAAGAGCCGAAAAAAGAAAAACCTAAGAGGGAGAGGCCCTGGTGGGCAAGGACCGATGAGGAGCTGATTAGGGAGCGTTACGACAAGATAAAGGGCATATACGAGAGCTCCAAGGTGAAAGTTGATGATGATGACCGACCTGCCCTGCTGGAAGAAGCTGCAAGAAGGGATCCGCGGATAGTCAACCTACTTGATCTCGTTCCGAGAAGGAGGTCCGGCCTTGAAAGGGATGGGGATTTCCTGCTTGTTCCGCTATACCGGTCCGACAGGTGGAGAAGGGCCGCCTCTTTCATAAAGATGAAGACCGTACGGAGGGTACGGATGGATTACTACGGATGGTATGTCTGGGATTCGATAGACGGTAAAAGGGATGTCAGGGCTATTGGAAAGAGGCTCAAGCTCAAGTTCGGCAAGGATGTTGAGCCCTTGTACCCCAGGCTTGCCAAGTTCATGGCATATCTGGAGAATCTCGAGCTTGTGCGGATCGAGAATGGGAAATGAGGTTTATTTTTTCCTCTTCTTCTTGGATTTCTTTTTGTGTTTTTTGGTTTTTTCCTTCTTTTCCACTCCTTCTCCGGGAGCAATGTCCTCGGTATGGAGGTCCTCAGTCCTTTCCTCCTCTTCAACGTCAAGCTCCTCCATCTCCTCGAAAACCTCATCCTCGATCGGGATCTCCTCCGGCTCCTTCTCTTCATCCACTTCGGATGGCTCCCCGTACTCCTCAACGATCTCTTCTTCGGGGACAAGCTCTCCTTCCTCTGCCATCAGCTCATCCTCCGGGTATTCTTCCTCATCGTACTCGTCCTCGAAGGGCATCCCCACACCTGCCATCTGATCGGCCAGGTCGTCCGGGTACTCTCCTTCAATATCGTCCATGGCATCGTAGAAGTCATCTTCGTAGCCCTCGCCATATTCAGTATAATCCGTTCCATAGACCCGCTCTTCCCTTCTGGAGCTAATCCTCGCATAGACCAGAATGATTATTACAATTATAATGGCCACAAGGGCAATGATCAGTATGGTGTTCGTATTGTCGCCTCCTCCGTCTCCATCCGCATGGGGAAGGGCGGTTGTCGTGAACTTCCATGTATTGTTCATGTAGCCCGTGGGAAACCTGGTGCCAGCAACCGATTCGGCGGTCGCATCGATCCTCACTGTGTACTCCGTCTCAGGCAGAAGGTCCCCGTGGGTTACGGTCATGGTCCTGTTGCCGGAGGACCAGGTGAAAACGGGATCCTTCAATGCTGGGACAACCTTGAAAGCCTCCTCTACGCTGCTCCTCCTGACAGGCTGGTTGAAGGTAATGATTATCGGGGCATCCAGGGATTCGGTGCCACCCTTCGGAGAGGCCGAAAGTATCAACAGCTCCTCGAGTGGAGGAACGAATAGATAGTAGTCGAGGAACACCTCTATAGTTCCCAGGTCAGGCTCATCGAGGGTCAGGAGAACCCTTTCAGTGACATTGCCGAGATATCCCGTCCTTTGTGATAAGGGATCTCCCATGAGGTCGGTCGGGGGAGTGATCTGGAACCACCCTGAAAACGGCAGATCGGACACTATGAAAAGGGTCACCCCGTCCGCATTTGTGTATTTTGTTTCGATGAGACCGGCTCCCTGTTCATATCTTTCCACCTTTGCACCGAAAACCGGTCCGGACCTCTCTCCGTCCTGTCCGAAGGACACCTTGATCCTGACCGTGCCGTTCACGCTCCTCTGATAATAATCGAAGATAAGGTCGAGTTCCAGGATCTTGTGGTACGGATCGATCGAAAAGGCCTCGCTTTCCGCCGATAGATATCCGCTCCTCTCACCATTCACTCCCTGGTAGTCCTTGTGAGGATAAGCCCTCACAAGGTATTCTGTGAAAGGTTGGAGGCCGGACAGCCTCACGGTCCCGTTGATCATGTCCGTCTTTGAGGTTGCGATGACAGATCCGTTGAGGAGAAGCTCAACGGTGCAGTTGGTCCCCGGTCTCTCCGCCAAGGGCCCCTGGTCCGAATATGTAAGGTTGATCCTGACGCTCAGTGAAGGACTTAGGGTCCTTACCGAGATAGTCCTTGACGGGTCCGAGGGGTTGTTATTCGAATCAAAGGCCATGACCTTGAACGAATATTTCGTACCCCACGTCAATCCATCTGCTTTGAAGCTCCTCGCCTGGGGGCCGGTCCGGCCGATCTCACTGAATTCATTGCCCGAGGGGGTTATGTTCATCATTACCCTGAATCCCGCAAGGTCCGGCTCACCCGGATGCGCCCATCCTATTGTTATCGATGAGTCAGATCGGTTGACCTCGAATATGTCGGACGGGGGTATCGGAGGTGTGATATCTCCCGTGGTCAGAAGTACGGGCTCCGTGGGGTCGGAGGGCCATGTTCCGTCAAATGCCCTCACCCAGAATATGATCTTCTGGGAAGGTCCCAGGTCTCCCGATGTCCAGGTGGCGTTCAGCCTGGGCAGGATAACGGGGTCTCTTGGAGAGCTTTCGTCCAGATATCTGAAGTAGATGTGATACTCCTCCGTATCATCTGAGTTCAAATCCCAGTTCAGAAATACCTTCTGGGATTTCGGTACATTCACAGCTGTGAAGTTCCGGGGTTTCATCGGTCTGTCTATGTCGGGGGAGATTAGGTACCTCGTGTGGGGATGGGAGGTGTTGATATCAAAGATATCGTCCCAGTTTTCCCCGGAATCCCCTTGAAGGAATACTTCCACGGTTGTATTGTCTTTTATAGGGGTGCTCGACCCATTGTAGAATTCATACAGCATCTCGAGAGGCGCAATGCCTCCCATTTCGTTCGTTCTCTCATCCGTTGATCCCGGATCGAAATGCGGGGTTTGATACATCATATTTCCAAAATTCTCTATCCTGAGATCAACTCCCGGAAGGGGAGCGGAGAACCTGTCCACGGTTACTATCCTGATCGTGCTCAAGACCTCGATGGTGCTGAGGTCATCCGCGTTGAGCTCCCCTGAGTAGCTGTCAAGCAATCTGGCGTGTGATCCGCTGAATGCGAACAGAGAGTACGCTTCACCGCTGAGGTCGGAAGACCTGGCCCTCAGTCCGGAATTGAAAAGGTCTATGTTCCTCGGTGAGTTGATGATCGAATTCTCTATGGCCACATCCGGAGTGTTCTGGATCGTGAGAGATGTCCCTTCTCCCGTGAGTGTGGAGTTGGCGATGGCCAATTTGGCGCCGAAGAAACCCAGAAGCTCCATTCCCGAGGTTGTGTTGATGAAGCTGTGCCGGATGTTCATGAAGGATCCTTCTCCGTGCACAAGTATGGGCATTCCCGATCCGATCTCGCCTTCCATGCCGGATTGCGTGAAGTTGATAATCCCAGCCGGAACCTGTATGATCATCCCTTGGGAGTTTTCACCCGTCAGCCATAGATCGGATGATATGATATCCAGCCCCTTGTCGGCCCTGGACATGAAAAGAAGTGAATCCGCACCTATTCCGTAGAAGGTCGAATCCTCTACGGATACGGAGCAGTCCGTTGAATTGATGACTTCACCGGCTTGTGAATACACCGAAGCGGTTATGTCGTTGACCTCCAGGGACGAGCTCCTGATAAGGAAACCTTTGGACCTGCTTCCTGAAATGGATACCAGGTCCTCGAGGGAGAACAGGCTGCTCCCGGAGCTCAACCGGACTGCAGTGCTGTTTCGACCCGAAACCATCCAATCCGAGTTGCGTGAGGTAATTTTTTTCGTATTCGACAGGCAGAGCAGTTCTGCGCCTCCCCCGGTCGATGTAAGCATGCAGTTGAACGCTGTGATGTTCATTGAATCCTCCATGCAAATACCGGAACCGTTGGACTTCTGGATATTGGCTATCAAGGACCCTATCTGTCCGTCACCGCAGCCGTAAAGCTTGGCAACGATCCCCTTGTCCCATCTGACCTGGGCGTTGTTGTCCATTACCTTAAACAGAGAAGCCCCGGTCATTTCCATTCCGGTCCCGCCCTTGCCAACTATCTGCATCGTTGAGTTGTCGAGAGAAAAATAGGTTGTGGCAAGGATCGAGATCCCTTCGGCGCCTTCCCCGATAAAGAACTGGCTCCTCGAGATGTTGAAAGTATTGGAAGTGTCTATAAATATTCCCGATGCGCCGTTTCCCGAAGTGAAGAAAACCGAATCCACTATGATCCCGTTCAGGGAGTTCCAGATATCTAATCCGATCTTTGTAACGTTGATGTTGGAATTTGTTATTTTTGATATGGTGACGTTGTTTAATACGATCCCGGAGCTGGGTGCTTTGAAACCCTTGATGAAAGCACCGTCGATCGTGAGGGAGGTCGTATTCACAGCAAAGATCCCCCTTCCGTTCTCGTTGAGCTGAAGGTCGATCTCCGAGATATTGACGTTGTTCGAGTTCGATACGCTGATACAGGTGGCGTTCAATCCATTTGCATATATCTTGCTTGCACTGACATTCTTTGACGATCGTATCATGATGCAGTCATTATAGGGTTCATGTATTGTGACGTTCCGGACATCCGTGTCGTTCGAATCTATTATCGATATACATGGGCCATGTTCAGAACTGAGGTTCAGGTTAGAGATCGATACACTTTGGGACCTCACCGATATTTCACCCGATCTGACGGTAAATCCGGTCAATACGACGTTCCTTCCCTCGATTATCACTGCCGGTCTGCCGGCACTGCCGTTAATGATCACCTGTTGGTCTGAGCTTGGCATGATCACGGTTTGATCAACATTTGCTGTCACCGTTTCATTGTATGTGCCCCCGTCCACGACAATGGTATCTCCGCCCGATGAATTCTCGATGGCTGAATTGATGGTCTTGTATGTCCTTGAAGGCCCTACATAGACTATCCCCTCGATCGGTTCCGATGCATGAATAACAAAGGGCAGCTGCCCTATCAGCATCAGGGAAACCATGATCAATCCTAAGGGAATTTCCTTCCAATGTCCGTTTCTTCTCCCATCTCTCATTTTTCGCTCCCCCGGCCATTTGGGTCTTGATTGCAAATAACAAGATTACCCCTATTAATATATCCTTTGGCGAAGGGTGCCTGAAGAATTTTGCCCGAAGGTTGGGGGCCATCCCTTAGAAAATCTATATTACAATGTTTCTTATTGGGGCCCCATGCATCCCTCTGAGGATATCAGAGGAGCCCGCTCCGATAGACTGGCAGGAATGAGTATAGTCATCGGGATAACGGGCTCCATAGCTGCTGTGGAGTGCGTAAAGCTCATAAGGGAGCTCCTCCGCCACGGAGCTATCGTTCGGGCAGTCATGACCCCCTGGGCGGAGAGGATTGTGGGAAGGGATGCCATAGAGTTCGCAACAGGGGAGCCGGTAATAACTGAGCTTACGGGCCAGGTGGAGCATGTTAAATACTGCGGGGATGTGCCCGACAGGGCCGACCTGCTCCTTATCGCACCCTGCACCGCAAATACCCTCGGCAAGATGGTCCACGGAATAGATGACACTCCCGTTACCACCTTCCTGACGACCGCCATAGGTACTGGGATACCAGTGATGGTAGTGCCCGCAATGCATAATACTATGTATGAGCACCCCAAGGTCATGGAGAACATTGAGACCGCAAAACAGATGGGGATACGATTTGTCGAACCGGTCTTCGAGGAAAAAAAGGCAAAGATGGCCGGAACGGGCGTCATCGTCGAGGAGGTCCTGCGCCTTCTTCTAAAAGGCCGAATGAAGGGTCAGAAGGTCCTGATAGTAACGGGTGCTACGGTAGAGCCCATCGATGACATGAGGGCGGTAACGAACCTTGCAACAGGCAGGACAGGAATTTCCCTCGGAACCGAAGCCTACAGGAACGGAGCCGATGTCATGCTTCTTGCAGGTGATAACGTCCATTCCATACCGGAACATCTCGAGGTGAGCAGGTTTGGCACGGTGGCAGACCTGATATCCAAGGTGGAGCTGCTTTCCAACGAATGGGCCGTTCCGGATATGGCCATATTCGCTGCCGGGATCTCCGACTATTCGCCTGTAAAGGTCGAAGGCAAGCTCCCTTCTGGTAAGGAGAACATTACCATCGAAATGGAGCCCACACCTAAGGTCATCGAGAGATTCCTCCGCCTCTATCCAGATGTGTTCACCATAGGTTATAAAGCCGAATCGACCGGAGGCAATCGTGAGGAGCTGCTGAAGAGGGCGTACAAAAAGCTTAGGGAACTCTCCCTGGGTTTGATCGTTGCCAATGACCTCGGGGATGTTAAGAGCGATGAGAACAAGGTACTCCTGATCACCCCCGATAAGGAAGCATTCAGGCTGGAGGGTTCCAAGGAGGATATTGCCCGGTTTATCATAGATAAGGCATCGGAATTGAAGGGATTGTGATGGAGACTGCTAAATGGTCCTGAGAGGCATCGGATTCTGTCCCGGCCACATAACGGGTTTCTTTTCAATCCACGACTGCTCCAAGGATGTTCTTAGAAGAGGGTCCAGGGGAGCCGGCGTAAACCTTTCTTTGGGAGCCCTTTCCTCGGTGGTCCTGAGAGCACCCGAGGAAACCGGTTCGAAGAAACCGCTTTCTTTAAAGCTTGCCATAAAGGGTACGAATGATTTCGAACAGGACCCGAGGATCTACGGAGCGGTTCTGGAGAGTCTCCTTCCCGAGAGGGGGAAGGGTTGGGAAGTTCAGCTCAGGATCAACCTGCAGCTGCCCGTAGGGCAGGGATTTGGCATGTCTGGTGCCGGAGCCCTCTCAACGGCCGTGGCAGTTTGGGAGGCCATTTATTCGGATATTCCCGGATGGGACAGAAAGCTCAGGTTCAAGGCCCAGCAGGAAAACTATTTCTCCATGGACACGGGAGAGTTCAAGATAAAACCCCTGAAGCGGAGGCTGACATCCCACGTTCAGCTTTATACCGGCCCTCTCGTGGAGAAGCTGGACCCGGTTAAGGCCTCGGGCAAGGCTTCGGGTATGATGGAGGAAGGGGGGGAGGTAAGGACCGCAAGGAGGTGGCTTGATGAGTCCCAGGCCAACGAGGAGGTGGGCATCATAAGCTACAAGGACCTTGTCGCTTCGGCCCACAGGGCAGATATCCTGATCGGGGGCGGTCTTGGCGATGTTGTCGCCCAGGCCAGGGGCGGGATCGAAATGAGACTTGCCCCCGGTATCCCTCCCTACGGCGAGGTCCACACCATTCCTGTCAATCTGGATTCCCCTCCCTCGGTAGCATTCCTCATCGTGGGAGAGGAGATTAAAACCTCCGATGTTCTGAAGGATACCAACAAGAGAAAGAGGATAAATGAGGCCGGGGAGACAGCATTGGGAGGCCTGATAAAGGATCCTTCCCCGGAGAGGATGCTCCAGGAGAGCTCGCAGTTCTCAAGGCTCACCAAGCTTCAGAACATGACCGTCAAGGGTGCGCTGATGGAGGTCCAGGACATCCTGCCCGCATCACAGATCATGATCGGCAATTCTGTATTTGCATTCGTGGGAGGCCACGGCGGCGCATCCGCGAAGAAAAGGGTGCTTGACATATGGAAGAAAAGGGGAGATGTTCAGGTCTGCGAGATAGATCTCATGGGAGCAAGACCAGTCAATTGAAACGCTTATTTGGAGCATTTATACAGAAGTATTAAGTGGTTTCGAGGCCTTTTTTATCGGGGGGAGTCCGAGGAAAGCTTTGTATCGCTCCTTCCGGGTTGTATTGGCATGGAGATCAGTCAGGTCTATCGAAACGACAGGTCAATAAGAAAGCTGCTTGTATGGCTGCTGCTGCCTGCCGTTCCGCTGTTCCTGTATCTGGCATATATGTCCTATTTCGAGCCAGCCGGCTTCTATGCACTCGCCCCAATTCCGTATATCATCTTATGGATGATATTCTTCATTTTCATCCTTGCAAGCGTCTATGAGGTGATGGTTGTCTATAAGGACAGGATAGAGTTCATCAATCCCTACCGCTCAAGGACCGTTGTTCTCAGGGATGTTATGATGATATACTACAATGTGCACAAGGGAGTATCCTTCCACATGAAGAACGGAAAGGAGTACAATCCCGATTTCAGGTTCGAGGTGGACAACCACCAGCTGGAGGGGCAGATGCAGGTCCTGTCTAGGTTCATCGGATTCTCCGAAGAGCATATCAGGGATTCCAATACATACTGCCTTGTCAGCAGTTAAAACAATGTTGATCAATCTTTCACAGAGACCAGGGATTTTTGGATCCTGTCGATGAGGTTGATCAACTCGTCGGGGGTGATAACCAGATCATCGTTGAGGTCTTTGAATGGTGTGGAATAGCTCTGTTTCTCTATCACCATTGTGATCAAGGTTCTCGAATATTCGAGGTACGATTTCACAATATCCGCGGTTATCTCATCCAGTTTCAGTATGGCGATCTCCTTATCGTCGAATTCTGTCATTTCTTTCAACCTCTGCCCATTGTATCCGTAAGATGGATTATAATCGTTTCTTCGTCCTTCCAATATCCGAAGTTAATTCTTCGTTCCTGATGATGGCATGATTAGGTTGGTTTTTTATACCGGTTGTTTTATGACCGTGGGTAATAGGTGAACTGGACCCATACTTTTAACGCAGGGGTAGCTCAGCCTGGTTAACGGCGCTGGATTCAGGGTCCAGTCCTTAGTGGTCCGAGGGTTCGAATCCCTTCCCCTGCACCAATTCATTTTTTCTGCACAAACCTTTAATACAATCCATTTTTCCGAGAAACCATGGAGTTCGTCCTTTACCAGCAGCCTTCATGCCCATTCTGCAAGCACTTCGAGAGGCTGTTCTTCAAGCACATTCCCGATGGAAAGGTCGTTGTAATCCCCGACCACGCCTCCCGCCTATGGATCGAGCACCGATTGGATTTCGTTCCCACGGTGGTCGCCTACCTGGACGGCCAGGAGGTCGAGAGGCTTGGAGCAGTCAAGCTCATAGGGATAAGGAAGCAGAGATGGCTTGATTGGCTGAACGAGATAAAGGAGAGATACGGAGTTGACAGGACTGAACCCTGCTAGCTGTTCAGGACCTTTTCCTTGGCCAGTTTGAACTCCTCATCGGTGAGCTCGCCCCTGTCGTGGAGCTGGGCAAGTTTCTTCAACTGTTCGACTATGGACGGCTCCATTTCGTTTTCCATCAGATAAGCATCCCTGTGCTTCCGCGAGGCAATGCTTATCGCGCTGAGGAGCCTCTGATACTGGTCCCTGACATAATTGTCCTGCACCGGGCCGTACCCGGAATTGGAGCATGAGATGAACAATCTCGTTCCGTTATCAGAATCCATCAGCCTGATGTTCACCTCGACCGGATTGAAATGGTCGAACCTGTCCTTCTCTCTCATTATTATGGACCCTCGATCGCTCTTCAAAATGAACCAATCGAAATTACTGGATATCATTTCAATATCCGAAACAAGGTCTTCTTTCCGGGCTTGGAGGTCCATATATTCCTGTATTCTGGACATTAGAGACCTCAATTTGAAAATATTTGATTAGATAGATATATATTTCCATTGGGAAGGAAGAAAAAGGAAAAAAGTGGCAAGGGATAGAGCAAGAAGGAAGGATTGTTAGGGCGTGGAGGCAAAAATCATAGATCCCTTGCCGTGTCATTTTCTTGCTGATAAAGGAGCGATCCGGTCCTTTTTAATAAATTTCGGTTCAACATTGAAACTTCACCCTGTCCCTCGAATTCAGGGATGGGGGGCCTTGGCTAATTCTACCCGGCCCTGGATGTGCTCTTCCGTCTGTCGTCAAATCTCTGGAGAATAATCCCGAGAACGATCAGGACCAGTCCCACGACCGTTGTGAGGAGGATGTCTTCACCCACTAAGATACTTATGAGAACTAGGGATATGAAGGGGCTGAGGTAGATCAGGTTCGAGATCTTTGAGGTGTCCGATGATAGTTTGAGGGCTCCCATCCAGATGATGAATGTCAACCCCATCTCGAAGATGCCTATGTAGGCAGAACCGAGGAGCCCTTTCATCCCATCGATCTGTATCCCTCCTCTGATCAGAACTAGTATTCCGATCACCACGGAACCGGATAGGAAGTTCAGGAACAGCCTTGCCATGGGATCGGTCTTTGAGCTGACCCCCACGGTCCAGTAGGATGCCCATATCGCCGCCGAGAGCAGACCCAGAAAGATACCGAGCGGTGCTATCGATGTGCCCATGAAGAAACTCCCCTTGGATGTGATCACGAGAACTCCGATGAAAGATAGCAGAACGGCAGCTATCTGGACCCTGGTTATTCGCTGTTTGAGGAAGATCATGGAAAGCAGTGTGAGCATGATCGGCCATGTGTAGTTGAGAGCCTGTGCTTCCTGTGCTTTCAGAATGTCGTATGTCGAAAAGAGGACGATGTAGTAAAGGAACGGATTTAGGATTCCAAGGAAGATATTGGACCAGATATCTCGGATGGAAAGGGCAGAAAGCTTCCTAAGCTTGCCTGATGCGGCAAGTGCTGCGAAAAGAACTCCGGAGGATACCACCGAAGCTATGAACACCATTGAAACAGGTTCCGTATGCTCAAGGGTCAGTTTGAAGACTGAAGCCACGGTTGACCATATTACAACGGCCAGCAGTCCCAGGATATATGCCTTGTTCTGGACCTTCACAGCCTCTTCAATCCCGACCTGGGTATAAATCGTTTGCATATAATATGAAAGAATCGTATTGAAACCAAATTCAAGGTTGACATGGTATGGCCACAATCGAAGCCAGATGCATCGATACAAGCTTCGGAACTACCAGGACTCTTCAGGATGTTTCAATTACCGTCATGGAAAGAGGACGGTCCGGACTTCGATGCTATCAAATATATAATCACGACTGCATCTCCCTGACGGGGAGAACGACTTGAGGGATACTTCAGCAAGGATAGTGCTTGCCGCCTGCGTGGTCGTGCTGATCATCCTGATGACCCTGCTCATCTCGGTGGTCTACCCCTTCTGGAACAAGAAAGCCCCGCTCAAGGACGATTTCAACCTCGGTGAGGTTGAAGGTATGGAATTCGACAATCCGATCGAAAGGGGAGCCGTACTCGGAGCGCATTGGTTCGGAAGGGTGCAGAGGACCGACGGCTCCTATGTTTACATCTTCGATCCGGACAACAACACGGAGATCACACGATATGGGTATTCCCTTGCAAGGCACAGCGCTTCAATATATCCGCTGGTCTGGGCCTATGAACATACAGGCGATGAAAGGTATCTGGAGTGCGCCGAGGATGCCGCAGCCCACGTCGAAGGCCTGATAAGGCGCAACGGGGATGTCCAGTATATACTAAACGGTGAGCGCTCCAGCCTCTTCGACAACGCCCTCACATTGATCGGTTACTGCTATCTTTATGATTCCACAGGTGATGAAGATCACCTTTACAGGGTTCGGGGGCTTGCCAATCTGTGCCTCGATTCCATGGACAGCGAGGGAAGATTCGATTACACCTACGAGTATGTGATAGGCGATTCCTTCGATGAGAACATGATGGCATCGGGGGAAGCGCTCCTCGGTCTGGCCCTTGCCTGCAAGGTGACGGGGGATGAGGAGTATCTCGAGGGATATGTGAAGTCCGCAGCCTACCACATGAACTTCCTGACATACGGGAACTGCATGAACATGAGCACCGCTTACTATTCATGGATGTCGTCTGCATTTTCCGAAGGATACCACTTGACGGGGGAGCAGAAATATGCCGATGCCGCATTCGATATCACCGAATGGATGCTGAAGTACCACTACGGCTCCTACTTCGGGAATCCCGCCTATCCCGATCAGGAGAAGCTCTCGGAATACCCCGAGCTATGGGGTTCCTTCAGGACATTTCCGTCCATGAACACCTGCACCTACTGCGAGGGAATGACGGATGTCCTGGGTGTGGCAATGAAGCTCGATGATACCGACAGGATAGAGAGGTACACGGATGTCCTTCTGAATGCCTCAGGATTCATCTGCAATCTCATGTACGACACGGAGGAGGCCTACCAATTCGAATCTCCCCATCTTGTTCTGGGAGGATTCAGGCACGACCTCTTTGACAGGATCAACGATGACATGGGATGGCAGAGCAGATGGATACGCATCGATTATACCCAGCATGCAATAGGGGCCCTCTTCAGGATGCTGAAAATAATTCCTGCCGAAGAACTGAACACCCATGAGTGGCGAAATGCGGTCTAAGGATTGTCAATGAAATATTAGGTGCAACCTTAATAACTTACCAATATATAGGTTGTTTACCAAGAAATTTGAGGCCGACTCAAATCAATATAAAGGCAGGTGAACGAAAATGGCGGAAGAATCACACCTATTGGACTTTTACGGTGCAGAGTGCCCCCCCTGTATACAGCTCGAGATGTACATCAACAGGCTGAGGGAGGAGGAGGGCGTGGTAATAACAAGGTACGAGGTCTGGCACAATTCTCAGAACCAGAACCTCATGATGAAGTACTCCAGGGGAAGGTGCAACGGCGTCCCCTTCATGTACAACAAGAAGAACGACTCCTTCCTCTGCGGAGAAGTGACATACGAAAGGCTGAAGGAGTGGGCGCTAAAGGAGTGAGCCGAAGCTTCTCAGCCTCGGCTATTTTGGAGGTCTATGCATGGACCCGCGAGAATGTCTACCGCAGGACTGCGAGCTCTATCAGATCATCGACAAGGACGGGAACCTCGTCGGAGAGGATCCCGGTCTGGACGATGAAACGTTGAAGAACATGTACTGGTGGATGCTCTACGGAAGGATGGCCGACGACAAGGCCATCAAGCTCCAGAGGCAGGGACGTCTTGGAACCTATGCTCCCGGAACCGGACAGGAAGCGGCCCAGGTAGGAGGCGCCCTGGCGATGGGAGCGGAAGACTGGTTGTTTCCCTCGTTCAGGGAGCTCCCCGCATATATGATCAAGGAGCTCCCCTTCGAGTACAACCTGCTCTACTTCATGGGAGATGTAAGGGGAAACAGGGTGCCAGAGGGGACAAAGAGCTTTCCCATTTTCGTTCCCGTCTCTACCCAGCTCCCCATTGCCGCCGGATTCGCCTGGGCGAAGAAGGTTAACAACGAAAAGAGCGCCGTACTTTGTTTCCTCGGGGACGGAGGCACATCCGAAGGTGATTTCCACGAAGGTATGAACTTCGCAGGTGTTTTTCAGGCTCCGGTTGTTTATCTCGTTCAGAACAACCAGTGGGCCATAAGCGTTTCCCGGAAGAGGCAGACCGCATCAAGGACCATAGCCCAGAAAGGGGAAGCCTACGGCTTCCCCGGCGTATATGTGGACGGAAACGATATCCTTGCCGTATATATGGCAACCAAGAAGGCGCTCGATAACGCAAGGGAAGGAGGCGGACCAACCTTCATCGAGGCATTCACATACAGACGGCTTATGCATACCACCGCCGATGATCCGACGAGATACAGGACGGAGGAAGAGCAGAGGGAATGGGAGGACAAGGACCCACTTAAGAGATTCAGGATATTCCTGGAGGGCAAGGGGCTGTGGACCGAAGAATGGGAGAAACGGTTAGTGGAGAAGGCGAAGGGGCTGATAAAGGAGTCCGTGAAATACGCCGAGTCCCTCCCCGACCTCGAACCCGAGGACCTTTTCAAGTACATGTTCGGTGAGATGCCCCCGAACCTGTTGGAGCAGCTCGAATATCTCAAGAAGAGTATGAAGGAAAAGGAGATCGAGGAGGACGCCTCCGAGATACAGGGGGGGTTCCCGTGAAGGAGATGAACATGGCCGAAGCCATAAACAGCGCTCTGCACAACGAGATGGAGCTGGATAAAAAGGTTGCAGTTCTCGGAGAGGATGTCGGACTGAACGGCGGAGTGTTCAGGATCACGGAAGGGCTCTACGAGAAGTTCGGAGAGAATAGGGTCATAGATACCCCTCTTGCCGAATCGGGCATCGTCGGTTTTTCTATCGGGATGGCCCTCGCAGGCATGAAACCCGTGGCCGAGATGCAGTTCATGGGCTTCATGTGGCCGGCTCTTGATCAGATCAGCTCCCATGCATCGAGGCTTAGGAACAGGACCCAGGGAAGATTCTCTGTCCCCCTTGTTGTAAGGGCTCCTTACGGCGGAGGTGTGAGGGCCCTGGAGCACCACGCTGAGAGCTTCGAATCGATCCTGGCGCACATTCCAGGGCTTAAGACGGTGATACCCAGCACTCCATATGATGCCAAGGGTCTGCTGATCTCCTCCATAAGGGATCCTGATCCCGTGGTTTTCCTGGAGCCCAAGAGATTGTACAGGCTGGGGAAGACGGAGGTCCCGGAAGATGCATATACCGTTGAGCTCGGAAAGGCGAAGGTTGTCAGGAAGGGAAAGGACCTTACCATGGTGGGGTGGGGCTCTATTATGCCGAAATTGCTGAAGGCGGCGGAGCTTGTTGAATCCAAGGGCATAGATGCGGAGGTCATAGATGTCAGGACCATCTCACCCTACGATGAGGAGACTGTGAACTGGTCGGTGAAGAGGACCGGAAGGCTGCTTGTTGTCCAGGAAGCTCCCAGAACAGCGGGATTTGCCTCCGAGATAATAACCAGGGCCCAGGAGGATGTTCTGGACTCTATGGAGGCTCCGGCGGTTCGCGTAACCGGATTCGACGTCCCATTCCCCTTCTACAAGATGGAACACTGGGCAATGCCGGACCTCGACCGTATAGTGAAAGGTGTAAGGGAGGTGCTTACATGGTAACCGAGTTCAAGTTCCCCGATGTGGGGGAAGGGATCACCGAGGGAATGATAAAGGCTTGGTTAGTGAGGGAAGGTGACACAATTGAGGAAGACCAGACGCTGGCCCAGGTCGAGACGGACAAGGCGATCGTTGACATGCCCTCTCCCGCCGACGGGACCGTTTTGAAGATCCTGGTCCCGGAGGGGGAAAAGGTCAAGGTGGGCGAGACAATGGTCACCATAGGAAACGATGATGAGGAAGATACTCCACGACCTTCTTCGGCTCCCTCCGGCGATAAAGAGGAGGTCAATGAGGCTCCGAAGGAGCGGAAGGCTCAGGGAGCACCTTCGGGAGGAAAGGTCTTCGCTCTCCCCAGGATCAGGAAGTTAGCAAAGGAGAAGGGAATTGACCTTTTCTATGTGAAAGGAACCGGGCCCAGGGGCAGGATAACGGAGGAGGACCTGTTGAATTACATCAAATCCAACGAAGAGCCATCTCCCGGGCCTCCACAGAAGCAGAAGTCGATCCGTGTGAAATTGAACTACGATTTCTACGGACACATCAGGTATGAGAGCTACAAGGGGCTCAGGGAGGTCATCGGGAACAGATTGACGGAATCCAAGTTCACCGCTCCCCACGCCGCAGCAATGGATGAGGTGGACATGACTGCACTCTGGGACCTCAGGAAGGGAATGAACAGGGAGCTTGCCGGGAAGGACGAGAAGCTCACCTTCATGCCGTTCATCATCAAGGCAGTTCAGAAGTCCCTGATGAAGCATCCCACTCTCAATTCCACACTGGACGAGGAGAACGAGGAGATCATCATCAAGGAGTACTACAATATCGGCGTGGCCACCGATACGGAAGCCGGTCTCATGGTCCCTGTGGTCAAGAGGGTTGAGACAAAGGAGCTTGTTGAAATTCAGAAGGATATGGAGAGGCTGATAAAGATCGCAAAGGACAGGACCATAGACCTGGCCGAGCTTCGGGGAGGGACCTTCACCATATCCAACTTCGGAGCCATAGGCGGCTTGTTCGGTGTGCCGATCATCAATTTCCCGGAAGCTGCGATCCTCGGTATCGGCAAGATAAGAGAGCTCCCCAGGGTAGTGGACGGAGAGATCATGGTCAGGAAGATAATGGGGATATCAGTATCCTTCGATCACAGGATAATCGACGGCGCCGAGGTTTCCAGGTTCATCAACACCCTGAAGGAATATCTTGAGAATCCCGGGATGATGTTTGCTTAGCCGGTATCAAGGGATCCCTGGAAGGATGGGGCTATACCTAGGTCTCCTCATCCTCTTTCTTCATCTTAGTGTGGTCCACCACTTCGTAGTCCGGATTGTCGATGTCCTTGACATCCTTCTTGTCCCATATGGGAGTGCCGGCCTTCTCATAATGCGGCTTGGTGCCGTGTGGATCGATCTGGTCGTGGATCTTCTTGGCTTCCGTGGGGTCCACCATGAAGGAGAATTCCTCTATCTTCGGCTCATCCTTTTTCTCTTGGGCATTAGCTGGTTTGGGCTTTATAAGGAACGGGTTTTCTTCTTCCGCCATGTTGCTCTCCTCCTGCGAAATATTGGGTTTCTAACTATTAATAATTATAGAAGGATATAAGACAGTTCTCAAAATAGGGATATCATGAATTCATATGAATGTCCACAAGGTTCTTTCAGCTCCTTTCAATCGTATAAAAAAAATTAAATAATAGTAAAAAAAGAGTTCCAATTCAATTAATAATCAATATTCACGATGTTCTCGCGGAGTGATACTGTGAGAGCGATGGTCCTAATGGTATTGGCACT
This sequence comes from Thermoplasmatota archaeon, assembly GCA_048569615.1. Taxonomy (GTDB): domain Archaea; phylum Thermoplasmatota; class Penumbrarchaeia; order Penumbrarchaeales; family Penumbrarchaeaceae; genus JAYEPK01. The sequence goes on along the minus strand of JBLIRK010000002.1, from coordinate 10,100 downwards.
GTTGATGTTCTCTGGAGCTTCGTATTTTCAAATAACCTCAGAAGGTTCTAACCGTTTGGTTCCGGATAACAATAATGGAGAAGAGGTGGGCTTTCTTGATCGATGTCCCGATCGGCAGTTTTTCGTACCGAACATGGGCCGTCTCACGAACGAGGAGATACTGTTCACAGGACCGAACGTTTATTTCATGGATGATAGAGTTGTTTTAAGGGAATTCATTTGCGTTAATGACGAATCGATTCCTTCCTTCTCAGTTTACTCCGTTGAATTCAAAGGAGCCAGACACGTCGTTCCAATCGGGGACGAGCCGACTGGTACGATCTCCAATTTTTTCGTTGGTCCTAGGGAGCTCTGGGTAACGGGTCTTCAGAGCTACAGCACACTTATTTACAGGAACCTCTACGATGGGATCGATCTTAAGTACACGATAAAGGAGGAGGGATTGAAGTACGAATTCCTTCTCCGTCCCGGATCCGATCTTACCGATATCAAGATGGTATTCCATGGAGCTGACCTAAGTACGAACGGTCAGGAGCTTTTTATAGAACTTAAAGGTAAGACCTTGATCGACGGGTCATTTTACGTCTACCAAAATATCAATGGTCTGAAAAAGCAATTACCTGCATCCATATATGTCAATAGAAATACAGTTTCCTACGATGTCGATTATGATCCCGACCACGAGCTTGTTATCGATCCCCTGATTTTCTCCACATTCCTCGGAGGCTCCATGGATGAATGGCCTTCCTCCTTCGCCTTCGATGATAATGGGGAGATCTATCTTTACGGAATGGTGGATTCTTTGAATTTCCCCACCACACCCGGTTCATATTCCCCAAGTTACAACGGCTTTCATGATAATTTCATATCAAAGTTCAACTCTGATGCCTCCCAGCTTCTCATCTCCACATATTTCGGGGGTAGCACTGTAGAATATTCCGGGGAGCTGTTCATTGATCCTGACGGGAACATAGTGGCGATCGGTAGCACACAATCCGATGACTACCCCACAACGACATCGTTCAACGGCGTTACCTTCCAGGACAATGTGAACTTCTATTCCAAATTCGATCCCTCCCTTTCAACGTTGATGATATCGGCATTCTATCTTGACCCTGACCACGGGGAGGTGTTCAAGACCAGAATGGATGAAGATGGCGATCTCTGGATAACAGGATACACGGAAAGCGATAGCCTTCCAAAAACAAGGGATGCCTATCAGAGTTCACGCGCAGGATACAGGGACGCGTTTCTCTTAGAGCTCGGGAAGAACCTCTCGGGATTGAAATACGGGACGTATCTTGGAGGCGCAGGAAGTGATACTGGAGTTGAGCTCTCTCTGTTGAACGACCATGAGATATGTATTGCCGGCACCACGGATTCGATGGATTACCCAACCGAGGAAAATTCATTCGATACGACCTTCGGAGGGGGCCTTGACCTCTTTCTGACAGTTCTAAATATCTCTTCAGCAAACCTGAGATATTCCACATACATCGGAGGTTCTGACTTTGAGACCGTGAGGGAGATATGGTTCGAGAACAGCAGTAATGTGACTGTTTACGGAAGTTCGGAATCTATTGATCTTCCCGTTACATTGAACGCCTACGACAATACCAAACCAGGCGGTTTCGATCCCTTCGTTATGAACCTTGACCTTTCTACTAATTGCCCTAATTATTCAACTTATATCGGTTCGACACAAAATGATTTTCCAACGAACATGTTCATACATGAAGGAAACGTACATGTTGTCGGAAGGACCATTGATTCCTCCTATCCAGTAACTGACGGAGCCTACGACACATCGATTTCCGGCGGGGATGACATGTATTATTCCATTCTAAGCGGGGATGGAAGCCGGCTTCTTTACTCGACTTTTATCGGGGGAAGCAGTATGGAATTCCCGGCTGATATGTACATCGACCGTAATGGAGACCTCATCCTGACAGGTGATACGAGGTCCAGTAATTTCCCAATAACATCGCAGGCATCCCAGATAGCATTCGGTGGAGCAAGCGATGCATTTCTGATGAAACTGTGCATTGCTGATTCACCTGCAACACCGATAAGTGTGAAAACCCATTCCGGTGATTCCTTCGTCAACATATCATGGAGAGAAGGTAATGCGATCTTTGTGGAAGATTTCGTGGTTTATAAGGGGAATGATGTGACGAATCTTGAGAGATACCAGATGGTTGGATCCTGCAAATACTTCAATGATACTAATGTCTCAAACGGGATCGAATATGTTTACCAGATAACAGCTCTTAACGATGTTGGTGAGAGCAGCCCAACCGCTGCGATCAGGACCACGCCCGGAGGTCCTCCTTCCGAACCTTGGTATCTGAATTGCACGGGAAAGAAGAATCTTGTCATTCTGGAATGGTCGCCGCCTAATTCAACAAGGGGATTTCCCGTTACAGGATATATAATATACAAAGCGCAAAATGGTATGGAGATCTCCCGATACATGTCTCTTGAGAATACGACCCGGTTCGAGGATTCTTTCGTTGAGAACGGAAGGACCTATAGATATGGAGTGAAAGCTGAGAATGCAAGAGGGATAGGACCGATTTCATCCACCTTCGAAGCCCTTCCAGGTGCGGTCCCCGAAGCTATATCGAAGATCAGTATCACCGAGGGGGACAGTTCCATTTCCTTGAAATGGAATGTCCCGGACGGCTGTGGATTCGAGATAGAGGAGTACAAAATTTTCAGAGGGGAGGAAATGGACGAACTAGATGAGATTGGGAGATCGGACACTAATACATATACCGACAATTCGGTAATCAACGGTGTTATGTACTTTTATTCGGTTTCGGCCGTTAATCATTTAGGAGAGAGCATCGGAAACGTTGTGGGATCGGGTTCTCCCTCCTCCGTCCCGGGTAAGGTCGAGGCAACTATTGTTTCGGGCGATCGGTATGTTATGGTCCATTGGAGCGAGCCAACGGACAACGGAGGCAGACCTATCCTGGAATACCGAATTTATTCCGGCACCGATCCTGAAGACCTCGAATATTTCGATACTACTACCGGCCATGAATGCAATATTACCGGTCTGGAAAACGGTGTGGAATGCTATGTGGCAGTATCCGCCGCGAACGAGAACGGTGAAGGACCGTTTTCGGAACTCCTGACCTCATTGCCCTGTTCAATACCGGATTATCCCGTTTCACTCAGTGTTGTACAAACTGAGGGATCCATTCTATTGGGCTGGGAAGAGCCTTTGGACATGGGGGGGCTTGATATCCTCGGGTATGTTGTGTTCAAAGGAACAGCCGAAAACGATATGGTTGAGATCGCAGAGACGATGGATAATACTTTCCTGGATTCTGATTTCGAGTGGGGAGAGGAATACTTCTATTCCGTATCGGCCGTCAATGAAATGGGTCCTGGTGTTTGCTCACCGATATTGTCTATAAAACCCTTAACGGTGCCCGATGCCCCCTTGAGCGGAATAGTCTATGTGGGATACTCTTTTATTCATCTTCACTGGGAAGAACCTGCTTTCATGGGAGGGACTGAAAAGGTTAGGTACAAGGTCTATAGGATTGAGGATGACGAGAGTATATCCTTTTTAACAGAGATACCCAACCTGGATTTCAATGACACATACCTTATGGAGAACAGCACTTATAGGTATAGAATAACATCCGTCAATGAGAAAGGTGAGGGTCAGGAATATCTGGAAATGACCGGTAAGACTTTGAAAAGGGATATACCGGACAATGACGATCCCGTGGATGACGATAAGGACTCCAAAGAAAATGACGAAGATGGCACAAATTCAGTACTATTTGTGATGATAGTGGTTGTTGCGGCTTCTCTCATGATCGGTCTTGTTTTCCTAATTATGGGCGTTGTGTTATTGAATAGAAAAAGTGCTCGGCCAGAATTGTTGATGCCCCCTCCGAATATGATAAAACCTGGAATTCCCCTTTCACCACCCCACAAAGGTGGGATTGACGGAACGGAAGCGATGAACGACATGTTCGATCGACCTTGAGAAATAACGGTCACGTTCACCCATATTCAATGGACGATCCTGCCTATGCGCTCCGGGCTCTCGCATTCATTACACTCGAACTCCAGGGTGGCGTGCTTGATATTGTAACTTGCCAATTTCTCCTTGATAAGATATTTGATCTCCTCTATTCGTTCTACATCCTTGATGTCAGAGTAGATATGGGCGTCCAGGACGTTGACGTTCGAGCACAGTGACCAAATATGCACATTGTGGACACTTTCAACCCCTTTGATGTTCTCAATGTCCTTGATGAGCTCGTTCATATCCACGCCGTTGGGTGTGAAGTCAAGGAGAATGATGAGAGAGTCCCTCACCAGTTTTATGGAGGTAGCGAGTATCAGGATCCCGATGATGATGCTCAGAATCGGGTCCGCGACGTTGTATCCAGTGAAGTGGATGATGATTGCAGCAACGATGACAGCGACGGATGCCATCAAGTCCGAGAGGACATGAAGGAAGGCGCTCCTTATATTGAGGTCGTGGCTCCCATGGAGCTTCCATGCGACAAATGCATTGACAAGCAGTCCGATGACAGCCACTCCGAACATGATGGTGCTGTCGATGGACCTCGGATCGGTTATTCTGTTGTAGGCTTCGTAGAAGATCCACCCGCTTATCAGGAGGAGCATTATGCCGTTGAAGAGGGCTACCATTATCTCGACCCTATGGTAGCCGAAGGTCCTGCTCTTCGTCGGAAGTCTTGCGGCGAGTCTGATAGCACTCAGGGAGAGGACAAGTGCGAGAACGTCCCTCAGCATATGCCCGGCATCGCTTAGAAGTGAGAGGGATCCGGATATATAGCCTCCGATCAGCTCGATGATGAAGAATGACGCTGTGAGGATGATCCCGAGAAGGAGAGCCTGTTTCGCTCTGTTTTCTTCCATCGGGGTATCTTACAGGTTTGAAGATAATATCTTTTCGCATAATTAAAGAGGTATATGAACGGTCAAGGTTTCTTTTGTCGGGCGATGTCTTCCAAGGAGAGATCGGGGTGGTGGAACCTTCCCTCTTTCGTATCGTATTTCTTCTTCACCAGTATCACCTGTTGAAGACAGAATTTGAATCAGGCGATGCATTTGTAGCACATTTATTATGATTAATCGCCTACCCAGGAGGGATCATCAAGGTCGCCTGTATTGGAGTATCCCACCTCCTCCCAGTATCCCTTGTAATCTATGTCGTCGCTCACCTCGATCTCGGTTATCCACTTGATCCATTTGTATCCCCATTTCATCTCGGCAACGAGCTGGAAGGGAAAACCGCACTGGGCGTCAAGGGTGACATTGTTCATGCCGTAGGCCATGAGTATGTCGTTGTCGTAGAAGAACTCGACGGGGAGCGATGTCGTATATCCGTCCTCGGCCTTGAATATCAGAACCTTTCCGGATTCCTGCGGCCCCGCCTCCTCGATGACATCTCTCACCAGCAGTCCGTCCCACAATATCCTGACGCTCCATCCCTCCACACAGTTGAGGGCAACCACCTTGCGGTAGTGCTGGAACCCTTCCAGGAGCTCCTCATAGGAATAGCTCTTCTCCTCCTCCACAAGTCCCGTTATTCTGAGCCTGTAGGTCTCCGCATCGATGGACTGGGGGCCAAGGATCGAGTTCTCCCTGAAGTCCTCCTTTGAGCCCAACTTCTCTCCTTTATACTCCGAGATCTCCACATTTCCCAGCATCAAGGGGCCTTCTTCGAGTTCTCCCACGGTTCGATCAGGCTCTTTTTCAAAAAAGAAGCTGATGATGAAGGGTGTGCTCAGGATCAGGGCTCCGACGGCGATTATTGCCAGAATGGCAAGAATGGTCCTTGTCCGCTGTTCCATGGCGAACCATGAACGGGACCTTTCATAAGCATTGTCGGAATCCGGATACAGTGTATTTATGAATTTTAAAGAAATTTATAAACATATGTTCAAATATGTTTTAAGAATATCAATATATTACCCGTGATATTGATATTTGAGATGAGGTGAATGGAGAGGAAGAACCCGTACTTCAAGTTCCTTCCGCTGAACATTCTTTTCCTTTCGGTTTTTTTCCTAGTATTCATATTGACCGCTTTCGTCGGCGAATGGCTGATGATGATCTGGTTCTTCGGCGCCGGCCTCTTCATCGATATATGGCTCTTCTCGCAGATACCGAAGATGTTCGAGTACAACATGGAGGTTTTCGGCGACAGCGTTCCGACCCTCAGGCAGGTCATGGAAAATTATTTTCTCAAGAAGAGAGCAAGGGAGGGGAGCCGAAAATGAACCCGACGGTCCTTCTGATAAACCTCATCATCATCTATCTTGCGGTGGCGGCACTTTTCATATATCTATGGGTCAAATCGATAATAATCATATACGACAGGGAGAAGGACGGAGGCGAGCTCAGACAGTGGATGCTGATAACGATATTGTTCGGGTTCCCCGGGATTGCATATTATTACATTCAGAAGGCTGAAAAACCGAGATCGAGGAGAATGGAATTCACCCTCGACGGGCCGCTTGAATTATAAAAATGAGGATGGAAAATGAAAACTGAAATTCATCGCTGCGACGATCATTTTGCATTGATCGAGAACAATTTGGTATTGCTGCTCCCCGGCGTATTATTCGTTGCCGTGGCTGGAGTGGGTTTCTTCTCCGCTCAGCATAGAAATGATATCTATTGGGTATCGCTCTTGTCATTTTCCGGAATATTTGGATTTTTATTGATTTTCATTGTAATATTTTATTTTTTTACAATGAAGCCCTTCATTATTTTCGACTCTGGAATTCAATATCCCACTGCTTATATTCTCTTCTTCAAGAATTATAAGAATCATTTCATACCTTATTCAGAGATAGAGGAGATAGACCTCGTCAGGCACGATGAAGCTGATTACCTGATATTCCACGACAATAGAGGTTGGAAATATGAGATGCCGTACGGATGCATTTGCATGAATGTCGGCAAGAACAGGTGGAGAATGGCTTTTCCCTATGAAGAGATGATAAACTACTGGTCTAAAGGGAAGCCCGTTAAGAAGGAAACGATAAAATCCATGAGAGGTTCGATGATCAGGCATGCCCTGACGGATGAATGAGTGGATATTTAACTGAGAGAGAAGAGGATGATCAGCAATCCGGTGGAACCCGCAGCCAAGGTAGGAATCTTAACATTCTTTTTCTGATATTGATCAACTTAAGGCTCTTTTTCTGCGGGGTGATCTTCTTTTTATTTTCTAAAATTCTAATTCATTCACTTTGGGATGGAACTCACCATCCCGTGACCTAATATAGAAAAAGAGCACAGAATGGTATAGGAAAAATATCATGGAAATTTTGTGTGGTGTTGGATGAATTGCGTTGGATATTGGATGATTATTTATAATAAACTACACATATGTATAAACATGGCCAAAGCTAAGGACCGAGTTTCTATTCCAGTATCACTTCCAATAGGTCTTGTTCATGAGATCGATGAACTCGTGGAACATAAGTTGTTCGGATCAAGGTCCGAAGTTTTAAGGTACGGTGCAAGGTTGGCGGTTATCCACCATCGCAGATTGCACGAAAGAGCAGAGGAATATGCCCTGGAGGAGGTCGTGGAGGGGTTGGATCGTGGCAGGAAAGTATCTTGATACGGATTGTTTACTTGCATTGATCAAGGAAAGCGATTGGTTAAAGGCCGATGTCGAAATGGTTGTTCAGGGAGAAGATCGACTCTTTACTTCAGTTTTTACCAACAAAGAATGCAAACTGGTGATATCCAGGGAATCGGCAAGGAAAGACATGCACGATATGGAAGTACATTTTAATAGATACAATGTGAGAATGCTGCCTTTTGATGAGAGAGTGGAAATGCTTTCTAATCATTTGTTGAAGAAATATGAGTTCCTAGGAATTTTTGATTCTATACATGCGGCGACATCGATCCTGCATGGACTTACCATTATCTCAACGGACCATATTTTTCCATTAATCGATGAGCTGTTCGTGAAGGATCCCAGGGAAATTGCGACGGATCTCATTCACATGAGAAATTGATCTGGCTTAAATTTCCCTTAATATCTCATCGATATGCTGCGAGATGATCTTCTTCTGAACCTCGGGAGCCCCTTCGCCGATTATAGAGACGATGGAATCATGGGGGAAGCCCGAGATGGGATTCTGCATAATCACCCCTCTTGCTCCCATTGTGATGACCGCCCACAGGGAGATCTGCATGCCCTCTTCCGTATTGTAGAGCTTCGCAAGCGATGCGAAGTGCTTGAAGTCCCTTCCATTATCGTTCTCGAAAGCCGCCTTCTGGATCATGAGCCACCCCGCCTGCAGATGGGCAAGATGGTCCGCGAACTCGTTCTTCTTCGATTCATGGTCGAACAGGGATTCCCCGAAGGCGAGCCTCTTCTTAGCATGCTTGTAGGCATGCTTGTAAGCTCCGAGGGCAGCTCCGAAGGCGAGCGATGCCACCCCTATCCTGCCGTTGTTGAATATTTCCATTGTCTGATAGAAACCTCTTCCGAGCTCCCCCAGTACGTTCTCCTTCGGCACCTTGACATTCTCGAAACGAAGTGTGCAGAGATGCGATTCCTTCCATCCGTATTTGTTCAGTCTCGTCCTCGTCAATCCCTCGCTATCCCCGGGGACAATGAACATGGAGATTCCCCTGTGCTTCTTCTCCGCATCCGGGTCCGTGACAGCGGTGAAGATGATATCGTCCGCGAAGTCTGCATTGGTGATGTATGCTTTCAACCCGTTCACGAGGTAATGGTCTCCCATGTCCTCGGCCCTCGTCTTGATCGCGGATGCGTCGGAGCCTGCCGCGGGCTCGGTATTGGCGAATGCAAAGAGCCTCTTCCCCTTGATCCCTGGCCGAAGATATTCCTCCCTCTGCTTGTCGTTGGCATAAAGGTACAATGCCTGGTTCCCGAGCTGCCCCTGGACGAAGGTCGCTATCCCCAGTCCGCCGGAGAACTGGGAGAGCTCCTTGTAGAGATGAATATTCTGAAGCCATGGTATCGGCCCGATGACACCTTCCTTCTCCTCGAATCCAAGCATCCCCTCGCTTCCGAAGATCTCGAAGAGCTCCCTGGGTGTAGTGCTGTTAGCTCTCCAATCCGGATAGAGCGGAGATATCCTCTCTTCTATGACTCGTTTCACGTTCTCTCTGAATTCCGATTCTTCCCTGGAAAGATCAAGGTCCATCTGCTCACCGCATCCGACGAGAAGTTCTGTGCTTATATGCTCTTTCGCTGAAGTGATAACCTTGAAGAGGGTCCAGCATGCAAAAAGAGAATTGTTGGGCCCAAATTATAAGTAAGATGGCCTGATAGGAAACAACGGAGTTATTATCGTGGCCAGGAGAAGGAAGTACCAGGGCGGGAAGAAGAGTTACAGTCAGAGAAAGCCGAATCCGGGGGAGCGCCTAAGGAAGCCGCTTCTGAACATGGGCCGCCTTGACTACTTCAAGTACGATCTCAACGAGATCGTTGAGAGCTCCAATATCGATGATGACCTTCGTAATTCCTTCATGGCGTCCGTGGTCGCCAAATCTTCCCAGAGGTCCATTGACGAGGCCAAGGAATACGTCGAGGACTTGGAGGATCAGGAGAAGCTATCAAAGGAGACATCACAGAAGATCCGGAGGCTCCTTGACCGCTACACCAAGATCAGATGAGTGATTTTTTTCATCCGATATCTTCTTGATAAGGAAAAAATTCCGATAGATTATTATTCATTATCTGCAATATTCAATAGAAGCTTATGGTATTGAATGATAAGGAAGTAATGAATATTTTAGCAACTTTGAGGAGTCGGCTCTGCATCTCTGTAATTTGTATTCTTGTATCAACGGGTTTCTTCTCACTGTTGGTGCTCCCTGACAACCCCTTATCCATTTCCACCGATGTCTCAGCTTCATTCGCGGGCGGGAGTGGTACTCTTTCAGATCCGTATCAGATATCCAATGTCACTCAGCTCCAGAATATGAGTTCGGACTTGAACGCTCATTATATCCTTATCAACAACATCAATGCCTCAGATACGATCAATTGGAATGGTGGTTTGGGATTTGATCCGATCGGTAATAATCCAAGCTAC
>JBLIRK010000001.1:0-181178 GCA_048569615.1 Thermoplasmatota archaeon | reverse complement strand
GGATCATTGCCGATAAAGTAATTTGATTTATGACAAAGTGGATTGATCCCGACAGGTTCCACAAGATTGCACTCAAGGAAATTTGTTCGTATACCAACTCCGCCAACACCAGATGTATTATCTGGGTTAGTAATATCGTATGCAATCCATCCTTTTCCAAATCCTATTGAAAGGGGATTTTTATTTGAAAAATAATATCCTGCTCCCACACTTTTTTGACCCTTATTCTCTGTGAAATAATCTCCTTTTAAATTCTTAGATATATCATAATCCTGTATCGAATCTTTAATCATAGGATTATTAATATCGGGAATCAATATCCTATCATTTTCCCCATTATTATGAATTCCATTTGGTATAATGAATAAAATTGGAATTAGGAATATTACAATATTTCTCATATCATTTCCTCCTAAATGCCAATTATGTATTATTCATAAAAGATTTAAAGGTTGGGCTCCCGAAGGAGCCCGTTTTCCTTTGGTTAGATCAGATCTCTTTCAAGGCATTTGAAAGAACTCTTACGTTTTAAATAACAATAATGCTGAGTAATCTTTATAAAAAACATTCATCAATATGTGATGGGATATTATTGGATAGAGAACAATATCAAAAGAAAAAGAAAGAAATGACCGGAGAGCAGTTTGTTTATGAATCGGTTATAAAGGAAACCTCATCAACTGATAAAGTAAATAATAAACCAGTCTTATCGATATCATCTTTGATCATAAGTATTGGTATATTTGTATCATTAATAATAATGGCATTAGCAGCAATTTCTGTTCCAACTAATCTTCTTGGGTCGGTTTCAATTCCAAGTTCCTTCTATTTATTGTTTGGTTTAAATTGCTTTTTATTACTTGTAATGTGGATTATCGGAATTCATTTGACAATAGATGGAGCAAAGAAAGAGACATATGTACTTGCTATTGTATTAAGCTCGATATTCTTATCACTAGATTGCTTCCTCGGTTTGTTAGTTTTAGTCTTTCTCGGTCAAATGTAAAATATTAGGCTCCCAAAGGAATCCTTGTTCTTTTATTCAGATCAAATCTCTTTCAAGGCATCCGAAAGATAATTGAATGTCAATTATTTGTAAAATCTAACTGTATGTGTAATGTTCAAGACCCAATTCCTTTAATTTCTCGGGAGTGGGTATACCTTTATTATCCCATCCACGGAGAGAATAGTATTCCTGAAGGCTTTTATTGAACTCTTCCTCTGGAATTACGATCCCTTTGGCAGGGCCCTTGGCAAAGGAATCCTTATGGATTCTTGGCGGGAGCTTATCGTCTTTCGGGTCCATTCCCTCCCTAAGGTTGAACAGACGGATCAGGTTCCATATCCTTTCTCCGCACTGGAGGTAGCTGTCGATATCATGGTCGAATCCGGTCGCTAGGTTCAGCATTTCGACGCAGTCCTCTTCCGAGATCGGCGCGAAGTCGCATAAAACCAAGGAGAAGAAGACAGCTCTCTCATCCTGGACACCTTTCACCATGGCCGCTTTTCTTTCGAATGAGAATCTGTCATATTGAGGATCATTCAGTTCCGCTCTTACGGTCCATGCTCTCTGGTGGCATCCACCTCTGTCGGAGGTGGCGTAGGCCAATCCCATGCCGAAGGAGCCTCTCGGATCATAACCGGGTATCTCCAAGCCCTTGACGTGGACGGCATATCCGTCCGTTCCCTTACCTAGTTTGTAAGAAGCCCCCTGCACTCCTTCGGCCAGAATATCTCCTGCGACCGTGTTCCTCCCTGCTATCTCGTGGATCAATCCTGCAAGCTCCTCGGTCCTGCCCCATCCGATGTCGTTGCCTCCGAGGTCCTCTGCAGTCAGCGCACCCTTTTCGTAAGCTTCTATGGCGAATCCAAGCACGCCTCCCAGTGATATTGAATCCATTCCCAGCTCGTTGCATCTTTCGTTGAGATATGCCACATCCCCGATGGAGCCGAGGAGAAGATTCGAACCCATCAGGGCTATGGTCTCATACTCGGGACCAACGAGGGATACGCCCTTGTGCGGTCCTTCCTTGATGGATGACCTGTTCCAACAAGCGATAACGCAGTTAAAACAAGCTCCGGACCCGTCAACGATGTTCTTCTGCATTGACTGGGCAGTAATTCCGTCCCCGCATTCGAAATGACCTTCCTGGTAGTTCCTGGTGGGTATGAATCCCTCCTTATTGATGGGCTCTACCCAGATCGGCGTCCCGAATTCCCTCCTGATGGGAACGAAATCGTTCTCCTGGACCTTTTTCAGCACTTCGGCAGCCTTTTTTTGGAAGCCCTCCGGATCGTAAAGCGGGATCTGTCCCGTGCCCTTGACCGCCAAGGCCTTCAGGTTCTTTGAGCCCATGACGGCTCCTGCTCCTCCTCTTCCGGCGTGGCGATGCCTATCGATGGTTATCGCAGAGTACTTGACGAGGTTTTCACCCGCGGGACCGATCAAAGCCGTCTTGACAGCTCCCTCCGTTTCTTGAAGCCATTCATGTGTCTTCCCGCATTCCATGCCCCATATCTCGGATGCATCTTTGAATTCCACATCTCCGTCCCTGATGACCACATATATTGGAGAATCCGAGCACCCTTCTATGATAATGATGTCCCATCCCGCCTTCTTCATCTCCACTGCAAAGATGCCTCCAAAATGAGAATCGAGAAAAAGCCCGGTTTGAGGGGATTTTGTGATCACGGTCCCTCTGCCGGAGGTTTGGGCCCTGGTCCCGGTGAGCGGACCTGATGTGAACAGGAGCATGTTCTCCGGAGATAGTGGATCGGTTTTTCGGGGTAATCTATCGTATAGAATTTTTGCTCCCAGACCCTTGGCTCCGATGTAATCTCGGGCTGCTTTCAGATCCGTACTTTCCACCTTTGCTGTTCTTGATCCGATATCGATGGTTAGTATCTTTCCAGTGTATCCTCCGCTCATTCTACCACCATCTTCCCTTTGATAATTTGAACTTTCATCCCATTTTTCGATGGATGTCAATGATATCTATGAAGAGGGAATAACCCGTTTCCCTTCGGCCGGCGCCTGCCCCGACGATCGTAATATCACCCAGGGCATCCGTGGTTATCGTCGCCGCGTTGACCGCCCCCATGACACCGGCGAGAGGGTGCGTAAGTTCAATCTCCTCCGGGGCTACAGAACCTTTGACCTTTTCTCCCTCCCTCCATACCTTTCCGATCAGTTTGTAGCGCTTCCCATTGCTCTTTGCCCTGGTGATATCTTCTGAAGTGATCTTTGTGATCCCTTCACAGGGATTGTCGAAGGGTTTGACTTCGGCTCCAAACACTACATTGGATAATATGGTGACCTTGGCAAGAGCATCCCAACCCAATACGTCGGCGTCCGGCACTGCCTCTGCATATCCAAGTTCCTGTGCCTTTCTCAACGCTTCTTCGTATGAAAGCCCGTCCTCCATTTTGGATAATATATAGTTGGTTGTGCCGTTAAAAATTCCTTTGATCTCGGATATGTGATTTCCGGCTAGGTTCTCCCTTATCAAATTCAGAACAGGCGTGCCGCTCATCACTGTTCCTTCGAACAACAACATCACATCATTATCTTTGGAGATCGAGGACAAGTTCCTGTAATTGAGGGCGATGGGACCTTTGTTTGTGGTGACGACATGCATCCCTTTCTCCAGGGCTTTTTTGATGTGCGCTGTGGCCGGCTCCCCCGTTCTGATGTCGGTGTATGTAACCTCTACCAGAACATCCGCACCTGATCTCTCTATCATCTCCAGAACGTTGAATCCCTTTATCGGGGCGTCGATCAATTCAAGGCTCTTTCCTTCATCCGCCAATTTCAACAGAGCCGCCAGGTCGAGTCCCGAGGGATCCATCACCGAGCCCTTTAGCATGTCTGAGACTGCAACGACCTCCCATTCAAGACCGTATTGAGAGGATAGATCCTCCCTCTTTTCCAGGAGCAGATCAGATAATCCACGACCCACAACACCAAATCCAGCAAACGCTATTTTCATGTTAATTCACCTCTTTGCATGATGCAGATTGGGAGCTGCAATGAATGATAGTCCTTTTTCGGTGAGGGCTTTTGCCGTATTGTTGATCGATTGATGCTTGTCCAAATAATTCTGTTTCATGGCGTTCGACAAACCCTTTGTTTCTTCAATATCCGACCTCTTGACAAAGTAATCCAGTATGTCCGATGGATGCTCCCTGGTCATCTCAACATCAATTTCGCCGCCTTCGTGCTTGGCAGCGATGTTGGGGACCTTGTCAGCAACCTCCAGAAGTTCATTCCTTCTATCATACGGCTGCACGACGATACTCTTCCATGTCTCCAATATGTGGTGCTCGAACCGTATGTTCTTTTCGAAGTTCAATGCCTTTCGGATGGCAGAGGAAGCCAGGATAGTTTCGTTGTTAACCGAGTTCGAATAGTTGAAACCTATGAGAGGTGTTGTTCCGTCATCTCTGCTGAAGAGCTTCGCGGTCATTATCGTCCAGAAGACCGAATAAGGATTGTCATTTCCCATGAAGACGGATATCTTGAACTCCACGTCAATTCCCAATTTATGGAGCATATATGCTGCCAGGATAGTGCCTCCGTTGACATTCAGAACCTGCTTGATACCATAGTTAGTGTGGTAGTAAAGGAACTCGTCAAGCCATTGGATTGCATGTTCATTGGGTTGGCCTACTCCCCCGAAATAACCCGTTATCGTTTCGGGACCGCCAAGGTGAACATTGGAACCGTCGGTGCCCTTGGTATCGAGCGTTTCGCACCAACTCGCTCCGAGCACCTTCATCGCGGCAGCAACGGCTAGGAGGTCGCCGTCCTCCTCCTGCTCTTTCATGGCCCGCACCCGGATGAAGCGTCCCGGCATAAGCTCTTGTTTCTCCACGGCCTGTCTTGCCTCGGTCATAAAGCATTCGAAGTACTGGCACGCGCTTATCTCAAGGGTAACTGCGTAATCGTCCTTGAAAGTCATGGAGTCCATCCTGTCTCCCAACACCTTTCGTCGGAAATCCTTAACGGATATGAACGCCCCCTCGTTCCTCTTTTGGATCAGCCATTGAATGTCTCTTGCGTATTCGGGTTTCTTTTTTTCAAGTCGAGATAGGAGATTCTCCAAATTTCCGCTCTCCTCTGCTTTCCGTTTGATCTCATCCACTCCGCCGTATTTCTCTATCAGTTCCAATAGATCGTTCACTAATTCATTGTTCGGATCCATCAAGAATTTGTTGATCTCATCCATTCGATCCTGGGATATCCTTAACATCTCTCGTGTCGCTTCCATGACAAACCTCCAAAAAAAAACTTATTATCCTTTATCTACATCAAAGGATAAAATGATATGTGAAGATATGGGTAAAACCTACTCTGCGAAGATATATATTCGAAGGGAGGAATAATCCGATCCTGGAGTTTTCTGTCTAAAAAATTATGGAGATGGGAGTGAGAGATGTGAAACTTATGGCAAGAGGTATGTATGATATCCTGGGCGAGGGCGCGTTCACGGTATTAGCCAGGGCGAAAGAGCTTGAGAGAAAGGGCAGGGACATAATCCATTTTGAGATCGGCGAGCCCGACTTTCCAACACCCGGACCAGTCGTGGAAGCAGTAAAGAAAGCTCTGGATGAAAAGTTCACGAAATATGTATCCGCTGACGGCATACCGGAATTGAAGGAGGCGATCGCGGAGGACATCAAAAGAACCCGGGGATTTAAGCCAGACCTTGACCAGATCCTAGTTCTACCAGGGTGCAAACCGGGAATATTCTTCTCTATGACGGGACTCATCGATCCGGGAGATGAGGTGATATATCCGGATCCTGGATTTCCGACCTATAGATCCGTCATCAGGTATATCGGAGCCAAGGGCATTCCAATTCCCCTCTTGGAGAAAAACGATTTCAGGATGAGCCCCGACCATATTAGGGAAAGGATCACCGGGAAAACTAAGCTCATCATCATCAATTCACCCCAGAATCCAACAGGCTCGGTCATCAAACCGGAGGAGATCAAGGAGATCGCAGAGATAGCTGAGGAACATGATACATATTTGCTGACCGATGAGATTTATTCGAAAATGCTATACGATGAAGCGGAATTTTCCTCCCCGGCATCATACGATCAGGCCCGGGAGCGAACTGTACTTCTGGACGGCCTTTCCAAATCATATTCCATGACCGGTTGGAGGATCGGTTACGCCATTGGCCCAAAGGATTTCATAGCCAGGATGAACCTTCTTTCCATTAATGCGATATCGTGCACCACATCCTTTGTTCAAAAAGCAGCTGTGGAAGCTTTGAGAGGCGACCAATCATTTCTCAGGGAGATGATGCAGCGATTCTCCGAAAGAAGGAGGGCGATCGTTGATGGCCTGAATACCGTGGAGGGATTCTCATGTCTGCCTCCTAAGGGAGCTTTCTACGCATGGCCGAACATCACCGGGACAGGTCTTTCAAGTCAGGAACTAGCGGATAAACTGCTGGAAGAAGCTGGTGTTGCAACTCTTCCGGGGCCGTCATTCGGAAATAACGGCGAAGGGTATCTCAGGTTCAGCTATCCGACCTCAGTGGAGAATATCCAGAAGGCTGTTGAGAGGATCAGGGAGGTCCTCTGAAAAAAACAATAACCATGATCATTTTGCGCTGCGTTTGGATGTCGAACCTTTTTCCTATGCTCCTTATCGTCTCTCCTGAAGGTATTCGAAAGATTCTAAAGATTTTTTCTAAATCATTTGTGTTTCTGGAGTTGCTACAGATATTCTCCCCGACACTAACCACATTTGCTTTTATTTTACGAATTGGCATTTGTCAGAGGTACCTGCTCAAATTCTTGAGATCATTCCTCTGCCGTTTCCTCACCCAAGTTCGATATCTCCTCCTCCTTTTCCGATGGGCTTTCTTCCTGAAATTCTTCTTTTTCAAGTTCAGAATAGGCTCTCCTTTTCTTAGCATATAAAAACAGGAGCCAAACGATAACAATTATCAGGACTACTATCCCGGCAGATATTGCCATCAGCATGCCATAATTCACAGTGACCTCATGGTCATCATTTCCCAGGTCAAGAAGCACAGGTTTGACATAGAACTCGATCGTCTCTATCTCAGCTTCTATCCCGGTGGATGTGGTTTCTTTGGCTACTATCTTCACCTGATAGTATCCTTCCTGGAGGGCGCTTATGTTCCATGTGAAATTGGTCTCCGTCAATTGAAATGCTCCGGGTATCATCTTCCATTCATTTTCACCTTTAGCTCTGTAATAAAGGGTGTAGGATAAAGGATCACCGTCCGGATCCGATGAGGTCCACCGGAATGTTATCTCCTTGGAATATATCTCCTCGGCCGAGATCTCACTCAAGAGTTCTATCGTCGGAGGATCATTGATGTTGTTGACGATCATCTGCCGGGGGAAATGGGCCTCGGTTGTCAGATTGTCCTCACCCGGTTGACAATCCGAGACACGGATCTTCACGAAGTACGGCCTGTCCTCCAGATCCGAAACGTTCATCGTGTATTCATTTTCATTCGGAATTCCGGCTGCCATCTCCTCCCATGTCTCATTGTCGGGTGAGATGAGGATCCACGCTCTGAGGTTCTGCGTTTCGCCAGGATCGGGATCACTTGCCCTCCATTCGAAGAATGCTTCTCCATTCCTGACCGGTTTGACAGGTCCTTTCATGTAGGATGGATCGATCACGGGAGGATCAGGATTATATACGAAAAAATTGATGAAATCCGGTTTTGAAATACCTCCGTTCGGGTCCTCCATGATTATCTGCAATTCATATCCGCCATCTCCTTCGATGAGACTAAGGGTATCAAGTGAAAATGAACCTGAATTTATCTGGTTCCTTGCGAGTTCGTTCCATAGAGAGAATTCCCCGAACCTGTAATACAGAGCAAAGGTCATCTCATCCGGTTCGCTCTCCTGGTCCTCCGATGACCAGGTCACCTCGAAAATCCCCCTCAATGTTTGATTCTCAATGGGAGTGATGAACTCGACCGATGGATCGTCATTGTTGAATATCGAGAAATTACCGGATAGAATGGAGGTTGTGACGTCATCCGTGTCCGTGATGTTGATCATCAATCGATAGCCATCGCTATCTCTGTATTTTATTGAATCGAATTGAAAGTATCCGGTATTATTCACATCATCCGCTACAGTTAAGCTGGAATTCCCTCCATCTATCAAAAGTATATCCACTGACAGTTCGTTTTTCTGATCTTGAGGGTCATCTGCATCCCAAAGCACCTCATACAGGCCGGAAATGACCTCGCCTTCCTCAGGTTTTATGATAAGGGCACTAGGCCGGTTCTTAATGAGAAATCTATCCGACACGGATCGATTGATCATTCCGTCAGTATCCTTTGCTACCAGCCTCAACCTATACATCTCACCATCCGGGTAGTCGATCGAATTGAAAAGATATGTACCGGTATTTTCGGTATCATTGATGAGAAGCGAATAACTTTCACCGTCATCTTCCGATATCCAGATATCAATGGAGAGATCCTCGGGTCTATCTTCTCCGTCCATTGCATCCCATTCGATAACAAAGGATCGGCTGACTACCTGATACTGCAGAGGTGTTAATATCGAAAGGCTTGGAGGGTCCGGATTATTTATCTCGAAACGGAAATTTGTCCTTGCGGTTCTTGATATGCCTTTCGAATTCCTGGCTTCGATCGATATCGAATATCCATCTCCGTCGGGAACCCTCGGATAGCTCGTGTTCCAGATGTAGGTCCCGCTGTTGGTGGTTTTTTCTATTATCGGTTCTTTCTGCTCCGATCCTTTCTGGTAGTAAATGCTCACCTCAAGGTTGATAAGATCTTCAAGGTAGTTTGCATCCCACCTGATCTCAAGGTCCCCTCTCAAGGTACCATTGGCCATCTGGGCTTTCATATGATCATTGTCCAGTACCAAATAGGGCCCCCTTCCTCCTCCGAAGATCAGATATGTCTGGCCTGCTTCAGCACCCCCCTCATCATTATGATCAGCTCCTATCAGAATATCGTCGAATCCGTCTCCGTTCACATCTCCTGTACCTGATACGGAATTCCCGGATTGATCCAATCCAAACTCACCAATGAACGATGCGTCAGATGAGGATAAGTTCACATCCTGCACCCATCCCGAAGTTTTACCGAAGATCAGATATGTCTGGCCTGCTTCAGCACCCCCCTCATCGTTACCGTATGCTCCTATAATGAAATCGTGGAAACCATCACCATTGACATCACCTGCATCAGATGTGGAATACCCGGAATAATCAATAGAAGCTTCGCCTATGAATGATCCATCAGCTGATGAAAGGCTCGTATCCATGGACCATCCCGAGGCTTTACCGAAGATCAGATATGTCTGGCCTGCTTCAGCTCCCCCCTCATCGTTATGATCAGCTCCTATCAGAATGTCGTCGAATCCGTCTCCGTTCACATCTCCTGCGCCTGATACGGAAGTTCCAGATCTATCACCAACGGCCTCACCGATAAAAGAAGCATCGGCATTTGAAAGGCTCGTATCCATGGACCATCCCGAGGCTTTACCGAATATCAGATACGTCTGGCCTGATTCGGCTCCCCCTTCATCGTTATATTTCGCTCCGATGACTATGTCGCTGAATCCGTCTCCGTTCACGTCACCAGCACCCGATAAGCAAAACCCGGACCAATCGTAATCAGCCTCTCCGATGAATGATGCATCGGCATTTGACAGGCTTGTATCCCTCGACCATCCCGAGGCTTTACCGAAGATCAGATATGTCTGGCCTGATTCGGCTCCCCCTTCAGCATTGAGGTATGCTCCTATTAGGAAGTCATCAAGACCATCGCCGTTCACATCACCTGCATCAGATACGGAAAACCCAGAATAATCAATTGAAGCTTCGCCTAGGAATGACGCATCGACCGATGAGAGGGTGTTATCCATTGACCATCCCGAGGTTTTACCGAAGATCAGATATGTCTGGCCTGCCATGGTATCGCTCTCATCGTTCTGGTAGGCTCCTATCAAGAAGTCGTCGAAACCGTCCCCGTTCACGTCACCAGCACGGGAGACGGATGTTCCGGAGTAATCCGCGGCTAACTCTCCGATGAATGATGCGTCCGCATTGGCAGAGTTCATATCCGTTGACCATCCCGAGGTTTTACCGAAGATCAGATATGTCTGTCCTGACCAGGATCCACCTTCGGAATTTCCTGATGCTCCGATGAGTAGGTCGTTGTAACCGTCTCCGTTCACATCACCGGCTCCCGATACGGAAACCCCGGACCAATCATCTGCAGCCTCTCCGATGAAGGACGCGTCGGAATTCGTAAGGTTCTTATCCATTACCCAATAGGTGGACCATCCGAATATCAGGTAAGTTTGGCCTGTTCCATCGCCATTCTCATCGTTCTGATGAGCCCCGATGAGCAGATCATCAAACCCGTCTCCGTTCAGATCACCTGCGCCTGATACTGAGAATCCGCACCAATCCGATGCTGCCTCACCGACGATCGACATGCTTGAAATGCTGAGATCAGCATCCTTCGACCAACCCGTGGATTTACCGAAAATGAGATGGGTCAGGCCTGATTCAGGGCCACCTTTGTTGTTCTTATAAGCACCAATGAGGAAGTCATCGAATCCATCCCCGTTCACATCCCCCATACAAGAAAGGGAAGATCCGGAGAAATCCAAGGGTGCTGTGCCAATGAAGGACGAATCAGCCGATGAGAGACTTGCATCCATCCCCCAACCGGTGGATTTCCCGAATACCAGATAGGTCTTGCCAGCTCTGTCACCGCCTTCGTCGTTCCCGTATGCGCCTATGAGGAAGTCATCGAATCCATCTCCATTCACGTCTTTGGCACCGGAAACTGAATACCCGGACATATCGGAAGCAGCTTCACCTATGAATGACGCATCTGCCGACGAGAGGCTGGTATCCATGGACCATCCTGAAGCCTTGCCGAATATCAGATACGTCTGCCCTGCCGTACCGCCTCCCTCGTCATTATTCTGAGCTCCAATGAGGAAGTCATCGAATCCATCTCCGTTCACATCACCGGCTCCCGATAAGGAGATCGAAGACTGATCTCCGGATGTTTCACCTATGAATGATGCATCTGCCAAAGAGAGGCTGGTATCCATGGACCATCCTGATGCTTTGCCGAATATCAGATACGTCTGCCCTGCATCGTTGCTGCCCTCTCCGTTCCTGTGGGCTCCGATCAGGATGTCATCGAATCCGTCTCCGTTGACATCTCCTGCACCGGATAATGAAGATCCTGACCAATCATAGGCGGTCTCGCCTGTAAAGGACGCATCAGCTAGTGAGAGGCCCATATCCATCGAAAAGCCGGAGGCCCTCCCGAATATGAGATATGTCTTGCCTGCCATTTCAGCGGCCTCATCGCTGTAAATAGCTCCGATCAGTATGTCGTCGTAACCGTCTCCGTTGACATCTCCTGCATTGGTCACAGAATACCCTGAATTGTCGCCGGCCGCTTCCCCATAAAAAGAGGCTGATTTTAGATCGGAGATATTGAAATACGTTCTCCAATCTTCGATACCTCTAGTTGATAGACCCGCATCCGTTGTGATCGAATGACTATCAGGAATATATAAGAATGAGCTGATCAGTAGTATAATTGCAGATATCACTACGGCATTATATCTCATTCAAAGTCCCTCCTGATAATAAAATGTCTTAATCATGAAAAGGAATAAATAATTTGGGTTGAACGACGGAAATGGCCTTTATCACCGATAATTGAAAGGAGTTCGAGGACAAAAGGGATTTATCCCGGGTGAGCGATATTATCTATTCGAATGAGGTTCAGCGAGCTTGTCGTCGTAGTACCGCACAGCGGTCTGGTGATTCCGAGCGAGATCCCTCCGGAGAGCCTATCGGATGATATCAAGAAGCTCTCCAGGAACATCGATTGGTACACCAACTGGCTCTATGATTTCAGGGATATCCTCGACAACAGACACATCGTGTTCCCCTACTGCAGTCTCATCCTCGAAGCGAACAGACATCCGGATAGAATAGACGAGAGCGTCCCCTTGAAGGACGTGTTCGGAGAGGATATCTACAGATCGGGAAAAGAACCAAGTCCGGAGCTCAGGAAGGCCCTCTCCGAGAAGTATCTGAAATCCTTTCACAGGTCCATCGAGGAGAGCATTCTCTCCGGAGCGGAGTTCCTATTTGAGGGTCATTCGACCATGCCCGCCAGAGGTGTAAGCGAGAACCAGATCGACCTGATGAACTTTCAGCACAGCAGGTATGACACCGGGCCGGTCGCATTCTCGCCTGATATATTCATAGAAACCTATTCTGCGGAGCTGAGAAAACGGCTTCCTGAAGTGAATGTGACCGTCAACGAATCCGAATACTACAAGGTGTACGGACATATATGCTCCGAACATTCATCCAATTCGCTGAAAAGGAATGGAAAAAGGATCCCGTCCATCATCCAGGAGACGAGCCATGGATTGTATTTGGATCAGGATGGAAGACCGAATATAGATACCATCAACAGGCTGAGGAGAGCCTTCGCTGAATCGATCTTCACAGCTCTGAACCACGTCCAAAGCCTTCATAAGAGCTCCCACATGATAGATATTCACTCACTTCGACAGACCTACGATTTCGACTGCGGCACCAAGGCCCTGCAGACCTTGATGTCCCATTACGGGGTAATGATCAGGGAAGATGCTCTTCTCAAAGAACTGGGAACTGATGCATTGGGAACTTCCATAGAGAAGATGATATCGGTTGCCGAAAGTTACGGATTCACGGTCAAAGCATGTCAGAATTGGACGCTTGAAGACCTGAAGAAGTACATAGATCAAGGGCATCCCATAATCGTCTCCCTCCAGGCATGGGCGGATGATTACCTGACGGTCAGCGAATGGAAGAGCAACTATGATGACGGCCATTATGCCATAGTCATCGGATACAACGACAAGGTCATATTCTTCGAGGATCCGTCCTCGTTCCACCGGACATGGTTGAACCATAACGAGTTCTTTGCCAGGTGGCACGATAAGGACATGGAGACCGGTGAGAAGCTGGAACAGTTCGCCATGGTCCTTCTGGGAAGGGATCCCGTTGAAAAAACGATGGAGCATATGGAGTGAGGACATCAGGCATTATCTTTGTCCACATTTTTCAAGAAATCCCTTATCGCAAATTGAACGATCCCTATAGAACGTATGTATTCGTTCAGATCGATCCTTTCCTCATCGGTATGGTCCAGGCGTCCGTCCCCCGGGCCGTAGGCGATAATTGGTGTTCTCCATTTCTCTCCGAGAACGTTCATGTCCGCCGTTCCCGTTTTTCTCTTGAAGACCGGCTCTCCTCCGGCTGACCTGATCCCTCTCATGAAGGACCGGACCAGTGGTGACCGCTTGTCCGACTGATACGGTTTCGTGTCCTCGATCACCCTTGTTCTTATCCTCTCTTTAACAGCTGGAATCTGGGGAGCCTCTCCGGGGGGATATCTGAAATCCAGCTTCATCGCCGTCCTTGTAATGTTCCCTTCAATTCCGATCAAGCGGGGGTTCGAGAGTTCCCTTATGGAACAGAAAAGGTCAACCGCCAATTCTGGGGAGAACGGCTGGTCGTGTCCGGAATGGGACGGAGGTGCTTCGATCTCTATTTCCAAGAGCAGGCGGCCGTTGTATGATATCGTTATCCCGTCCCACCCGCTGGGTTCAAGGATGATGCACGGTCTCTCCTCGATCCTGTCCCTCAGCCTGCGTGCGGTCTCAGAGCTCCCCTCCTCATCGGGAACACCCACGAGCATCACCCTTTCCCGAAGTTCCGGCATCTCCTTCAACGCCAGAAGTGCGGCGCAAAGCGGACCCTTTGCATCCACCGACCCCCTTCCCCAAAGGACGTCCCCTTCGATCCTGACAGGGATCTCGCCCGGTACATTGTCAAAATGTCCCAGAAGCAGGAGGTCCTTCCCGTTCGGGTTCACTACCAGGGCTCCCCGCTCCAATTCAGCATTTAATCCATTGCTCCTGCACCATTCTAACAGGAAATCTCCTGCCTCTCCGGTGCTGCCGGTGACCGAGGGGATCGATATTATGCGATGGAGCAGTCCGATCCTCTCATCCATCCAGGACCTCCGCGAGAGTCCCGACGGTCCGGTCAATATCATCCTCGGTGATGATAAGTGGAGGCAGGAATCGGATGACCGTGCTTCCGGTCGGAATGGCAGCTATGCCCCTTTCCAGGAGATTGGAGAGGTAAGGACCCGTCCTGGACTTCAGCTCCACGCCGATCATGAGCCCCTGTCCTCTGACCTCCCTTATCTGGGAAGATCCTATGGATCTCAATCCTTCCAGAAACCTTAGGCCAAGCTCCTCAGACCTTTTATCCATCTGGTTCTCTTTCAAGAACTTCAAGGCGGCGATCGAAGCGGCGCATACGAGCGGACTGCCTCCGAAGGTGGATCCGTGGAAGCCCTTCGGCATGGGCCCCATTCTTTCATTAAGCACCGTCGCTCCCATGGGAAGCCCCCCTGCCAGGGATTTGCCCATGCATATTATGTCGGGTACCACATCATGGTGCTCGATGGCTAGCATCCTGCCGGTTCTGCAGAGTCCTGACTGGACCTCGTCAACGACGAGCAGCGCTCCTTTTTCATCGCATATTCTCCGAACTTCCCGTAAATAACCGGAGGGAGGGATATGCACCCCTCCCTCGCCCTGAACGGGTTCCAGAAAGACCGCAGCGGTCTGATCCGTAACCTTCTCACCGATCTCTTCAATGCTCCCGTAGGAAACGAAATCAACGGGGACCAATCTTTCCTCAATACCCTCCCTGTATGACGGATTCCAGGTAAGCGAAAGTGATCCCAGTGTTCTTCCGTGGAACGCCCTCTTTGCCGCCACCACCCCTTTTCTTCCCGTGTATCTGAATGAGAATTTCATGGCCGCTTCCACGGCTTCCGTACCGGAATTGCAGAGGAAAACCCTGGACATTCCGGGGGGAGAGATCCCCAGGATCGCGTCCATGCACTCCCTCCTTACCGGATTATCGTAACTGGAGGAGATGTACATGATTTCCTCCATCTGCCTCGAAAGAGCTTCAAGAACCATTGGATTCCTATGTCCTACATTGCAGACCCCGTAGCTGGCTCCCATGTCCAGATATTCCTTGCCGTTGGCATCCCAAATTCTGCATCCCTCTCCCCTGACTATCTCTAATCCCCTCTTGGAAACAGCTCCCGATTCCAGCTCTTCTTCCCTTAACATATCACAGTCCCCCCGCCTGACAAGGCGCTTGACAGCGGCTTCTCTATGTTCGCATGGGAGATGATGACCCGGTTCACACCATTGGCAAGCGCCTCCTGGGCAGCCAGCACCTTCTTCTTCATCCTTCCCTGTGCGATATCCATAGCTTTTTCTATCTCGCTCCGGGTCACGCTCCTGATTAGGGAAGATGGATCCTCAACATCCTTCAGGAGCCCCGGTTTGTTGGTCAGAATTACGAGTTCTTCGGCCCGGACCGCCGACGCGATCGAGGCCGCAACCCTGTCAGCATCCGCGTTCAACGCTCCCTTGTCCTCCGCTTCAATGGGTATGGTGATGACGGGAAGGTATCCCGCCTCGAGGAGGAGATCTAGAAGGTCGGTATTCACCTTCTCAACAGTTCCAGTATGGTCTCCCCTCAGGACCTTGATCTTACCCTGATCGAGGTACCTGATCGCCTCCTTTCTTTTTCCCCGGAGGAGGCCTCCGTCTATTCCGGACAATCCTATGGCGTTGATGTCCCTGGTCCTAAGCATCTGGACCAGCCTCTTGTTGACAAGACCTGAATATGTCATTCTCAGGAGGTCCAGGGTCTCATCGTCCGTTACCCTGCTGGTATGTCCGGAAGGTGATTTGACGAACCTGGGCGGTCTCCCCAATTCCTCGGAGAGTCTGTTCATCTCATCGGATCCGCCGTGGACGAGGATCACGTCCTTCCTGGCTGCAAGGTCCTCGACCAGGTTGGAAAGGTCCGTACCAACCGCGCCTCCGATCTTCACGACGATCATCTTCAGCACCTCATATCGGATGGAGACCGGGAAAATCAAGCCCCCTGGTCTCCTCGCATCCCATGATCACGTTCATGCACTGCATTGCGCTCCCCGCCGCTCCCTTCATCAGATTGTCTATGGCGGAGAAGACAACGAGTCTGTTGGAATTGGGGTCGATCTCGAACCCGATATCGCAGTAGTTCGTTCCCGCGATGATCTTGGGCTCAGGATATCTGAAGATGCCCTTCATGGACCGAATTATCCGGATGAATGGTTCATTCCCATAGGATGACCTGAGACGCTCCCAGATATCCCTCTCGGAAAGCCTCTCACCGGTTTCTATGTGGATGGTACTCGAAATGCCTCTGACCATCTCCACGGCATGAACGGTCATCATGACATCCAAACCTGTCTCCTGGAGTATCTCCGCCCTGTGCCTGTGGTCAGTGGGGGCGTATGGCCTTATCACACCGCTCCGTTCTGGATGGTGGGATGAATCCGATGCGGTCTTACCTGCAGCGGAGGAGCCGATCTTCGAATCAACAAGTACCCTTGAAGCGATATCCTTGAAGGGGAATAGGCCGAGTATGACCGATGTGGCAACGCATCCCGGCGCAGCGGCCCTTCCTTTTTCCCTTATCTCATCGCGATGTAGTTCCGGAAGGCCGTAGGGAAACGATCCCATAAGTTCCGGTGAGCTGTGGTCATGGCCGTACCATTTCCTGTATTCCTTCGGATCGTTGAGTCTGAAATCCGCCGATGTGTCGATCACATGCCCGGCATGGTCTATCAGCTCCCTCATCCTGCTGTCGGAGGTCCCGTGCGGGAGCGCAGAAAAAAGAAAATCCACATCCTTTACATCTTCCGGGGATGTGAACCTTAGATCGGTCATCCCCCTCAGGTTAGGGTGCACGGAATGTAGCTGCTCCCCCAGTGTGCTTGAGGAGGTTACCTGAACGAGTTTCAGATCATCCCTCATCAGGACGAGTCTTGCCAGCTCACCGCCTACGTAGCCCGATCCGCCTATTATGGAAACCGTGTTCATTCCCTACCGCCTCGCATTCTCCATGAAATGGTCAATGATCCTGCCGGGTATGTCCACACCGGTCGGCTCAATGCTGTTCTTGAACTCCATCGTGTGGTTTGCCTCATTGACCATGAGCTCGTTCCCCTTCTCGAAGAGGTCTATTGCGATGACGCCTCCACCAACCGCATCGGCGGCTCTCAGGCATATCTCGTTGAGCTCGTCCGAGACCGGGCAGTTTGAGGCCTTCCCACCCCTGGCGGTATTGGTGATCCAGTGGGGTGAATCCCGGTAGATGGCGCAGATCGTTTCCGGACCCACGACAAATGCTCTGATATCCCTCCCCATTTTCTCGATATATTCCTGTATGTAGATGACCGTATGCTGGAACCCGCCAAGGACCTCCTTGTGCTCAAGGACGGCTTCAGCTGCTTCCCTGTCATTGACCTTTGCTAACAGCCGGCCCCAGGAACCGATGACCGGCTTGATGACCACTGGGAAACCGATCCTTTCCATCTCCCTGATCGCGGTTTCGGTATCGAAGGCTATGGAGGTCCTCGGCGTCGGGATGCCTTTCCTGAAAAGCAGTTCCGTCGTTACGGCCTTGTCCCCGCATTTGCTGAGGACCTCCGAACTGTTCAGGGTGTATACTCCCCTCTCCTCCATCATCCTGAGGACGTAGAAGGACTGGAACTGGCTCATTCCCCTTTCGAGGAGGCCGTCCAGTTCTAACCCGTTCCCTCCAAGTTCTATTGCAAGCTCCTGTATCCGGAGAGGAGCGAGATGTATCCCCTTTCTCTCTGCCGCTTCAAGAAGCAGCTTCTCATCCTTTCTGATCAGGTTATAGCCCATGGCAAGTTTCAACCGGTCCATCCTCCCTACTCGCCCCAGTCCTCTTTTTCCAGCGGGGCCATATCCAGGGTGAAGGGTTCAATGGATATCACCTCAAGATCG
The DNA here is from genome assembly GCA_048569615.1 of Thermoplasmatota archaeon. Classification (GTDB taxonomy): domain Archaea; phylum Thermoplasmatota; class Penumbrarchaeia; order Penumbrarchaeales; family Penumbrarchaeaceae; genus JAYEPK01. Next base: position 163,190 of record JBLIRK010000001.1, on the reverse strand, counting down.
CTCCCGCAGTCGGGGCATGGCAGCAGCTCGTTTAGCTCCGGGTTGTCGTAGTCAAGCATACATCCGCACATCGGACATTCGTTCCTCATTTTTTTTTCTCCTTTTTTTTTCTTTAATTTGTTGCGAGTGTAAACACACATCATATAAAAATATATCTGAAATCGAAGATATTATACGATATTCGTATAAAGTAGTCAATGTTATTTTCATTTTCGAAAACATAATGGATCACTTCCCTTCCAGGACCGCCTTCGCGGTCCCTATGATCTCCTCTTCCGTGAAATTCCCCTTGGACCGGGATTTTATCTCGAGCATCAGATCGGACCTCTGGCACTCGCTCAGGAATATGTTGTTCTTCGAAAGGACGCTCTCTATGAGGTCCCTTCCGGACATCTTGTCCATTTCGAACCTTCTTGCCCTGCCCACCGTTTCCGCCGAGAAGACCTCGTAGAATGAAGGTTTGAGAAGAGCCGCCGATACATGGAGGCCTGCATTATGGGAAAAAGCATTATCACCCACTATTGGCGCGTTGGAAGCGATCCTGAATCCGGAGAGCGTTTCCACCCGGTCGGAGATCATGGGAAGCATGTCAAGCTTCCATCCGTTGTCAACTCCGTAATGGACCTTAAGCGCCATTACAAGTTCGGCGAGGCTCGTTATGCCCGCCCTCTCTCCCAGGCCGTTGACGCAGGTATCTATCAGGACCGCACCGTTCTCGAATGCTGCCAGTGAATTCGCCAGGGCCAATCCTAGGTCGTTATGGCAGTGGACATTCACCTTTGCTCCGGTCCTGCAGATAAGGTCCCTGATGAAGCTCCCCATTATTGCCGGTCTTGCCGCCCCGACCGTATCCGCGACGCTTATCCGGTCCGCACCCGAATGGAGAGCAGCATTTGATACGCGTACCACACTTTCGAAGTGGGACCTAATGGTATCTTCAGGTGTGTATCGGACCTTCAATCCGTGATCCTTGGCATATTGTACAGAATCCTGGACGATCTCGCATACCTGGCCAAGGTCCTTTCTGAAATGGAGTTTCAAACGATCCTCGAGAACACTCATGAAAAGTCCGATCCACTCCACATCGCAATCCAGTGCAAGATCGATATCACTTCTCATGGCTCTGCAGTGTGCCAGAGTGCGGGCGTTCAAGCCTTCGGTCGCGATCGTCCTCACAGCGCATTTGATATCCTGGGAGACAGCAGGGTGCCCCGCTTCGATGAAATCCACTCCGAAATCGTCAAGCATGCGGGCGATCTCAAGCTTTTCATTGATGGTGAAGGTGACTCCGGGGGTCTGCTCACCTTCTCTGAGGGTGGAGTCTAAGATCTCTATCATCTTGTTTTTGCCGTCCTGTTATAGCTCGTTCAGTACCAATTTTGTCCTTGTGGACCTGATGTGGCCCACTTTCCTTATGTCCTCGATGGTGTCGTTCAGTCGTTCGACCGATTCGACATCTATCAAGGCGATGATGTCCACCGCACCTGAAAGCTCGTAAACCTTCTGCACTCCCTCCAGCTCCATTATCTTGGTCGCCACGGACGATGTATGGACATTCACTTCGACCTCGATCTCCAGCAAGGCCTTGAGTCCCTTTGGTGCAGTTTCGATTGTAAAGCTCCTTATCATGCCGCTCTCCCTGAGCCTGGCGATTCTCTGCCTGACCATGCCTTCGGACACACCGAGCTCCCGTGCCAAGCTGACATTTGATGTCCTAGCATCCCTCTTCAGCAGCTTGATCAGCTCCCAGTCTAGGGCATCCATCTTGTTCTTCATGATGAGGATGTCATACGCTACCTATATAAATACTTATCGAAAATCGAAAACATTTTTCGACATTCGTTTACAAATTGAGAAATTAATATAAGAATCGTAAGTACTTCATCCGGGCCAGAATCGGTACGGAACGATCAGCAGCAGGAAAGCTATGTAACCGATTATCAGCAGAATCCCCTGGAGGTCCCCCATCCTCCTTCTGGAAAGCAGAATTCCAAGAAGCGTTATGAGGATCATACCCGGAATTACCCCGGGATTCATCAAACCCCTGAAGGGGATCGGATTGATAAGACCGGACACCCCGATTATCAGCAGTATGTTGAATATGTTGGAACCGAAAACATTCCCCACGGCTATTCCGGTCTCCTTTTTCAAGGCCGCGATTATGCTGGTTACAAGCTCGGGGAGGGATGTTCCCACGGCGATCAGGGTCAGGCCAATGAAGGAATCACGCACACCAATTTCAACTGCCAGATTTGAGGATGACCTCACAAGAATTGGGGAGCCCAGGAGAAGAAAAAGTGCTCCCAGAATGATCAGAAGGACCGATCCGGTTGTTCTCTTTTCTCCTCTGGATTCCTCTGAGATCATTTTAGGTCTGTGTTTGACAATAATGTAAAAGATATAGTATCCGTATAGAATTAGAAGGGCTCCGGATTCGATCCGTCCCATCTTTCCGATGGAAAAGACACCGAAGATGAAGGTCGAGAGGAGGACCATCCATCCGTCTCTTACCGTGACCCTGCTTGTCCTAGTTGTCGTGATCAGTACACCCACGGCGAGGACGATGCCGATATTGAAGGCGTTGGATCCGACAACGTTTCCAACTGCAATTCCGGAGTTTCCAGTTATCGATGCCGTAACTGAAGTCGAAAGTTCGGGAAGTGATGTTGCCGTGGCCACAAGGGTGATCCCGATAACATGACCGCTGATCCTCATCTTTCTCGCAAGAGCGGCTCCGCCGTCCACAAGGAAGTTCGATCCCAGCAGGATCAGGACTAGACCCACAAGGGTCCCCAGCAGATGAAGGAACACACGAGTAAGTAAGGAAGTTGTATTATTAACCCTTGGTTAAAAGAAAACAACCCGGTCGAATGGGACCGGGCTTCGCTGTTATTATCAGTCATTCATCAGTACCTGGGCCTTCTTTCCTCTCGGGGCCTGGCGGGATTCACCTTCAGGACCCTTCCCTGAAGCTCCTTCCCGTCCATTTCGGATATCGCCTTCTTTCCCTCTTCATCATCGGGCATCTCGACGAAACCGAATCCCTTGGACCGGTTGGTGTACCTGTCCATTATTATCTTCACCGTATCAACGGATCCGAACTCTTCAAAGGCTGTTCTCAGATCATCTTCCCTCGTATCGTATGAGAGATTTCCAACATATATGTTCATTCGAATACCCCCCTCGCCTGATCCTGGGGGCATTAAGCACCACATCACAAGCTTAGAGCATTCATTCCATATTATTGAAATACTTAAATGTATCGGTTAATAAGGAAATATTGACCATTTTCCACCTGGTGATACTATACAATCATGATGAAATTGCGGTCGAGTTCGCTACAATAGAGCATTCCCCAAATCGGTTCGAGACATCAATCGAGCATGTTGAAATCCTCGAAGAGCATGTTCCTGTAATGGATCCCCTTCTTATGCAGCTGCCTCGAAACCGATGCGATCATTTGGGGAGGCCCGCAGAGCATTATGATCCTTCTTTTTAGCTCCTCATCCCCTCCAAATATTTCCGAGATTTTTTCAGCGTCTATCCTACCCTTCTGGGAGGAGATCCAGTGGACGTAATCGAACTTCGGGTTCTTTCTTGCCTCCATGAAAAGCTCGGAATCATGGGTCGGGTCCTTAGGTTCCCTGAATATCCATATCAGTTGGATCTTCCTCCCTGTCGGAAAGAGCGATTCGTGTTTTGCTAGTGAAAGGAAGGGCGTTATCCCGATACCCCCGGCAATCCATACCATGTCCCTGTCGTGTTTCAAATATCGCTCTCCGAACTTCCCGTAGGGCCCCATCATTATGACATCATCCCCCTTTTTTACCTGGGGGATCTTCTCGGATGTGTAATCCCCGGACCTCCTGATGGAGACCCTAAGCTCATCCTGGCAGGGATCGTTGGAAATGGAGAAAGGAAAAAGCTCCTTGATCCCTTCGAACCGGGGGAATCGGATGAATATGTACTGCCCGGGCTGGTATCTGAATCCTCCGGGTTTTTCAAAATAGAGCTCGGTCATCGTTGCCAGGTGTTGGACCTTGGTGACCTTCACCCTGTGTCTGGGTCCCAGCAGCTTGTAGAGAAAGACCATATAGATATAGGAGACAAGTCCTCCGGTTGAAATTAGTATGATCCAGAACCTAAGGACCGGATAGGAGCCAATGTCGCTCCCTGCGGCAACAGCATGGACCAAAGCCAAGGCCAGTACTACCCCCAGGAACTTATGGCTTAAGTGCCACAGATGATAGGATATCCTCACTACAACAGTAAGCGTTATGAGAATGATGAAGATGTAAAGTGACAGTACTCCCGCGGAAACCTCCCATGGTCCGATCGGTAAAATATATAGAAGTATGTTTGACCAGTCAGGTGTCTTTGATAACCCTAGGAATATCGGATGCAGGAGCATGAATATCAGGGAGCTTCTGCCAATGGCCTTGTGGACCCGGTACATCCTGTCAAGTCCCCCGAAGAGGTTTTCCAGGACCCTCCATCTGGCAGCTAAAATATAGTTGATGGAAAGGGTTGATATTGCCAGAAAGGCACATGTCTTAGCCGCCACGATCCATGGGTCTCTCTCGGTGTTCGGATCGTGGGAGAGCCATATGATCACTGGGCTTATAACCAGTATTAGCGAGATAGCGGCACCGGGTGTCATCATCTGTCTTCTCTTCATTCGGTCGAAGAATTCCATCGGCAGAAAACCCAGAAAAGGAGGTTTGATGAGATAAGGCCTTTGATCCAGGCGTTCTCTTCTCCTAGCCATTGACACCGAAAGAGGTTGATGCATATTTAACCTGTTATATTCCTTAAAATATTATTACTTAGAATTGGAGCGGGGAACCAAAATCCTTTAATAATTGTATGAAAAAGCTTCCATTTACTCTTTATAAGGACCTCATGAATGGCCGATACTGCGGAGAGATACACAACTCGGAAATTCGAAGCCGCTTCACTGTTATCGGAACTAGCAGTTATCTGCGGTTTTGTTCTTAGCAACCGGCCGGGACAATTTCCTAGCTGATCGGCTTCCGCGAGAGGTGAGCAGAAATGAGAGAGAAAGAGAAGGCCGCTTTCCTTGTCATTGTATATATTTTCTCTTCATTTTGTTACATCCTGGTCGGGATCAAGGGATCATGTTCGAATGATAGATTTGCAGACGTGGACGTGCTATATGGGAAAGACGTCACTGTTGATGGCATCCTGCAGCCGAACGAATGGTCCGATGCCGCGTTGGTCCAAACAAACGTCCAGGGAAATCCATGGTGCCTGTATTACAAACAAACCGGGAAGGACCTTCTGATAGCGTATGATCATCCTTTGGAGAACATGTTGATAATATACTTCGACATAGACCATGACGAGGCTTCCTATCCAAGATCGGATGATCTTCAGATCCACAGTTCGCTTTCGGATTTCGAGTCACGGGGGACTGGAACCGGTTGGGGAGAACCCGATCTGTATTTCGACAAATGGGAAGTGGCGGTGGATGAGGATTCAACTACCAGGGAACTGAGGATCAACTACACGAAGCTCGGATTGATTGCAGGGTCGGAAAAAACGATCGGGGTGTGTTTCGAGATAAAAGCGCTGGATTGGTCCTGGAGTTACTGCATTCCCACAGATGCCAACGTCATGGACCCATCGTCCTGGGAGGATATGATATCATCCATCAAGTGGGAGGATGGGATCCCGGTCGATGAGCCACCGGTCCTTGAGGAGTCCGGTTTCGAGCCCTCATCCGGGGATACAACGACGACTATTACTTTCCAGGTTGTCTATTCCGATAAGGAGGGGAAGCCACCCACGGAATTTTTCCTTAACATCGACGGTATCGATCATTCGATGGATCAGGTTGTCGGGGATCCTTGTGAAGGGATTGTATATCGATATTCCGCAACGCTGATAAAAGGGACGCACGAACACTTTTTCCGATTCAGCGATGGAAAGAACGAGGTCAGACTTCCCAATGAAGGTTTCTTCGAAGGTCCTGTCATAAAAAGGCATGATGAACCCCCCTCTCTAATGTTCCCCCTTCCTGAAGATTCCTATTTTATCTTCGAGGATAGCGGAGAAGGGGAGCGGTTGATAGACCTCGAGGAATATTTCTGGGATGATCATGATGACGGGACCCTGACCTTCGAAATTGATTCACAAAGCGCTCCTGAGAGATTGGAAGGGAAGATCGATGGCAGTCATCTCTCTGTCTCCCAGGTAGAGAAAGATTGGAACGGACCGGTCTACTTTCAGGTTTCGGGGATGGACCTTGGTCCTGACGAGGTACTCAGCCAGGATGATCAGAAAACCCAGAGCAACTTGTTCTGCATAACCATCCTTCCCGTGAACGATCCTCCTGAGATAATTTCTATTGATGGAGTGGTTCCGGACGGAAAGAACGTCTTAAGGTTGGAAGGACCCAACGGAGCCGTTGAGGACGAGGAGAAGGAATTCGAGGTCAGGCTCTCCGATGTGGATATCGAAACCGGGAACGATGAGGTATTGAACTTGGGATGTGACAATGAAATCATTGAAGTGGAGATGCCCGATGCAGACCCATCACGCGCGGTATTGAGGATCCTTCCTTCCCAAGAAGATGTGGGAAACCTTGAGTTTGGTCTTTGGGTAGTTGACAGCAGAGGGGAGAGGCACTCGATCCAAGTATCCATGGATGTGATGAACATCAACGAACCCCCGAAGATCACATCCCTCCTCATACAAGGAATGAGACGCAATAACGAAGGAATTCCAATTGCTATCGAGGGAATCGAGGATTCATGGTTGAACTTCACCGTTGAGGGCTGGGACCCGGATATTCCCTTCGACCGGGAAGAGTCAATTGCTTTCCAGTTCTCAGGGGAGGGATATTTTGGGACCATCGATGGAATGTCGGGGGAATTCTCGTACCTTCCAACCCAGGAAGATGTCGGAATCCACGAATTGACCATCTCGATAACGGACGGATCAGGACTGACATGTTCCATGCCCCTGATGCTCGATGTAAGGATCATGAATTCGAATGACCCTCCCCGGATCTCGAATTTACTAGTGGAGGATGAGGGAGATGAATTCCAGGCGGGCGATACGGTCAATATTTCCATTGAATATATTGACGAAGACGAGGGTTGGGATCCACTGGAAGAAATCTCTATCCAGTGGATTTCCGATATCCAAGGTTTTCTTGGGGATTCGAGGGTTTTGAGCACGGATCAGCTGATTCCGGGTGATCACAATATCGACGTACGGGTAAGGGATAGGATGGGAGAGTGGGATTCTGAAGTTCTCCGTTTGAGGATCGTTGAGAAAGAAGAGCCCGGCCAAAATGATACATGGGAACCGCCGGTCGAGAAGGATGGAACGAAGAGGGAAACCGGGACCGGCCTCGAAGGGGTGATGATATTCGTTATTGTGTTGATAGGCATCATCTCTCTCGTGGGCTTGGCCTCCATTTTGATACTGTTGACAAGGAGGAGTGACATTATCAAAGAACCGACCTCTGGCCGTGATCCACTTATGTCCCGGGAGAATGGGTCTTTTACCATTCCCAATGAGCGGATGCTGCAATATGGTGCTCCGGGATCCATGGACCATTGTCATAATACGAAGGAGGGGTGGATGAAATGATACGGAGATCAACGATCATGGTTATGGCCGCTTCCATGATCCTGATGTCGGGATGTTTTTCGATTCTGATCTACGGAGCACCGACCCAGTCAACGAGACATTCCACGGACCACCTGAACGCAGGTTATGGGAAAACTGTTACCATTGACGGGACAATAACCCAGGGGGAATGGTCCGATGCTGGGAGACTGGAGTTCCAATTCGGTGAAGATATTGGTGAAGTTTTCTACAAGGAGACCGGTTCAAACCTGTTGATAGCCACCCATTTCCCAGAAATGAACATGATCGACCTCTATTTCGATGTCGAACATGATGGCGGCACCGAACCGCAGGATGATGATCTGTATATCCATTCCTCATTCGCGGAATGGGAAGGAAGGGGGACCGGTTCGGATTGGGACCTTTATCTCGATCCAAGGGGATGGACAATGGAAGGGGACCCGGATTACCTGACAAGGGAATTCAGCATATCCTACGATAAACTGGGCCTGGCTCCAGGGCGGAACAGCACCATTGGATTCTGCATATTGATGATGGTAATGGGCTACCCTACTGCGGCATGGCCAGAAAGTGGGGATATGTCCGCACCGGATACGTGGGGGGACCTATTTTCCTCCGATGGATGGAGCGATGGAAACACACCTCCTTCACTTGGTAACGGAATTTGCACGCCTGAAAAAGGCACTACTGATATTCAATATGAGTTCAGTGTGGTTTACCTGGATGAAGACGGTGATCCGCCTGTCGTTTCTTCCCTGTTCGTCGATAGTGCCGAATACAAAATGGAATGCAAGGGATCCGATTTTCAAAGCGGTGTCGAATTCCTGAAGGCCATGGAGCTTGAACCTTTCGACCACTCCTTTTATTTCCTGTTCAGTGATGGCATTAATGAAGCGAGACTGCCAAAAGCCGGAGAGTTCGAAGGCCCAACGGTGAGCCCTTCCAACGAGGCTCCGGAGCTTGTGCCCGGAGGGATCCCGGACTCCTTCCACTCGATAATGGAGGGGGAGAAAGGATGCAATGACTTGATGGACCTCGACCATTTCTTCATTGATGATAGAGACATCGGGAGCCTTCATTACGAGATGGCCTATCAGGAAGATCAAGAGATCCTGGAAGCCAGGATCGACCGTCATTACCTCGATTTGTACCTTAAGGATGACGACTGGCATGGCTCATTGTCATTCCAGGTGCGGGCCATTGATAATGGTATCAACGGATTTCCGGTAGAATTGCATGAAAAGAGCACCTTGAGCAATATCTTTTCAATACTCGTTCACCCAAACAACGATGCTCCCAAATTCATCTCGATAGGGGATGAGCTTGTTCATGATAGAACGAGCATATCCTTCGAGGGCGAGAATTCGGCCGTTCAAGGTACATGGTTCAACAAGACGATCCTTTTGGAGGATCCTGACATGCAGTATTGCGGGAACGAGAGCCTGCTTCTCCGAAGCGGGGATAATAGAGTCCGGATAGACCCCGTTGAAGGGACCCGAGATGAATTCACTCTCTCTTTCCTCCCGGGAAATGCCGATGTCGGTGAGATTGAAACATCATTGACGGTTTCCGACCTTGCCGGGTCCTCATCCTCAATGGGCTTCCGGATCGAGGTAGTGAATACCAACGACCCTCCATCGATAAAGACTGTTTCAATGGAGGGCAGGAGGATGCTTCCGATAGAAGGGGTATTCTATCTGACGGGCTATGATGGATTGCTTGAAGGATCTACGGCAAGGATCTCACTTTCCGCGGAAGATCCGGACATTCTGATCGGTGAAGAGGATCTTCTATCATTCAGTATTCCGGAGAACCCGGATTTCGCATCGATCGATCCCATTTCCGGTGAGATCTTGCTGAAGCCCCGCCAGATTGATATTGGTATGCATACCTTTGCTGTCTGGATCACGGACCTTTCAGGCAGCGGACCTGATGAGATCATTAGATTCTCAGTCGAGGTCAGGAATGTGAACGATCCGCCGGAGCATGTGGTCATCATCCTGGATGACGGTAGAACGGACATAACGGAGGGATTTCCGGTTAATGTCACATGCAGATTCCATGACAAGGACCTTGATCAGGGAGCAACGGAATATCATATGGTTACTTGGATTTCCGATCTGGACGGTCCTCTGGGTTGTGGTGGGTCCATGATGTTTGCTGATTTGAGTCCCGGTTTGCACAGCATCTCGGCTGTTGTTTCGGATTCCTATGGGGCCTGGAGCAGCGCATCTGTCGATATTAGGGTAATTGAAAGGGGTGATGAAGCCGATGAGGATGAAGAGCCGCTGATCGAAGGGTCCACTCAAAAAGGTGGAAGCGGAATGCTCGGATGGGTATTGATATCCGCCATCATCTGTCTGGTAATCTGGATATCGGTCATTATGATAATGATCATCAGAAATGATCGGAGGATCGACGGAGATCCCGGCAAGCGGCGATGATGAATGATAAAATTGAAATTGAAGGAATAACCATGAACACGACGGAGGAAGATCATCCATGAAAGGGAAGAAGTTGATGTGTATGGCGTTCTGCATCTTCCTTGCAGTGAACTCCTTTCCCTTCGGGAAATCCTTGGACCAAGGCGATCCTGTCAACGATCCCAAGAGAGGCCCCCCAGAAGAAATGGACATAGGGTTCGGAGACAATCCTGTAACACTGGATGGTAGTAAAACCGGAAGTGAATGGGCCGATGCGGGAAAGCTATCCATCTTGTTCGACGGTGGGAATTGGTCGATCCATTACAAACAGGACGGGAACTATCTTTTCCTTGCTTTTGAATATTACCAGGAAACCATTTGCGACATCTCATTCGATGTCGACAATAACGAAGGTGACCTACCACAGACCGATGATTTCCAGCTTCATGTCTCAAACGACAAATTGGAGATGAAAGGGACCGGGTCCGGTTGGGACTTCTCCACTGTCGGCGGATGGGATGCGAATCTGGGGTGGGTCTATTTCAGGGAGATCAGGATAGATTGCGACAAGCTTGGAATATCGCCCGGTCAGAACAAGACCGTCGGAATGGCGATAATGCTGAGGACGACATTCCTGGATTGTTTATGGCCGTCAAGTTCATCCATGTTGCAGCCTTCATCCTGGGGAAAGATATATTCCACCGATCTTTGGGAAGATCCCACTCCGATCGATCATCCTCCCGAGCTCTCCGGAGGAACTGTGGACCCCTTGGTCGGTGAGCCGGACGACTGGTATAATTTTTCGATTAATTACAGGGATATGAATCTGGATAAGCCCACCGTTCACGACCTTGTTCTTGATGGAAACATCTATCAGCTTTACGGGACGGGGATGGATTACAATGGTAATGAAGCATTTTACAGATCCCTGAGGATCGCAGAAGGTGTGCACTCGTTCCATTTCCTTTTCTCCGACGGTACGAGCTCCATCATATGGCCTGCGGAGGGGAACGTCTCTGGTCCGTATGTCAGGTATGACAACACGGCGCCTCGTTTGCTTGACGGCGGCATCCCCGACAACAGGTACTGGCTGAGCGAGGACCAATACTTTGCACCTGGATTGATAGACCTGGAAGAGCATTTCACGGATGATTACGATGACGGGAACCTCACTTTCGAGATAGTCCACCAGGAGGAGGTGTCCCGGCTTTACTGCGAATTGAACGGAAGCAAATTGGATTTCACCAAGGTGGAGGAGGATTGGTACGGTGTATTGGAATTTCAGGTGAAGGCCGTGGATAAGGGAGTGATCGGACCTTCGGGCAGGGAGGACATCAGGGAAACCACAAGCAATCTTTTCCAGGTCGAGGTTCTTCCTGTAAATGACGCTCCCGTGATATCAAGGATCGGGACCGAATGGGTTTCGGATAAGGATGCAGTATTCTTCGAAGGAGAGGAAGCAGCTATCCAGGATAAGGAATACTCTATCAAGGTGGTTGCGGAGGATGTGGATATTGGGACCGGGGCCGGTGACGTCCTGGATTTTCTTCTCAATGTGACCTATGCTTCAGTTACCAAATTGGACGCATATTCTGCGTTGATATCGTTCACTCCTGGGAACCATCAGGTCGGATGGCTCCGGTGGGGACTCCAGGTACTGGACGGTATGGGGGGGAGTGACAACATATCGATCAATATAATGGTAGAGAACGTTAACGACGGCCCGAAGATCGTTGCATACCGTTTGGAAGGGAAGGAATATTCGATCGACAATGGTGTGATCGAGTTCACGGGGGAAAACGGCGCCCTGGAAGATGAATGGTTCAATTTCACCCTGTTAGCCGATGATGAGGATATCAACATCGGACTTCCCGATTCCCTGTCGTATATCCTGAAATCGGATAATGAAAGGATAATTATAGATCCCTATTCAGGCATCGTCTCCTTCCACCCCGGACAGGAAGATGTGGGATTGCACCACTTCAGATTGAATGTGGTGGATAGTTATGGTTCGTCATACGATCAGGGCATCAATGTCACCCTGGAAGTTGGGAATGTAAACGATCCTCCCGAGATCACCAAGGTCATCTCCAGCACGGGAAATTTCGTTTTCACACAGGGTTACGAACTATTTCTAATTGCAACCGCCAACGACATGGATTTAAATTTCGATGAAGAGGAGGAGCTAACATTCTCATGGATCTCGGACCTTGATGGAGAAATCGGATCGGGTCCCGTCCTCTGCGTTTCCAACCTGTCCGTTGGATTCCACAACATCACACTGACGGTGACGGACAAAGCAGGTACATCGATATCATATACCTTGCGGATCGAGATAACCGCCCAACATTCACCCTATCGACCCGATGATGATGAGAATGTGACCGGACTGCAAATTGCCGTCTTCATTGCAATAGGATTCCTGGTAATGGTCTCAATCATCTGCATTCTTGCATTCTACATTCACATGAGGGTAAGGGAAAAGAACCTGCTGGACAATGTGAGAAGGAAGATGATATTCGATCTTGTTCGCAAGAAATCCGGAATCCATTTCATGGCCATACAAAAAAGTCTCGACCTAGCAGTGGGAAGTCTTTCCCATCATCTTAACCTTCTTGAGAAGCATCAGGTCATAAAATCCGTTCAGGATGGAAAATACAGGAGGTTCTATCTATACGACGAAAGGATAGAGTACAAGCTGGACCTGAACTCACTCCAGGAAATGATCCTGTTCATAATAAAGAAGGATCCGGGCATATCCCAGACCCAGATATCCAAGGAAGTGGGAAAGAACAAGATGGTCGTGAATTACCATGTGAGGATATTGAAGGATATCGGTCTGATATCACTCGAAAGGGATGGAAGGGAGACCCATTGTTTTATCACGAACACGGGAACGGACTATGTCGTTTCGTGAGGTCTCTGACGGGAAGTACGATCATTGGTTCTGGATGAGCTCTATCAGGGACCCGTCGGGATCTTCGATGAATGCGAGCCAATGTCCGGGTGAAAGTTCGAATGGCTCATCGGTCACGTTGAAGCCCGCTTCTTTTACCTTTTCCACCAGACCTCTCAGGTCATCAATCCGGAATGCCAGATGGTCGAATGTCCTCTTCATGTAGTCGGCCTGCCGGTAATCCTTCTGGTCGTCGTAATGTGTGAGCTCAAGGGAGAATTCCCCTTCCGGGTCCTTCAGGAAAGCTATTTCAGCCCTGTTCTGGGGGATCGCTTTTCTCCTTATCATCTCCATCCCCAGGAACTCAGAATAGAATTTAATGGATCTGTCAATATCCGATGCGCGGATCGATACGTGGGCGAATGTCATGGCCCCCCAATCACGGAGAGCCTGATAACGGTTTCCTCTGAAAAACATTCCCCATCAGGAAAATCCTAATATCAATTGAGGGATTGGATTAGAGCTGAGCCATAGGGCCTTTCAGCTGATGGGGGAGCCGATTGCCGGAGGACAGGGAAGTTAAAACGGAGATCTATTCCAGGCCCGCAGAGGACGTCCTCCTTCTCCTGGAAACCTCCATTGAAGGACTGAGCTCGGAGGAGGCCCGAAGAAGGCTCAAGAGGGACGGTCCCAACGAGATCCCGAGGGTAAGGCAGTCGTTCTTCAAGAGGGTCGCTCCCCAGATATTCGACTTCGTGATCATTCTCCTCCTGGGAATTGCCGCGGTGCTGGCGGTACTGGCTCTGATCTTCCCGGATAACGAATCGACCTCCTTCAGCACTTCCGCAGCGATCGTCGGGGTCATCATGCTAAGCTGGGTCCTGATAATTATCCAGCTTTACTCGGCCGAGCGCTCGCTGGAAGCCCTCAGGAAGATAGCCGCAGCCAAGGCGAAGGTCAAGAGGGATGGTAGATGGACCGAGGTTCCGACCACGGAGGTAGTTGTCGGAGATGTAGTCAGGTTAGGTGAGGGGGACAGGATTCCGTCCGATGTGAGAATAGTAAGGTGCGACCACCTCACGATCGACGAGTCCTCTCTCACCGGGGAATCGGTCGGAGTGGACAAGACGTCCTCCCCCATCGAAGTTGGGACAAGTTCGATCCATGAACTGAGTAACATGGCGTTCATGTCCACGGTTGTCACGAGAGGAGCTGGAGAGGGTGCAGTAAGTTCGGTGGGTCTCGACACCCAGCTGGGAAAGATCGCAAAGCGCATCGAGGAAGCCCCCGAGCCGCAGATACCACTTCAAAGAAAGATGAGCCAGCTGGCAAAAACACTCTCCTTCATAATGTTCGTACTTGTGATCGCCCTGATAATGATTCAGCTTCTACGCCTATGGATCGACAACGAACTGAACATGGATTCCATTCTGGAGGAACTTGTCAACGCCGTCATCCTGGCTGTTGTGGCGGTGCCGTGGAGCTTTCCCATCATAACCACCTCGGTGATGGCAAGGGGCATGGTCTATCTGGTGAAGGAGAATGCAATCGTCCGCAGGATAGCTTCCATCGAAGGACTCGGAAGGGTGAGCGTGATATGTTCAGATAAGACCGGTACGATGACTCAGAACGCCATGACCGTCAAGACCCTCTTCCATGACGGTAAGTTCTACAGTGTGTCCGGATCAGGCTACGGTCCCGAGGGGAAGGTCCATTACAGAGAAATGGAGATCGATGTTGGAAAGGGGAGCACTCTCCACCTGATGATAACTTCATGTTTCAGGAACAATGATGCCAAGGTTGTGAGGGATGAAAATGGCTGGAAGGTTCTCGGCGATCCCACGGAAGGTGCACTGAAGACGCTGGGTATGAAAGTGGGGCTCCGTGATCAAGTCGGGGAGATCAAAGCTGCCCGTGAGATCCCCTTCGACTCCAGACGAAAGATGATGACCAAGGTCTTCGCGGATGGAATCGGAGTTACGGCTTTCAGCAAGGGCGGTTTCGAGGTAATCCTCGACAGGTGCGACAGGATCGTTTGGAAGGGTCGAATCGTGCCCCTCGACCGGAACTTGAAAGAGCATGTATCCAGGGCGAATGCAATGGTTAATTCAAATGCCCAGAGAACCCTTGCTGCAGCTTACAGGGAGTTCGAAAAGGGTGATGACCTCGGGAAGCTGACGGATGACCAGATCGAGGAAAGGATGATACTTCTTGGATTCATGGGAATGATAGATCCTCCGAAGCCGGGTGTCAGGGAAGCCGTGGTCAAATGCCATCAAGCCGGTATCAGGGTCGTGATGATAACGGGGGACAGCAGGGGAACCGCAACCGCGATCGCAAGCGATCTGGGCGTCCTGCGAAAAGGGGAAAGGGTGCTTGAAGGAAGCGATCTGCCCGTGGACCCCGAGGAACTCGGGGATGTGGCCGTATTCTGCAGGGTCTCCCCCGATCAGAAAGTGGATATCGTCAAGGCCTACAGGGGGAGCGGCCAGATAATCGCTATGACGGGGGATGGTATGAACGATGCAGCTGCCCTGAAGAACGCCGATGTCGGGGTGGCCATGGGAAGGAGCGGTGTGGATGTTGCAAAGGAGGCTTCCCAGATCATACTTTCGGATGATAATTTTGCCACGCTTGTTACCGCTGTTCACAGGGGCAGGCAGATATTCGACAACATAAGGAAGAGCATAACCTATCAAATATACACCAACATATCCGAGCTCTCGGTGATGTTCCTCGGCTCGCTCCTCTTCGTCGAGCAGATGATGACGGAGAAGCAGCTCCTGTTCCTCTATTTCTCAACCCATCTTTTCCCGGTGGCAGCACTGGTTCTTGACAAGACCACTCCCGGCGTGATGCGTGAGCCCCCCAGGGATGCTAAGGAAGGTATAGTGTCCCCCAAGGTACTCGGAGAGCTCATCGTCATGATCGCTGCCATGGCCATTATCGGGCTTGGGATGTTCATCATTCTGGATAAAGGTTGGGTGGATGCAGGGATAGAGGATGAAAGGCTTGCAACCATCCAAACGATGATACTTACCTTCATGGTCTGGGGGGAGTGTTTCAACCTCTTCAACAGCCTGTCCATCAAGGACTCCCTCATCGATCAGCTGAGGGAAAAGAGCCTTCTGCTCCCGGTATTGCTTGCGCTCGTGCCGGTGGGGGCCCTGACATTCTTAATGTACATCGCCGATGTTGGAAGGGGAATGGACCTGATTGCCCTGACGCCCGCCCAGTACCTTTTCTCGGTCGTCTTCGGTCTCATGATAATTCCGGTGGTGGAGCTGTTCAAGTTCTACGTCAGGTGGTCGGCCGGAAAGGATACGAGGCTGAACAGGTTCATTGTCGGCAGCAGGGATGCGGGAATCGCCGGTTTTCAGAGGTTGAACGACATGCCCTCGCAATTCCAGAATGAATTTGCACGTATCGTTCTCAGGAGGGAAAGACAGGAAAAGGATCCCCCAGAGCGGATGTGAGGTCATTTTATTGCTGCTGGAAGATCCGATTATTCAATTAATAAATTCAATCGGGTCATTCATCGGAACCGCAGACGAGGCATTCCTTTATCTCATTTGAAAGCAGGTCGCTTTCGCTCTCGAGCATGTCCTTGGCACACTGGTGGCACGTCTGGTCCGTTCTCATTGGCTGGTCGATGACGAGTTTCGGGAGCCTCTCTCCGACCTTCAGACTGCCCTGAGCGAGACCGTCGTTTATGCTCCTGAGGAGTGAGATGTTCTTGTTTATCAGCCTCGCGTGGTTGATTATCACTATGACTGCAGCCAGTGTGGGTCTGGGTTCGAGCTTCGGAAATGTGAAGTATGTTTCCCCTTCCTTGTACCTGAACCTGAGGACAGGCTCTTTGAAGCTGTTCGTGTCAATGAGTTCGATATCCATAATCTTCCAGACATCGAGCTCCCACAGGTCCGACAGCTTCCGGTTTGAAAAGATCGACTTCTTCTGCTCCTCGGTCACGAAACAGAGCCTCTTGTTGGTGATGATCAGCTCACCTCCGGTTATGTCCCCGCCTATGACCATATGGGAGAAACCGGTCCACAAAACCATCTCGTCGTTCGAAAGTATCATTTGCATTGCTCCTATATGTTTTGCTCAGAACAATTTGGGGCTCTTATTTATGATGCCTGAAAATGAAAATGATTCGGTTATTTGATGAAAATTCACAATGGTAAAAAGAGTTAAATAAGAACTTGGACAATCGAACTTGGTCCGAGATCAGGGTGAATTGATGGGGCGAAATTTGAATTCCACCTTCAGGATAATGTTGATTCTATCCCTAATGATCCTCCTAATAAAAATGGCCGGTTTCAACCTCGCTGCCGATACGGCTCCCCCTGTCTTTGGAGAAGACGCCACACCTGATTTCGGAACCACCGGTGATCCATTCACGTTTGCCATACCAGTGGAAGACAATGAGGGACTGGATGATGTCTATGTCGAGTACTGGTATGGTTCGGGAAGATCGACAAATATATCAATGGAAGGATTAATGATTTTCACGGGAACGATCGATCTTCTGTCCGGGTCCGTCCTTAATCTCAACTACATCTTCCATGCGGTTGATACCTCGGGCAACTGGGCCCACACCGATATCAAGGAGGTGATTGTCAGAGACAACGATCCACCTGTGTTGGAGATGGATCTGACCCCATCCGAGATCGGGACCGGAGATACTCTGAATTTTATGATGGTACCCAGCGACAACATAGGCATCATGTCGGCTTCGGTGGAATACTGGTTCGGTGAGGGGGCCCGCTGCAATTCATCCATCGTCAAGACCGGAGCATATTCATGGTCTCTTATGATCCCCATCGGCTGCAGCGAGGATGTCAGATACATTTTCCACGCGTCCGATGGCTCCGGCAACTGGCTCACGACACCTTTAAAAAATGTCATCGTCGAGGACAATGTCCCTCCGTCGATCTATTTTATCAATTCCACATCCAGGGCGTTCATGAATCGACCTTACGCAATAAATATCACATTTGGTGATAATATTGGAGTATCAAAGATATCCGTTGTTTACTGGTTCGATGAGGGTAAGTTGTTCAACATAACTTCGGACCAGATCGGACAGGGTCCGGTTGAGATCGACATCAGCATACCTGACAAAGGATATGAGAAGCTGAATTACATCGTCCAGGTGTCGGACCATAACGGCAACTGGAACAGATCCCTTACAAGGACGGCGGAGATCGAGAATATGGAAGATGAACTTGACATACCACGGTTGATCGCCCTTAGCATCGTCACCATATACATACTGGTGTCGATAGTGATATTCCTTTATCTGCTTCTCAGGAAGGGTCAGGAAGTTTACAATTATTACAGGGAGGACCCGAACTTCAAGGGTAAGGTATTCGTAAGCTACACATCCAGCGACAAGAAGATAGCCCACAGGATCTCGGACGCCTTGGAGAGCGGTGGTCTTGAATGCTGGATAGCTCCCAGGGACGTGGTCCCGGGCATGAACTATGGCAAATGCATCATCAAGGCCATCAAATCCTGCAGGATCATGGTGCTGGTATATTCCAAAAAGGCGGATTCGTCTCCCCAGGTTCAAAGGGAGGTTGAGAGGGCAGTGAGCCGCGGAGTCAGGATAATACCTGTCAGGGTCGAGGATGTAATTCCTTCGGAGGATATGGAG
Source organism: Thermoplasmatota archaeon (assembly GCA_048569615.1). Lineage (GTDB taxonomy): Archaea > Thermoplasmatota > Penumbrarchaeia > Penumbrarchaeales > Penumbrarchaeaceae > JAYEPK01. The sequence goes on along the minus strand of JBLIRK010000001.1, from coordinate 144,586 downwards.
TACTTCATAAGCTCCACCCACTGGCTCGACCTTCATTCCTCATCCCTGGCCAAGGTTGTCGATGAATTGATAAGGACGATAAACGGACCGGAAGGAGCATCCGAGAGGCCGTCAAAGCCTTAGGATGATTGATAATATTGATAGGATATTGCCGTATCCTACATGGTGTTAGAGAACCGTTTAATATTCCGCTTATCATCCATGCTTTGAATGCCCGGTCCCATTGCGCATCTACTTTGGGGATATGTCGTTTCCAGAGCCGTTACGAAGAGGAAAGACCTCATTTTAATTGGCATGGCAGCGTCAGTTGTGATGGATGTTCCGTTCCTCTTCGACCTCCAAGACTTCCACAGGACATCGACGCATTATCTCGCTTTCCCGATCTTTCTGTCCCTTCTCATGCTGATCTTCTTCAGGGAGCTGAAGGTATTCTACGTTACATTTTCCAATATGCTTGTGCACCTAATTCTGGACACTGTGGCAACCAGGGGCCCAGTGAAATGGCTCTACCCGCTCTCGGATATCGGCATAGGGTATTCGGGTCCATCGTTCTATCCTGCATTTCTAGTATTAAGGCTGTTTTTGATCCTGATCCCGGCATTCGCCATCTTATATCTTTATATCAGGAAAAAAGAGGATCCATTCTCACTGTTGATCTACCTTGTCGACAGATACATCAGGAAAAGGTCCGTGAATCCCATTTTATAGGACATTGCGGGACCGGGATTGGAAAATATCAGGAAAGCCTATAAGGTCATCAAGAAGGGGAGCCGCCATGAAAAGGATAATCATAGCATCCAACAGACTTCCCGTCAATATCGGGAGGAAGGGCGCAGACCTTGATTTTTCTCCGAGCATAGGAGGACTGGCAACTGCCCTGAGGTCCTTCTATCGGGATTACAATTCCGTTTGGGTCGGCTGGCCTGGTGTAAATATCGACGAATGCACATCCGAGGAGCTGGATGGCATATACCATGGCCTCAAAGAGCACAGATGCCGGGCCGTGCGATTATCCCGCTCCGATCTGGAAGGGTACTACGAGGGTTTTGCAAACAACACGATCTGGCCTCTGTTTCACTATTTCATACAGTACACAAAGATGGATAGGAACGATTGGGAGGTTTACAAGAAGGTCAACAAGGCCTTTGCCGATGAGATACTCAAGATCGCAGGAGAGGATGATATTCTATGGGTGCATGATTATCACCTGTTCCTCGTTCCGGAAATGGTAAGGGAGAAGCTCCCCGATATTCAGATCGGTTTCTTTCTCCATATACCCTTTCCTTCCTCAGAAGTATTCCGACTGCTCCCGTGGAGAGAGGAGATACTGAAGGGCATCATGGGTTCCGATCTCGTTGGATTCCATACCTATGATTATGTGCTGCATTTCATAAGCAGCGTCAGGAGGTTGCTGGGTTACGAAAGCAGCCTTGGAAAAATAACGGCTGGGCCGAGATATGTGAAGGTGAACGCCTTTCCGATAAGCATCGATTACTATTACTTCTCCAGATCCTCCGAAAATGAAGCTGTCCAGAAACAGATGGAGGAGATCAGGCTGAGGCTGGGCGATAGGAAGATAATCATGTCAATAGACAGGCTCGATTATACAAAGGGGATACCGCAGAGAATAAGGGCCTATTCGCTTTTCCTTGAAAAGCACCCAGAGTACCACGAGAAGGTTACCCTGATAATGGTTGCCAGCCCTTCAAGGGAGAAGGTGGATACTTATCAGGACCTCAAGCACGAGGTCGAGCAGCTTGTTGGCATGGTGAACGGCAGGTACACCTCCATGGGATGGGTTCCGATCTGGTACATTTTCCAGAAGATATCCCAGGACCAGCTCCTTGCCCTATACAATATCGCGGACGTCGCTCTGATCAATCCTCTCAGGGATGGGATGAACCTTATCGCCAAGGAATACATTGCCTGCCGGAACGATAATACCGGAGTCCTTGTGCTATCCGAGCTTGCGGGGGCATCCAAGGAGCTCGGGGAAGGCCTGCTCGTGAATCCCAACAATACGGAAGAGGTTGCCGAATCCATCTTCGAGGCCCTTGAAATGGAGATCGAGAAGCAGAAAAGGGGCAACATGGTCATGAGAGAAAGGATAAGGGAATATGATGTGGACAGATGGGCAGGCGATTTCATAAACGACCTTTCTGAGGTCAGGAAGCTCCATAACAAGCGAGGGGCCAAGAGGTTCGATCAAGCCATTCGTAAGAGATTGAGAAGCAACTACGGGTCCGCATCCAGGAGATTGATACTGCTGGACTATGACGGTACGCTGAAGGAGTTCCAGAGCACACCTGAGGAAGCAAAACCCGACGATGTCATACTGAAGGTCCTGGACCAGCTTTCCAGGGCCGTGGGGAACGAATTGGTGATAGTCAGCGGCAGGGATAGGGAAACCCTGGAGGATTGGTTCGGGGAACTGGATATTGGCATTGTGGGAGAGCATGGCGTCTGGATAAGGCCCAGGGGCGAGAACTGGAGAATGATAGAGGCCATGGATGACAAATGGAAGGAGACCATCAGGCCGGTGCTAAGGTCCTACGTTGTGAAAACCCCCAGAACCTTCATCGAGGAGAAGAGCTTCTCACTCGCATGGCATTACAGGATGGCAGACCAAAACCAGGCAATGGCGCAATTGAGCGAGATGAAGGAAACCCTGCACAATATGACATCAAACCTCAACGTCGGAGTGCTGGACGGTAACAAGGTGATAGAGGTAAAGAACACGGGAATAAACAAGGGTAGAGGTGTGAAGGTATGGCTTGCAAGGGACGAGTGGGACTTCATCCTGGCTATCGGCGACGATTGGACCGACGAGGACATGTTCGAAGCGGTGGGAGATAATGGCTGCACCATCAGGGTCGGATTCTCGAATTCCCTTGCGAAGTACCATATCAAGAGCGTTGGGGAAGTGAGAAGGGTCCTTGCCTCTTTCTTGAATTCGTAATTTGGAGTTTCATAACATTTGCGGCAGGTAGGCTGCAGCGGCTACCAAATCTATAAAAACGATATTCCGTTCAGCAAAGGGTTCCTGGTTGGTAATTCCATGAAAGAGCTAAAGGATTACAGCGATATTGTCGGAGAAGACAGGATCGACGAACTGATGAGTAAAGCTGAAAAGCTTCGGGGAAAGAAGTTCCTTACGATAAATTCCACATCCGACGGAGGCGGGGTGGCAGAGATGCTCAACTCCATGATACCACTACTTAACCACATGGGGGTTGATATCGAATGGAGTATTCTCAAGGGATTTCCAGATTTCTTTGAAATAACAAAGAGTTTCCACAATGGTCTCCAGGGTGGCAGGATGGAACTTACCGACGATATCAAGAGAACTTATACCGAGACAAACAGGGAGTTCTCCACATACAACCATATCGACCATGATGCGGTTGTCGTCCATGACCCCCAGCCCCTCCCGCTCATATCGTTTTATGATAAGGGGCAGCCCTGGATCTGGAGGCTCCATATCGATGTTTCGGATCCCAATCCCCAACTCTGGGATTTTCTGAAGGACTTCGTGGAAAGGTACGATGGCATGATAGTATCCAAGGAGGAGTACATGAAATCCGATCTGGGGATTGCCCAGTACATAATTCGACCGGCGATCGACCCGCTGATAGAGAAGAACAGACCCATAACGGATGATGTTGTGGAGAGAGAGTTCGAAAGGCACAACATCCCGCTTGACAGACCTGTAATCGCCCAGGTGTCAAGGTTCGATATATGGAAGGATCCCAAGGGAGTCGTCGATGTTTTTCGAAAGGTCAGGGAGAAGGAGAGCTGCCGTCTGGTGCTCTGCGGGAGCATGGCTTCCGACGATCCGGAGGGGTGGGACGTTTTCAAAGAGGTCGAGGAGGCATCCAAGGACCTGATTGAATCTGGTGATGTCATACTGGTCGTCAATGCCGAGGAGCTCTTCGTGAATGCACTTCAGAGGAAGGCGGATGTGATAATACAGAAGTCGCTGAAGGAAGGTTTTGGATTGACGGTAACGGAGGCGCTCTGGAAGGGAACACCTGTCGTTACTACAAATGTCGGAGGAATCCCGCTACAGGTCCAGGATGGAGTCAGCGGCTTCCTTCTCGATCCTCGGGACAACGATGGTTTTGCAGAAGCCATCATCGGTCTACTCCGGGACGTGGAGAAGTCCAGGAGAATGGGAGAGAACGCGCATCGATTTGTCAAGGAAAATTTCCTCATCACCAGGCTTATATCGGACTACCTGGACCTGTTCATCGAGTTTACATGCTGATGTAATTTTAGAAAAATCAAGGATTCATTCCTCTTCATCTTCCCTGTTCCTGACCATCATCATTATCAGACCTATGATCGCTGCGAAGGCAACGATCGCAAGGATGATAGCTATGGCTACAAGAAGTGTGTTATCTCCTCCATCCTTGCCGTCATCGTCATCTGCCGTATCGTCATCTTGATCATCGTCTGATGTATCATCATCGATGTCGTCGTCATCGTCCGGGCTGGTCCCGTTCCATCCCTTGAGGATAACATAGATCTCCTCAGAGGGTCCCGGCTCGGATTCCCCGATCGCATTGACCGCGGTGAGCCTGTATGAATATGTTGTGAGATTGGCCAGATCAGCATCGATGTGCTTCCTTTCGAGATGGCCTGCGGTCGATATTCGGGACCACTCACCATCCTCGACCCTTCGATAGATTCTGTACTCGACGACCGGTGAGCCGCCTTGTTTTAAGGGCGCATCCCATGTAATCATCACCTGATTGGAAGCAAATTCCAGCCGAAGGTTGGTCGGAGGATCCGGGGGAGTGAAGGTGGTGATCCTGACCAGGATGGAGGCCTCAACGCTCCTGTTGGATTCTCCAACCTGATTTACGGCTGTCACGGCATAATAGTACGTTCGGTTATTGATGATATCCGGGTCGGTATGAGTGGTATTGCTGGCTGGAACCGAGGCAAGTAAGTCCAGATCACCAGTTTCTATCCCTCTATAGATCCTGTATTCCTCAATTGCCATGCCTCCGCTTCTGGGAGGATTTCCCCACGCAATAATGACGGTATCGTTCACGAACTCAAGTACCAGGTCCACGGGGGGATCGGGCCTGAAATAGCATATCTGGACGTAAACCGAGGCCTCATTGCTGGGTGGAGATTCTCCGGCCTCGTTCACAACGGTTACGAAATATCTGTAGGTTCCGTTCTCGGGGACGTGTCTGTCCAGGTATTCCATGTGTTGGTGGCTCAATGTGGCAATGATCTCCTCGTTGCTGAAGGAAGTGTTCCTGTGGACCTTGTATTCAAAGTCAGTGCTCCCTCCCAGAAAGGATGGAGGCTCCCAGGTGAGGTTTACCTGGTTCATCCCGTATTCAAGGGTCAGGTTCAGCGGGGCGGATGAAGGAAAGATGTAGATGATCTCTTTCCCTTCTCCCTTCGGGGATTCCCCAAGTTCGTTCGCTGCCGTAAGATAATAAGTATAGGTCCAACCCAGGGAAACATTCTCATCCGTGTATAGGTAGGATACATTCCCAGCTTGAAAGCGGGAGAGAACGAATTCGCCACCCGTGGAGTTCCTGCGGTATAAGGTATATTCCGTGAGATCAATTCCTCCGTCATCGTCCGGCTCCATCCATCTTACTACGATGTTCTCCGTGTTTGGATCGATGGTGAAGTTCCGTGGTTCCGAGGGAACCGTGGTATAATCGAATTTGAGTGCTTCGCTGAAGTTGCTCTGGATGAAGGTATTGTAGGCTGTCATTCTGTATGAATAATTACCCTTTGAGGGCAGTAGATCCTCGTAGCTGAACTTGCTCCTATCAATCGTGGCTATATGCAAGAAACCGGCATCCCCCTCGCTTCTGTATATTCTGAAGCCGTCGTAGTTGATCTCGGAACTTGGAGACCAGGAAAGGCTGACCCTTCCCTCGTCCCTGAAAAGCGTACCCTCGAAATTTTCGGGTACTTCCGGAAGCAGGTTCCCTTTCTTAATTTTTATATAATCCAGATGAGGTTCCCTGGCCAGAAGATCGTTAACCTTCTGAAAGGTCACCCTGATCTTGGTGCAGTTGTAATGCGGTTCGACGTTGAGACTCGACATGAGATCTTTATCGAAATACGCATACCATTTTGTACCGTTCCTGGCAATGCTCAGACGGTGGTCGAAGTTCAAAGGTCCTAGATAGTAATCCTCCCTTTCCCATATTCTCTTGTCCTCGGCATTGATGTATGCTTTCCCGTTATAGCTGACTATCTTCTCATCCTTGTATTCCATCCATGCAGCGGTATTATTATTCTCGTCCATCAGGTCCAGCCTGGCCCTGATGCCGTAATTGGTGTGGTCCGCCTCGATATAGAACCTGATATCGATAATGAAATCCTCTTTGGTGGAGATCTGCTCCGGAAGTTCCTTCTCGACTATGGGGCCCCAGTAACCAAGTCTGCTATCTCCGTAGTTGCTAACGCTCATATGCGACCCATCCGAATATACCGAAGAGTTCTTGTTGCTGTTGACGGTATATTCCCATCCGATCAGAGTGCCCAACTCGTCGTAGTAGATCTCCTCTCCTACGGCCGATCGTGTAGATCGTGTTTCCTCCTCTGGAGAATTGGGACCGGAAAGCAAAGTTTCCACTTCTCCCACCGAGTAAATCCCTGCGGATCCGAGGAAGGTAAGGGATGCCGTGGAGATGATAACGGTCATCACGCAGAGCAAAAATTGCCCACTCTCTCTCCTTGTCATGGAAATTGAGATTGTTGGGTATGATATTAATACTAATTGAATGGGCTGGCGTAAATCTCCTTCCCCGGTGCTCTAATTGGATTCAATTCCCCTTCCATTTTCCGGCATGATCCCGAATTCAGAATCTTTTCCTTCTTCTCAGCATAAGCAGGAGACTCACAGTGAACACGAATGTAACGAAGATTATCATCACAAGCACTTCCGCGAGTGAAAAAAGGTCATCTTCATCACTGATATGGGGGATTTGGTCATCATCATCATCAGACGGCTCGTCGTCGTCGGAATTAGGCAGGACCGCCTTGACGGTTACCTCCCCCTTCATCTCGTTCGAGGCTTCAAATTGGTCATGGACCTGGACGGTGATGATATAATCGCCGGCCGCTTCCGGCAGGGTCCATTCCACCGAATTCCCGGAACCGGAGATCGCTCCGCCACTTACGGTATAGCCATACAAGATCTCATCGCCGTCTTCATCCACGGCCGTTACGGTGACTGCAACCGTTTCCCCTGGATCGACCTCCTCCCTGGAGATGTTCATTTCCGATATTACTGGTGCATGGTTGATTGGTTCCGAAGGGTCCAGGACAAAAAGGTTCACGGTATCCTCGACTTCAAGGCTTCCGTCGGACACAATGACCGAGATGGTGTAACGTCCGATCTCATCCGGAGCCTTCCATACGGCCGATCTCCCTTCATCGGAGATCTTGCCGGCGTCAGCTTCGAAATCGACGGAGATGTCGGAGCCGTCCGGATCGAATGCCGAAACCTCGATCAAGCTGGTTTCGCCCGGATACAATCTCTCCGGAGTCGCTGTTATCCTTTCAACGACAGGGTAGTGATCGTTAAGATCGACCCGCATGCTCCTTTCATGAAGCTCTCCGAGATATTCCATGTCAGCATCCTGGTTGCCCGATGATGCCTCCATCCTCAATCTGCTCTCCTCGGAGGTCTCAAGCTCGGATGGGATTTTACGGAAGGACTGGGTAAAGCTTCCCTCATAAACACTGACAACGCTGTATCCAATGGGGTACTGGACCACCGATGCAATTGAATTGTAAATCCCGAATGAGCCCGTTTCCAGTTCGTTCAAATGGTTGTGACCTCCCGTTACACTTACTACCCAAGCTCTCCTGTCGAATATTTCCATCAACCGGGATCTGGATAGTTCGTCCAGTCCCACATCACCTTCCATTTGAACAGGATGATGGAGAAAGACCATTGTCATTTTTCCCTTATTCACGTCTAGGTCAGACTCCAACCATGACAACTGGTCTGCACCAATCGAGCCTCCGATCTCATCCTGTACCGCGCTGTCCAGAAAAACGAAGTGGAATCCACCCTGGTCAAAACTGTAATATGTTTCCTCTAATCCGTAATGGAGCGAGGCAAGTGTTGCCCATTCATCCACGGTCTTGTCCCAGTTTCCCATGACCGGATACCATGGAATATTCATAGTGGCCATTATCGAGGAGAAAGACTCGTAATCCGCAGGGAGACCATTGGTGTTGTCCCCGAGAAGGATTGCGAATTCCAATCCATCGATGGAATTCAATTCTTCTACCATGGATCCCAGAAGCCTTTCCGAATCACCAGCCATGAATCCCGTTACGGTATTGTATCCATCGACCGAAATATGGGTATCGCTGAACATGGCAAAAGTGAGGATCGGTTCGATTCCGGGAGAGGTAAGGGTTGAAAAAGAGTAGACCTCCGACCATGTGCTTCCGGAGCCGATCCTGAAATGAAAGGAAGTTCCCGGTTCCAAGTTCGGCATCCTTCCGAGGTGATAGTTCGTGCTTTCATCGATAACGATCTCGTTGTCCAGTTCCTCAGTCTCTCCCCACTGAATCCTAGTATCCGATCTCAGGTTCGTTGTCCAGGTGACCTCTGCGGATGTTTGATCAACAGTGACAAGCTCCAGATTGTTGAGCATCAAAGGTTGGACCGGCTGTGATAGAAGGAAAGGTAAAGTGATCGAGGAGAGCATGAGACCGAGAATGACGATCGGTATTTTTACAAAATTGAAATCGCTCAGATCCCCTGTCATATCAACTCGATTCAATGATTTACCTAATACCTCTTTCGATGTAACACTCTAGAGTATCCATTGCACAAGGTAACCGATTCCCAAATCGCAGGTAAGGACTATTAGCTCCTCTTCCTTCTCCAGAGCATTGATATCAGAGCGACGGCTATCAACGCTGGCATGAGAAGGAAGATCTCGAAACCAGGGCTGTCGTCATCATCATCATCGGTATCATCATCTGTCGAATCATCATCGGTCGTATCATCATCGGTGGTATCGTCGTCGGCTGTGTCGTCATCGACCGTATCATCATCCGCAACATCATCATCATCAACGACGACATCATCGTCATCGCCGCCTATGGGGGTGCCTCCTTCGAAATCCTCGTTGACATCATCGTCGCAGTAGTCCATCAGATCTCCGACCGTGGTGCTGGCGCTGATGTCCAGGATCGCATTCCCCTCGAACCATGCCTTGGGCACCTCAACCCTCAAGGTGGAGGTGTTCTGTCCGGAGAACATTCCGCTCAGATCGTTCATGTCCGAGCTTGAAGGAACATGAAATACGTATGTTTCGGCGTTTGTATCGATCTCTATCCAGCAGTCCCTCTGGGAATCGCCCGTTAGTTCGAATTCGATATGGTAATGGTAATAGAGCCTTTCGTGGTCGTAAGTCTCCTCGTAGTCTATGATACCGTCTACGTCCATTTCGGCCACAACAGTGTCACCGGAATCGTCCACCCTGAGCTCGACGATATCCACATTCGGTATCACGCCGGGAGGCATCCCCTCATTATCGAGGTCCCCCGTAGGATCCGTGTATCCCATCGTCACCGCACCCGCTCCGGGTATCACTGCCAGTGATGCGATTAGTATAATTCCTAGAATTATCTGTCCCAATTTTGCTTTCATGATAATTTCCCCTAATCCAAATGAAATCCATTCCTAAATATATTAAATTTTCATAGGATCAAATGGCTCATATACCTGTAATTTCAGGTGGAAAGGTTAATTTGAAGGATTTCATACGGTCAATGACAGTGAGCAGATGGAATGCATCAGAAAGGGAGCAATCATTTCCGTCAGGGATCTCGTTAAGACCTATGGTAAATTGAATGCCGTGGACGGCATCTCCCTTGACATATGCAGGGGAGAGGTATTCGCATTTCTGGGTCCCAACGGCGCCGGCAAGACCACAACGGTCGAGATAATAGAGGGTATAAGAGACCCGACGAAGGGCGTCGTGGAGATACTTGGTAATGATATATCCAGGGGATACGCAAAGCTGCGGGACCGCATTGGAGTGCTTCCTCAGGAGTTTACCTCCTTCGATAAACTGACGGTGAGGGAGACGATATCATTCTACGCTTCACTTTACAAGACCCCCCTTGATGCGGAGGAATTGATCAAGCTACTGAATCTGGGGACCCATGGCAAGACATTGTACCAGAACCTTTCCGGTGGATTGAAGCAGAGAGTGGGCATAGCAGCGGCACTTGTCAACAATCCCGAGATAATCTTTCTGGATGAGCCCACAACAGGACTCGATCCAGGTGCCAGGCAGGAGGTATGGAAGGTCATAAAGAAGTTAAAGGAAAGGGGAAAGACTGTCTTCCTGACCACGCATTATATGGAAGAGGCGCAGGAGCTCGCTGACCATGTGGCCATCATCAACCACGGTAGAATAGTCGCGGAGGGAACCGTGGAAGAGCTCATCGACAAGTACGGGAAGGGTATGGTCCTTACTTTCACAGGGACCTCGCCAAAGATAGAGAAGCTGCTCTCCGCCATGGGCAAGGAGGTCATATCCACCAAGGAGGACAGCTTAAGGGTTTGGATGAAGGACAAGAACGAGCTTCTAAGCATTCTGGAGCTCGTAAAGGGATCGGATCTCGAATACAGGGGGATAAATGTCAGGAGAAGCAATCTAGAGGAGGTATTCCTGACGCTCACCGGGGAGCAGCTGTCCGAGGAGGAAAAGCGTTGAATCCGAAAAGGATCTGGGGAGTTTTCCTCGTCAATCTCAGGAGCCTATACAGGGATAAGGGCGGTCTGTTCTTCACTTTCCTCTTCCCCATAATGCTCATGCTTCTCTTCGGCTTCATATTCCAGGGGAGCGGAGAGGAGAACTACACAATGCATGTCCAGGATCTTGACGGAACCGAATCGTCCAAGGAGCTTACCGAGGGTCTTGGCAGCGTCGGAAGCATCGACCTGAAGCTGGTCGGCAACCGGACCGATGTGGACAGTTACATGGACGAGGAGAGGGTGAATTTCCTCATTATAATCCCGGAAGGGTATGGTGAGGAACTGACAAGGAAGGTCTCGGGATCGGATCCCAATTCAACCACATCCCTCATCGTGAAGTTCGATCCCTCGGTCAGCTCCACCGCCATCAAGATGTCAATACTCGAAAGAGTGCTGCAGGAGATGAACAAGGAGATAGGGAACGTGACCGACACGGTTCTGCTCCAGGAGGAATCCATAGTTTCGGAGGACTTCACCTACATCGACTTCTTCATACCCGGGGTCATAGGGCTCACGGTAATGAGCTCCGCCGTCTTCGGTACGATCTTCGGGGAGATGGAGCTGAAACAGAAAGGTGTCTTCAGGAAACTTTCCACAACCCCCATAACAAGGGGAGAGTGGATGCTCTCCAACATGCTCTTCCAGCTCTTCATTGCGGTACTTTCCATTGCGCTGATACTCTTCATCGGATGGCTGGTCTTCGGTGCAGTCCTGCACATCAACTACATGCTAGTGGTTATAGTGGTCCTTGAGGCCTTCTTCTTCACCGGTCTCGCTCTGATCGTGACTCGGTTCGTCAACGAGCCCCAGGCCGCCTCCGCCGTGGGCAACGTCATCACATTCCCGATGATGTTCCTTTCCGGGACCTTCTTCGAGGTAGCGAGCATGCCAAAGTTCATTCAGTTCATAGCAAAAGGGCTCCCTCTCTATTACGTGAACGAAGGTCTTCGTGAATCCATGATATTCAACGATATGATGGATTCACTTTCCTTCACATGGGTTATTGGTATCCTTGCTATGCTCATCTTCATCGCAGGCATGGTATTCACATCCTGGAAGGTCGATTGAGGCTCCTCCACTTACCAAAAGCCATATAAATGAGCTCGAGGGGTCATATCATCGATATTCAATGAAGCTCAAGGGATCCTCATCGAGCGCTGGACCTCCTGCAATGATATCTATCCTCTTCATCCTCCTCATGCTGACCTCAGTACTCTTCCAGAATTCCGGCAAAGGGTTTGTGACTGTTGCTTTTCAAGGGGGTGATTTGCCGGCCAGTTTCACACTGCTTAACGTTTCCGGCTCCTCCTATGTCAGCTCAGTGAAATCCCAGAGCGGAGGCACCTGCTGGACCCACGGGACAATGGCGGCGATGGAAAGCAATCTGATGATGACGGGGCTCTGGAAGCAGGTGGAAGGGGAGAACGAGTCCGACCTGGCTGAGTATCATCTGGACTGGTGGAACGGCTTCAACGAACATTATAACGGAGACAGACTTCCCCCCAACGGTTCGGGTTTGTTCGTTCATTACGGAGGGGATTACAGGGTCGCTTCGGCATATCTTGCAAGAGGAGACGGCGCTGTGAGGGACAAGGACGGGCAGAATTTCGAGGATCCGCCCCTGCTGGATTTCAACTCGTACCACAGGTACTATCCGATGCACATTGAATGGTACACGATGGATGATGAGCTGGACGGTATAGGGGAGATCAAGAAAGCCCTGATGGAGAGCGGGGCCATCGGCACCTGCATGTGCGCCAATTCCGCATTCATGGACGAGCACTACAACCACTACCAGCCTCCCGGCAGCGATCTGGAGCCAAATCATGCTGTCGCCATCGTGGGATGGGACGACACAAGGGACACGCAGGCTCCTCAGGATGGCGCTTGGCTTGTCAAGAACAGCTGGGGAGCTTCCTGGGGGAACAACGGTTATTTCTGGCTTTCCTATTATGATCGGTGGTCCTGCAGGCATCCGGAGATGGGAGCTGTATCCTTCAGGGACGTTTCCTATCTGACATTCCAACATGCCTATTCTCATGACTACCACGGTTGGAGGGATACATGGACGTATTCCTCAGAAGCTTTCAACAGGTTCACTGCCCTTGAGTACGGACAGCTTCACGGTGTTAACTTCTACACGACCGAGGACGAAACCAGCTACCGCATCGTTGTTTACGACAGCTACGAGGATGGCCGGTTGTCGGAACCTTTGCGTTCATTCTCGGGCCATGAAAGGAAGACGGGACTCCATACGTTGATGTTCGAGGAGCCGATAGACCTGAAAGAGGGTGATGATTTCTGCATATTGCTCAATGTTTCGAAGGGGGGGATTGCCTTTGACCGCACATCCAAGGTCCCGGTCCTGCTCGACAGGACAAGGGAGCCCGGTTTCGACAGCTGGATAACGTCACATTCGGAACCGGGTCAGAGCTATTACAGGAACGGCTCCGCATGGGAGGACCTCCATTACTGGAACGAGAGTTCCAATTTCTGCATCAAAGGGCTTGTGGGTCATGTGAGTGCCGCCTCCCCCGCGGCGAATGAGCATATCGGAAGGTCACCGACCTTCAACGGCTCGGTATCATCCCACATAGACCAGGTCAAGGTCAGGATAGATGACGGTCCGCTCGGGTCAGCCATAATAGCTTCTGGGAAGTGGAGCGCTCATTTTTCTGACTTGGAGCTCACCGATGGAGCGCATACCCTTCACGTATTCGGCTACCAGGACGGCTTCCGGGAACTGCATGCGGAGACCACCAGGACCTTTCAATTCGACGGTTCCGCACCGGTAACGAATATTTTCCCTGACGGAAGGGTCGGTGAGAACGGTTGGTTTGTCGGTGAAGAGGTCCTCATCTCCTTGGTCTCTGAGGATGGTCTGTCCGGGGTGAGGGAAACCCATTACAGGATAAACGAAAGCGAACCCTTCGTTTATTCCGCTCCATTCTATCTGCAGGAGGAGGGTGAGCATCTCATACAATACTGGTCCGTTGACAGGGCGGGAAACGCGGAGGCCCCCGGTTTGCAGATAGTGAAATTGGATAAAACCCCCCCAAGGACTTACTTCTCGTTGAAGGGCGATGAAGTAAAGAGCGGTTGGTATGCTTCTCCTGTGCGGCTGACAATGTGGGGAGAGGATCATTTAAGCGGTTTCAATTCAACCGTCTTCACAAGCGACAATATCAATTTCGGGAACTCCAACGGCAATGCCCTGACCTTTAAAGAGGAAGGTGAGTATCTTCTATTCATCCATTCAACCGACCATGCAGGGAACAGTGATCCTCCCACAAGGTTGGAGTTCACGATCGACCTTACTCCGCCGGTGACACATCACAGGCTTGAAGGAGAGGAGGGCAGCAACGGTTGGTATACTTCCCCTGTTTCATTTTTCCTATCATCCGATGAGGAGGTAAGCGAGGTGGAGGACATATGGTACCGTATCGACGGCGGGGAGTTCGTGAAATACTGGAATTCGCTATATTTGAATAGGGAAGGCTTCCACGCGATTGAGTATTACTCCGTGAACAGCTTGGAGCTCGAGGAGGATATCAGCAATATAGAGGTCCGGATCGATCTCGCTCCGCCCATCACCAATCTAGAGCTTCATGGAGAGACGGGAGTGAACGGACTTTACAAAGGGCCAGTTTCCCTGGAGTTCTCTGGCAGCGACAAGACAAGCGGGATCAATTCCACCTTCGTTTCAATTGACAACCTGGAACGTTTCCCCGTTGATGAAATGGTCCAGATAGGAGAGGAGGGGCTCCATCTGGTAGAGTATTACAGCATGGATAACGCAGGAATCAGGGAACAGGTCAGGGAAATGGAATTTGCCATTGACATTACTCCCCCCGAAATAAGGTGGTGGGGCATAGACAGGGAGAGCGTGCAATACTCCAGGAATATCACCTTCAAGATAGCTGCAAACGACCTCCTGGATGATGTTATGGTCAGGCAGTGGAGGTTGAACGAAGGGGAATGGATGGAGTTCACCAACCTGGAAAAGCTCTATATGCGGAACTTATCGCTCGGTGTGCATACCGTCCATATCAAGGCGGCGGATGGTAACGGGAACACGAACCGGACCAGCATCTCCTTCGAATTGGTGGACATAGGATCGCTCCTGATTGACGGCGAGGATCCCGTTCCTAATGAATCGGATGAAATGGAGGTGCGTCCATTATTACCGGTATTCCTCATAAGCGCACTGATGGCCGTCCCGGTCCTGATAGTGATCCTTGGGAGGAAGATGTTGTTCAAAAAACTGATATAGGACGCAGCCTCACCCACCCTGCAAAATGATAAATATTCATAATGTCAGTCGCTTCTGGCCTCGATCGGGGGTCCGGAGGTTGTTGATTGTTGTCGATCGGAAGGGTGGTTATGTACTATTCGGTAATCCTTTCTTTTCTGCTTCCTGGCACCATGGCATATGCCGGTGGTGGCACCGACGTGGGGCCCCT
Organism: Thermoplasmatota archaeon; assembly: GCA_048569615.1. Taxonomy (GTDB): domain Archaea; phylum Thermoplasmatota; class Penumbrarchaeia; order Penumbrarchaeales; family Penumbrarchaeaceae; genus JAYEPK01. The sequence continues at coordinate 129,343 of JBLIRK010000001.1, read as the reverse complement.
CTCCTGGAAGAAAGCGGACCTGGACCTCACACCTGGCGTGAGGATATGCGGCCTGATGGTCTATGACAGCGAAAGTGATGTGGTACTCCTTTACGGGGGTTTCGACCTAACTGAAGGGAGTCCCGAGCTCTGGGCATTTGACTATGAAGAGGGAGCATGGAAGCTTATGAACCCGTCTGGCCCTCCTCCAGGAAGGTTCGGTCATGGGTGGATATACGATCCCGCAAGGGATATCTGCCTCATGTTCTTCGGAATCAGCGGGGAGAACTATTTCAACGATACATGGCAATACGATTACAACAGCAACACGTGGACAGAGCTCCGACCAGCACACTCGCCCACACCGAGATGCAAGGGAGGGAGTGCTTTTGATACGGAGTCGGACCAGGTCATATTCTTCGGCGGATTCGGAAATGATACGGTCAATTTGGATGAGACATGGACATACAATTACGATGAGAACATCTGGGTGAACAGGACCGTTGACAAGGCACCGCAACCAAGGATGAGGTGCCCGATGATATATGCGGAGGAGCATGACAGGGTCATACTTTTCGGCGGATGGCTTGGGGGAACGGAGGTCCTCGGGGACACCTGGGCCTATGATTTCGATATGAACACCTGGGAGGAGATGAACCCTCCAAGCTCACCGGCGGCAAGGGCGAGGTACGGAAGGTCCTATATTCCGAGCACGGGGGAAGTGCTGATCACCCACGGATGGGGTGGTGATAACGGAGATTACAATGATACGTGGGTCTATGATTACAGCAGGGATAGATGGAAGGAAATGAATATCTTGGGGCCCACAATGGACCCTCGTCATTGTTTCCAGATGGCTCTTGATACCCAGAGCGGAATCATCGTTGCCCAAGGCGGTTCCGGGGAGGGCTCCTTCGATGATACATGGCTGCTGAATCCTTACCCCGAGGAGCAGGAAGCGGAGGGTACCAACATAGGGGCGATGATTGCCGTGATCATCATAATTGTCATTGCGATCATCATCGTGGTCATCATCATCAGACAGAGCAGGCATGAATGAGCACTATCGTTTCCGCTTTCTGAATGCAAGTCTGTCTGACCAGAGGGTTCCGCCCCTGTAAATTGTCCAGGGGCCGAATTTGAATGTCAGGATCCGTTCTGGACATCTCTGCACGCATTCCCCGCAGAATATGCAGTCCATGGAGCCCAGTCTCTCCTTCTTATCCTCATCCAGCACCTCCATCACCCTTGTCGGACAATTTGTAACGCATACATGGCATTTGGTGCAGCCCTCCACTCTCTTGTGCATGTGGAGAAGAGAAACCTTGTTGAACGGGGAGGACAGGGCACCGGTAGGGCAGAGGTACCTGCAGAAGAATCTTGGCTGTAAAATGGACCCGACCAGGAACACTCCGATCATTCCCCACATCAGGACATGGAGAGGGTCATCAATGGCAAGCGGTTCCTGGAAAGTGAAAACCCGGGAGATATAGAACAGTGAAGGTGTTGGACAGGTGGCGCAGTATGGTGCTGTCTGGCAGGTTCCCTCGGGGAAGTATGACTTGTAGACATCTCCGGCAACGGAATTCCCCAAAACCGAAATGCCAATGGATATCGACAGGAAGATGAAAAATCCAAGTATTGCAAACCGCAGGAGCCCCATCCTTTCATGCGTTTTCTGCTTGAACTCCTTTGATCTCATACCAATGGCCATCCTGAACCTTGAGATCAGGTCCTGGAACAGGCCGAAGGGACAGGCCCAGCCGCAAAGGGCCCTCCCAACTATAAGGACGACCACAAGGAAAACTGCGGCCATGAAGATCAGAAGGGCTGATTCCCACGTATTTGTAAAGATCCTCTGGAATGTCGCCATGGGGCATGCCCGTATGGGACCGTGTCTGTAGAGGTATGGAATGTTATCGATGGGTATGTCCAATCTCAGTATGGGCAGGAACGGGGATATGTATATGGACCCGAACATGGTGAAATTCAGGAGAATGACGAAAACGAGCTGACCCAGGAGCCTGATGGGTTCTATCTTCATCCATTTCCTTGGGGGCTCTCTGCCCTTGAGGTCCGCTGCTGCTTCCTTCCCTGAGGTCAACACCGCCATATACCTCCCGAGGGATCCAATAATTGGTCGAAGAATGTACTGGCATAACCAAGTAAGACCATCACCACTGCTGTCAATATCATCAGGCATGCTATGATGAATACTGCAAGATGGACCCATTTCCTGTCCTTCTTTATCGTATGGCTCGAGCCTTCGACCTCCGTGAGGTAGCGCTTTCTGCCGATGGGACCGAGGACATTGAACCGGTCCTTCTCCTCAATTCTTTCCCTCTGCCTTCTGGAACGGTTCTGGACAAGACACAGGAATAGGACCAGGGCTATGAAGGACCCCGTAAGAAATCCGAGTGAAACGAGGTTGAACAGACTTACTGCCCCTACATCCTCAACCCTGACCTTGTAAGGGGAGGAGATCGTATGATTTCCGTTCTCATCCTCCACATCGATCCAGAAATAGAGATATGTCCCTTCTCCCTTCGGGATCGTAGCCGTGAATCCTCCTTCTGCGGTCGGGTCCGGAACGCAGGAAACGAGATCTGCCTCTCCTATTTCACTGCCTTCATCGATCACCGCTCCTCTTTCAAGAACGATGCTCGAAAGGTTGAGGGGTCGGTCGAAATGGAAGTAATGGACCCGGGCATCGATGATATCCAGCTCTCCCACTGGGTAAGAGGAGGTGAACCGAAGGATCACCTCCTTATCGGTAGTGGGCTTTTCGGGGAATATGTCCGGAGGTGAGATCGAAGCGCCTTTAATCACGTGGACCGATGCGGATGCAGACCTGCTCCCGCAATCTTTGGTGGTAATTGAGATCGGGATCGAATAGCTGCCCTCCTCCTCGCAGAGAAGCCTCCATCTGAACCTTGTGAACGTAGGCTCGCCGCCGGCTATCGCGGTAAGAGAATCCACACTTTCGGGATCGGGCCCTTCCAACACGGCAAGACCGGAGGGAATATTCAATTGAGGTGTAATATCGCTTGCGAAGAGCGAATAGCAGCAGCCTCCGTAGAAATGTCCCGTCACGACCACGATCATCTCCCCGCCAAGGCCCTGCACGGTTGGGGATATCTCGATTTCCACCTTGGCGAAGGTTGCGGCCTGGGACCCCGAACCATTGGCGTTGATGGCAAGTGATGGCAGTAACAGGATCATCGGGCCCGCTATCAATACGGCGATCATGACCGATCTGAACGATCCCAGCTTCATCCTAAATCGACCTCCCCGCTGATTTGGCGTTTCCATCTATGGGTCCCATCGGGACTTTCATATTCTCCTCACCGGTGAACCTTTTTTTTAGGTATCTTCTGGTCCTGAGATGGAGGTAGAGCTTCAGAGCAGCAAGGAGCGTAGCTGTTGCCATAACAATTAAGACGGCGATCCAACCGATGAGCAGAGGCTCCTTACCCACCGTGAACCTTTTACCTTCCGCGACGGCGGTATTACCCAGGGCGTCCCTTGTCACGATCCTCAACCTTATATCATCCCCTATATCCATCCTCGGGAGGATCCCCTGATAGCTATTTCCATTGGTATTGAACATGGTCGTGTTCATCCACTTCCCTCCCCCAATGCTGTATTCGAGGAGAACCTCCGAGACCAATCCACACCCCGTATCGGTTATATTCGCTGTCACGGTTATGTATTCCTTGTGGTTCCATTTTTCAGGCTCCCATCTTATGTCCTCGATGGACGGTCCTTCATGATCCTGAAGATGGACATCTATGATTGAATCGGATCCTATCGGGACGGGAAGGGAGATGTTGAGCCCGAGGTATGATACCTCTATGGAGATGTCATCCATCAGGTTCTTCACGATTTCCGAGTTCCTGATAACGATGGGATCGAAGATCGCCCGGTATCTGCCATCGGCAGAAACACTCCTCGACAGAACCTCACCGTCATTCATCAGTCTGATTTCGGCACCGTCGAGCTCCTTTTCGTTAAGTGTCACACCGCCTGTGACCATGTAGCGTATCGTCATGGTAACATTTCCTGTCCCGTTAAAAAATGGGGCCTCGGAATTACGTAGCACCACGTCGGTTTCAGCGGATCCCGTGTTGTTGAAAAGTACGCTGGAGCCGTTCTCGATGAGAGCGGTCACACGTTTGTTCATGAACTCGTTATCGAAATGGATGTCGAAGAGGTCAATGACCGATCCGTTCCTGAGCTCCAGGTTGAATGTGACATCCGCTTCGGGACTGAACAAGCGATGGATCCTTGAGCCATCGAGCTCCAAAGAGATGTTCTCCGGGATGGAAACGAGGGTCTGCTGCCAACCGCACTCGACAAGGACCTCATGGAGCTCTGTGTCCTTCAAAACGATCCTTGTATTCTCCGATATCTCCATGAGCATGCTGTCATCCATGAACGTGCACTCATCAAGTATCACGGTCGTATTCGCATAGGCGAAGAAACCGTCAGAATCGAAACGGCATTTCTTGAAAAGAACGATATTATCGGCTTTGCCAAGGAACTCATTGGTGGAGGACCACCCTATCTTGACCTGGCCGTGGATCGTGCAATTCACGATCTCCCCGAAGGCATGGTCATTGAATTCGATGGCTTCGTGTATGGAAGCATAACCCAGCTGGTCGTTTACGTTGAATATCTCGCAGTTCTCGATGAAGAAGTTGGATATCGTCTCCGGTCTTATGTTCCCGTTTATCCTGGAGTTCTTAAGGATGATCATGCCGTTGGTCGGTTTGAAAATGGTCTGACCCGGTTCATGCAGAGTTACGGTGGAATTCTCCACATGGATGGTCCCATACCTCTGGGAGGACATCCAGAACCATCTCTCAAGGATGACCGATACAGTGGTATCGTCATCCCAGAGGGAATAGTTCAGGAAGGCATTAAGCTCCGAATTGAAGGAGGAAAATGTGGCATAACCGGTAACAAGGATCGTTCCGCCGGTCACCCTTTCCTCCTCCGGAACAGCATCACCCGGCAAGTATGCCGTGAAAATCGAATCCGTTACGGTGAACGCGGCGTTATCATCCAGCTCGATGAAGGATGCATTGTTCCTTTCCATCCTGACCTCCTTCGTTATGGGCTGCGGATAAACTGTTAGCTCGGATCCTTTCTGGACAATCATCTTCCCCCCGTCCCAGATCCTGATGACATTGTCATCCCTTCCTATGGGCGGAGGGACCACGTTTACCACGGCGTTCGCAATATCCATGGTAGCGTTCTCCGATATCTTGATCATACCATTGATCTCCACGGTTCCTAGGACCTTGAGACGGGAATGCCCGGTGAGGGTGATGTTGCCCCATACCCCCTTACCGATGACCTTTTCATCGTCGCCCATCAGCTCTATCACGTTCTCACCGTAGGACGGATAATCGGTAGTGATGACCTGGGCAGCCGAGCTTCTTCCAGGACCGGGAGCTTCGATGTTAATTAGGGTGACAAGTAGCACAGGCAGGATCAGCATTACAGCCGGTATATGCCCCATCTTGAGGTATCTGCCTGGACCCCTTGGACACCATCTCATATCTCATCCTCCCGGGGGCTCGAGTTTTTTGGAATCGAGCTTTTGACCATCCCTTCCCTCGAAACGCTTTCCCGCTGGCTGTTCGTGGATGGGGAAACCACCGGCCGGGAGGAATCCTTTTATCCCCCCACCAGGTAGCGATCGAGCATCTTTCCCATCCGACTGTCTGCTCCTCCTCTTCTTAGCAACGATGAGTTCCAGGAAGGCCTCGATGCGGGTCCTTATCTGCTCCACGTCCTCCTGGGAGAAATCCGTTTCAATGTTCAGGACGGGCACACTCAGCCTCTCCATTTCCTGGTTGATCCTTCTCTGCTCCATTCCGTAGGTGTGGCAGGCCTGGCTCACATGGTAGACTACACCATCGATCCTCCAATCCTCGACGAAATGCTTGAGCCTGACCTCCCTCGGTGTGTTGGGGGTAAAGCAAGCGCAGGTGTTCATCAGGTATCGGTCCGCTATTGAAATGAACTGGTCGGAAGCGAAGAAGTTCCTCTCAACCGGGTCCCAGTATCCTTTGGTACCTGTGCAGAGATCATCAGTAACCACGATGCCCCCGGATTCCTCTATGATGATTGGTACCTTCCAAGTAGGCGCGACTAAAGGGCTCCCGGTGATCATTATCCGGGGGACATCTGCTGAGACGAGGGGCTGCCTGGACTCAACCTCTGCGCACAGCTCCTCCGTTTTTAATGTCCACCGCTGGACATCGTCGAAATAGGAGATCGAAGTGACAAGGAGAGCATCCCTTCCCCAAATAGATGGATCCTTCTTCCTCGTCTCGTAGAGCCTTCGGACCATCGCTCTTTTTCTGTTCACCACGGTTATTGCTTTGGAGAGCCTTGGCCGTGTGATCCATCTGCCTGTCAGTTTTGTCAGCCTCTTCGATAAGAGCTTGACCTCCCTGAGCCATAGGTCCCGTCCTTGCGTCGTATTGGTACAATGGGGGACCTCCAGGACCCAGACCTGTTTGAAAGGAGAAATGAGCTCACCCATCTTCTTCTTTCCATCACAGCTTGTAGGAATGATGACGACGTCACAAAGGGTGAAGAGTGGATTGTTCTTGAGAAAGGTCCCGAAGCTTGATTTGAGGAGCGGGCAGAAGTTCCTTGGAAGGTATTCCTCTGCCGCGAGGATGGTATCGGAGTAACCGAAGGCCAATCTGACGGGAACAGCTCCAGCTGCCAGAATGAGCTCTTCGGGAACGAAATTGCACATTATCCCGACAACCTTGCCGCCTTTTCCCTTGAACGCGCTCAATTCTTCTTTTCTCGTTGAATATAGGCCTTCAGCCATCTCGTAGAAGTATCCCATTGATGCCAGGGCCCCGTTCCTTACTCTGAGATATTCAGTGAGAGACCTCATCTTCTTCTCGAGAATGATTGTATTTGGATCGAATGGGGGCAGCTGGGCCTTTTCTGCTTCGACCGTTCCTTCTTTATTATTGGTCGTGGTTGTGTTCATGATTTGCCATCCTGCTAAATTTGTCCGATCTACGTCGTCTTCTTCATGAAAGGCCCCACATCTTTCGCGCCTCCGGAAGAAAGGATCTCGGAGGCAAGGATAGCAGCACCCGTGGCGGTCACGATCTGCGGGATCTCCGGGACGACAACCTCCATGTTGAGCTCCCTGCGGAAGGTCTCGACCATACCGATATTCCTGGCCGGCCCTCCGTCGAAGAAGACCTTTTCCTTGATTCCCACCTTCCTCGCCATCACTATCAAACGTTTTGCGATGGCCGTATGGATGCCCTGTATCAAGTCCTCTCTGGCCACACCCTCGGCAAGGAGAGCGGCTACCTCGGATTTGGCAAAGACAAGGCAAGTGGTTGTGATCTCCACAGGTTGCTTGGATACCAGTGAAAGCTTCCCCATTTGATCCAACGGGACATCGAGGACCTTGGCCAGCATTTCAAGGAATCTACCAGTTCCCGCGGCGCACTTGTCGTTCATGGCGAAGTTCACCATGTTGCAGTCCGTATCCAGTGATATGACCTTCGTATCCTGGCCGCCTATGTCTATGATCGTTCGGATACCATAACTCTGACCGATGAATTTCGATCCTCTTGCGTTGGCTGAGATCTCGGAGATGTTTTCATCGGCGAAGGACGCGATCCTTCTTCCATAACCGGTGGATACTGTCAGATCGATCTCATCCGGGGACATTCCATTTAGGGAAAGGGCGTTACGCAGTGCAAGTTTGGCTGCGTCATCAGGGTAAGCTCCGGTTGGCTGCACATCATATCCAAGCCTCTTTCCATCGGCCATCACGACCACCTTGACATAGGTGGAGCCTATGTCGATGCCGGCGGTTATTGTCATTGCATCAGGCCCCCCCGGAACTCCAATCCGTAAACGGCCGCGCCCAGGACCGTAACGAGTTGGGGATATTGCGGTATCCTCAAACGGCTTCCGAAGACCTTCCTCATCTCCTCAACGACCCCGGAGTTCCTGGCCACTCCTCCGCAGAAGAGTATCTCTCCTTCGGGGCCGATGCTTTTCACGAGTCCCTCCACCTTCTGGGCCACCGATTGGTGGAGTCCGGCTATTATGTCCTCCTTAGACGTGCCTCTGGCGACAAGGGATACCATTTCCGATTCGGCGAAGATGGTGCATTTCGTTGACATGCAGCTCGGAGAGTTCGACATCTTCGACAGGTCTCCGAGGTCATCCAATCTGACGCCCAGTGCAAAGGCGAGCGTGTCTAGGAAACATCCGGTCCCGGCCGAACACTTGTCATTGTTAACGAACCGATCGACCGAACCGTCCTCTTCCAGTCTGATGACCCTAATCCCCTGGCCACCGAGGTCAACGATTATCTTAGGTTTGGGATCAACGATCCTCGCTCCCCTGGCTATCGAGGAGATCTCCGATCTGGTCAGGTTTGAGAAGGGGACCTTGTTCCTTCCGTGACCTGTTGTCACGATGCATGATAGGTCCTGATAGGACAGGGAGGCGTTCTCAAGTGCGGATTGGAGTGACTCTGTGGCGGTCTTGAGGGGGGAAACGCCGGTCTCGAAGATAGAGGTTGATCTGATCCTTCCTTCATCTACAATCATGGTCTTGACCGTTATGGCACCTATGTCCATGCCTGCTGCGATGACCATCGAGCTACCATCCGCGTTGTTGGTTCAGTGCAATGATAACTTATTATGGTTGTGTGGGAGGCAGTCCGGGTGGACGCTGGTACATCGAGGGAGGCGGGAGCTGGGTCGTTGTCGATCCCTGTTGAAGCGCGGGAGCGTTCATACCAGGGAGCGGCTGTTTCAATGGATCGTTCTCATCGGATGCTTTCTTGGCCCGCAGGAAGAGCAAGACCCCCATCACAATGAGGAGCAACAGTACCACTCCTGCGATGATCACTGCGGCTAAAATCAGCGTATTCGAGCTTTTTCCCTTGTCTGAACCGCCCTTGTCCATGCTGTCGTCATCATCGTCTGTAGGATCGACGATATCATCGTTGTTCTTGATGCGGAACCTTTCGGAGATCACAGATATCTCACCACCCATACCGTCCTTGACTGTCAATTTCAGTGTATATTCTCCGTCGTCAAGAAGGGTGGTATCCCAATCGTAGGAGCCGGTGTTCCCGATCGCAGCCGCGATATCATAGTAGTTGGTCAGGTCCTTGGACCAATAAAGTGTGACAGTGAGAACGTCCTCGATGTTCTCGTCCTCCGCGGTCCACCTGATGGTCGCGACACCCGATAGGAAGTCGAGGAGATTCGGATAATCTATAGTGGCGGTAGGTGAATGATTGATGTAGTTCTTCACCGTCAATCCGTATATTATGTATTCGGTTTCGAGCATTCCGTCGCTTGCAACTATCTTCAGATCGTATTCACCGTCCGGGACAGTGTTCGTGTCCCAGGTGTAACCATTACCCGTTATTCCTTCATCTATCTTGGTCCATACCTCTCCGTCTGATGAGTAATAGGCAGATAATGTGACCTCATCCCCCTCATCAGGGTCCACCACGGACCATTGAACCGCAATCATACCGGTCAAGGTCTGTCCGTCAATGGGTCTTTCCACGTCGAGCTCGGGGGCATCGGGATTGAATAACTCTATGCCTTCCACGACCTCTGACATACATGACCCGCCATGCTCGTCGAATACCTCGACCTTTATGGCATACATGCCATCCTCGAAGGCCAGAGTGTTCCACTCGCAGTAGCCTACGTCCGGTGAATCGGTCAGGATGAAGAGCCACGAGCTGAATCCGAGCTTGTAGTAAACGTTGACGGTCATGTCCTCGTTGGCGGATTCCATGTCATTGGATTCCCATGCTATCTGTGTTTCTCCCGAAAGCGGTGTGCCCTCCTTCGGGCTGGTTATAACGATCGTCGGGAGATCGTTGTTGAATATTGTGAAGCATTCGGACATCTTGTAGCCGGATGCGGTCCCGTCCGAGGCCGAAAGTCGGATCATGTACTGCTCCCCATCCGGGTAATCGGTGGTCTGCACAGGATATGAGCAAGTGCCGCAGTTCGACATTTCATCTGTGAGGACCATCCATGTCTCTCCCGCATCCTTCGAGAGCTCGATGGTGATGGTCAGGTCATCGCCGTCGGGGTCCTCGGCCTGCCAGTATATGACCATCTTGCCCGAGAACGTCTGACCTCCGGTCGGATAGAGCTTCAGGATGACAGGTCCGTCGAGATTGTTAATCGTATGCTTGTATGTGGAGGTGCATTCTCCTATCATGCCGTCCGAATCCTCGGCGGTAACCTTGAATCGGTAATCAGGCCGGTCCGTGAAGTTCTCCGGGCTCAGTTCCAGCAGGTACGTCCCGTCGTTCGGCTCGTCCTCGGCGATGAGGAACCATTCGATGACTCCTTCATATCTGTAATACAGGTCGATTAGCAGGTTGCTGTCATCCTCCTCCTCATCGGTGGCGGTCCAATTGATATACATGAATTCTTTGAACACTTCGGACCCTTCAGGAGACGGTGATGTTATTTCTACTGAGGGTCTGTTCGGATTGTTGATGATGATAGGTATGTCCTTCTGGGCGAATTTCCTCGGGTACCCCGTATCGAACGCCTTGACCTTTAGATAGTAATCACCATCCTCCAGATCCGAGCAGTCCCAGGAATAGGACCCCGTGTTCTCCAGTCCGGAAGCTCCGGTGGTCCATTCCTCTGCTGTTCTCAATTTGTAAAGTATCGCGATCTTTATATCTTCCGCCGGTGTCTCGGTATCTGTCGCAGTCCAGGCGATATCGACGGTTTGGGAGAACTCCTGGTCGGGGGTGGGGGAGCTGACGGTTAGCTTGGGAGGATCATGGGGCTCCACGACCTGGAATTTGAGCTTCACATAGATATGGTCCTCGTCGTTGCAGGCCGTATCTTCGGAATAAACCTCGATCTGGACATAGTTACCGGTCGTGCCCAGGGGAGCACTGTCCGAAACGGTCACTATCACGTCGCAGAAGTATGTTACCGTCCCCGAAAAGCCTTCTTTCGAGGTGGTAACGGATCCCATGACCACTCCGTCTATATCGGTTCCTACGGCTTTTCCGACCCCTGTCGTATTGTCCTTGATCCTGACGGTCCACCCGTCGGGTTTGTAATGAGTCTTGAACATGCATTCGTAATTGCTTCCGCAACCGGGGCTGAAGCTTATCTTGAACTTGAAATAATGAGTGCCCCCTCTTTCAACATCGGTGGTCGTTGGATAGTCCACATATCTCGTGGAATCCCCGTTGTTGCCGTCGGGACCGTACACCAGCGTGAAGCTCGTCCCGTTGCTGACGGAAATATTGCTAGTATTGCATGCAGATGCATAAGGTGCGAAAACTAGCAATGTGCCGATGAACATCAAAGCCGTTAAAATGGCCAATCCAGCCGTTTCAGTTCTCACAGATGCTCCCTCCTATATGAGATCCAATGTCTCTGCGGTATCGATTCCTGCAGATGCCGAAATATGATTGTTGGATTTGAGTTATGTACTTTTCCTGGTTTTGTGCCATTAATCATGTCTTTATCAGTTAAAAAAGCCTAACATGTTAAATTCTCAGTTCATATGTAAAACCACTACCGGATGAAGGGGTTGCGTGATATCACGACGATCGTTTGCTTATCAGATCGAGGTCGAGTTCGAAAGCTGCCACGGGTGCTGGCAGCTCCATTTCCGAAAGCATCCTTGGATGGGCCTCTCCGAAATGGCCGAGGGGTATTAGCCCGTTCTCCCTCAGTTCGGGAAATGGTGTCGAGCCCGTTTCTTGATCTTCAATGAACATTCCTGCTCCCCTTCCCTTTATGTAACACCCAATGTTAGCCTTGTCCAGCAGGTACGGGAGCTCGAGGTCGGAGAGCAGCTTCTGGACTATGCCCTTTATCATCGTGAACGATGCCTTGTTGTCCATTACTGTCCCCGAGATAAGGACCCTGTTGCGGTTCTCCACCATCACGTCCGCTATCTCGAAGATCCTCTGGGGCAGATCGCGGTGCTTGTTGGACCTGAGGAGTCCAAGAAGGGACGGGAGCGCGGACATCCTCATCATGGTGTGTTCTGTGGTAGTTGGATTCCTGATCCTTAAGTGCTCCACCTCTTCCCGGTCCATGAGGCCGAACTGCGAACCCTCATTGGAGAGCGAGATCGTTGTGACCTCGAGGAAACCGAGCCCGACAAGGGATTCCCTGAGGCTCCTCTTCAATGTCGTGATGGACCTCTCGGAACCGGTCATATAGGTTGCAGGCGAACAGCCCTTGAAGCGTTGGAAACCGTAACCGATGGCAAGGTCCTCTGCTATGTCCGCCTGGTGAAGGATGTCCCCCCTCCAAGGGGGTATCAGACATTCCATCCTATTCCCAGAGAAGGAGATCTTCTCGTAACCCATCCTTTTAAGGGCTCCCGCAATCTCATCGGCTTTGGGGGAGATGCCCAGCCAACCTGCCGACCATTCAAGGTCCAGCTCTCCCCTGATCCATTCGAAGTGGGGCCATGATGATGTGGTCAATCCCATTTTCTTGAAATATGGATCGTCGGGATATTCCACTTTCACCGAGTGAAGCCTGCCTCCCCTTTCCATAAGCTGGGAGCATACAATATTGACCGAAAGACTCACGGCGTTAAGGTCCCATCCGGTGCAATCTACGAATATGCTCCTCGTATCCTCGGAGACCTTTGTGAGCTCTCCGTTTATTATGGGGGGGAATGAGAGAACCTCGTCCCTCGCATCAGTGATGATGGGATATCTGTCGTACCCTTCCAGCACCCATGCATAGTCCACCCCCTTCTCGTGCTCTTTCAGAATTCGGTCAAGGTTCCAGAGTCCTTCCTTCTGCAGGGGAACGAATTCCACCTCTTCCGGTTTTGCCGCCCAGAATTTGAATGGAGGCTTGATGGGATCTGCATCGTGGATCCCTATGGCAACCTTCCGTCTCTTTCTACCTACCGTAATATGCAGCTTCTCCTGGAGGTTCATTATGGATATGAGTGTCGGTTCGTCGATCTGGACGCCGGTGATAAATGCAGCACCTATCACGGGCCTGATACCCTCGAGGGAGGGATCCACATCCAGAACGATTCCCGAATCACCACCGATCCTGAATTTTTCCAAGTGTGAGCCGCGCTTGACGGACATAAGATCCCTGTAGGACCTGGCGGCTCCCTCAATGCAGAATAGGTCCGGCCTGTCCGGAAAGAATTCCACTGAGATCTCGCTTCCCTGGATCTTCTCAACACTGGCGCCTATCATGGGGATCTCGGCCGAAAACCGCTCCAGGTCGAAACCGGGACCCACAAGTTTCTCCAGGTCCGAAATGTCCATATTTATGACGGGCAACAGCTCACCGCCCCTGAGATGGCATCATGATAATTAATCTTTACAGATGGTCGAAACACTCAAAATCAAGGGCAAAGGTTTTTAACCGATCCCGAAATGTCGCTTCCGGTGTAAAAATGACTGATACCATTACCAAGGACATGTCCATAGCAGAGGTCATACAGAAACACCCTGACCTGATCCCGATCTTCATACAGCACGGACTGGGATGCCTTGGATGCGCCATGGCGAGTTTCGAGACGATCGAGCAGGGTGCATTGGCGCATGGAATGGATGTTAAGGCACTGATGAAGGACCTTAACGATGCGGTAAGTGCGTGATCACCCCGTTAACCTCAAATTCATTGATATCACATTTTTCGTTCACTGGTCTAACTGGAACACTGTCCTGGTTAGAAACCTTTTTATAATACTTCTTGTATGGGCGGTCGCTACAAGCAATATGAGGCCCTCCAGCCAAACGTCAAGGGCAACCCATCGGGACCCTGCATGCGGGCGACCGGCTCTCACGAGCCATTTCTGGACCCGCCAAAACGTTACGGCTGGACAGGTTAAGGAGCTTGGGTTATGTTCCCTGCCTCATTGCAGGCGTAGCCCTAGGCCCCGATGTGTAGAAAAGGTCCCGGAGGGATGAAATGGGAAAAGCGCACAAACCAAGGAGAGGTTCGGTAGCCCACAGTCCTAGGAAGAGGTCTGGTAGGCAGTATCCGACCATCAAGAACTGGCCGGAAGGCGGTTCCGAACCAAAAATTCAGGGCTTCGCAGGATACAAGGCCGGTATGACGCATGCCTTTGTAGTGGATTACAGGCCCACATCCACGACATCAGGACAGGAGGTGCAGATACCTGTCACAGTCGTTGAGGTCCCGCCGCTTAAGGTTGCTGGAATCAGGCTTTACGATAGAGATGCCTACGGCATGAGGACAACCAAGGAAATATGGTCAGACAAGATCGACAAGAACCTGATAAGGAGGCTGCCCGTCCCGAAGAAGGCTGAGAAACCCCAGCTCAAGGGACTGGAGAAGACCGATGCCGAGGAGGTTCGCCTTGTTGTTCATACGCTGCCCGTTTCGGTGAAAGGCGTTCCCAGCAAGAAGCCCGAGATAATGGAGATAAACGTTGGCGGTGGCACCTTAGAGCAGAGGATAAAGTATGCCAAGGACCTCCTTGGAAAGGAGATACCCTTCTCCGAGTTCCAGGTGGAGGGAGCTATGGTGGATATAATAGCTGTCACCAAGGGAAAGGGTTTCCAGGGATTGAATAAGAGGTTCGGCGTGAAGCTTCTCACCCATAAGAACTCGAAGCACAGAAGGATGCTCGGAACCCAGGGTCCGTGGCATCCCGCATGGATAATGTCAACGGTCCCCAATTCGGGACAGATGGGTTATCACAAGCGTACCGAGTACAACAAGAGGATATTGAAAGTGGGCAAGGATCCCTCAGAGATCAACGTGAAGGGAGGTTTCCTCCACTACGGACCTATAGAGAACAGCTACGTGCTGATACACGGCTCCATACCGGGGCCGACGAAAAGGCTTATCAGGTTCAGGGATCCCGTCAGGCTCCACGGGCATGTGGAGGTCAGAACACCTGACCTGACATTTATAAGCACATCATCGAAGCAGGGGAAGTGAGGTGGAATAGATGCCAGCAAAGAAAGCAGCAGGATCGAAACCAGCAAAGGCCCCCAAGGGATCACCGCAGGTGAATCTTTACGGAACCGATGGTAAGGTCAAGGGAAAGGTTGACCTTCCGCCGGTATTCCACACACCTTTCAGACCTGACCTTATCAGGAGAGCCGTCGTGTCCGCCCAGGCCAACAGAAGGCAGAGTTACGGACCATCCAAGGTGGCGGGCATGAGGCACGCTGTCTCCACCTGGGGTAAAGGAAGAGGTGTTGCCAGGGTGCAGAGGTTGACCCAGGGTCGGAAGGGAGCCGAATCTCCCAATAATGTTGGTGGAAGACGGGCACATCCTCCGAGGCCGGAGCATTCCTTCGAGAAGAAGATAAACAGGAAGGAGAAGCAGCTTGCCGTAGCCTCCGCCCTTGCCGCCACATCCGATGAGGAGAGGGTAAGGTCCAGGGGGCACAAGTTCAAGGAAGGGATCACCCTGCCGGTCGTTGTCGAGGACGGCATCGAGGGAATGGAAAGGACAGCCGACGTGATGTCCATGCTGTCGTCCCTTGGATTGGACCTCGATATCCGGAGGGCAATAGATGGAAGGCACATCAGGGCAGGCAGGGGAAAGATGAGAGGGCGAAGGTTCAGGCAGCCCCGATCGATCCTCCTTGTGGTGTCAAACGGCTCCCCGGTAATAACAGGAGCAAGGAACCTCCCCGGAGTGAACATAGCTTCACCGGGAAACATAAACACCGAGCTGCTAGCCCCAGGCGGCGACCCAGGGAGGCTTGTAGTGTTTTCAAAGAAAGCTCTCGAGACAATGGGAGGTGAAGGACAGTGATCGAGAAAATGCCTCATTCGATCCTTCTCCATCCATATGTTACAGAGAAGACCCTGAACCTTATGGAGAACCACAATTCGCTTATGTTCGTGGTCAAGGAGGGTTCCACAAAACCCGAGATAAAGGCTGCCTTCGAGAACCTCTTCGAGGTCAAGGTCGAGCAGGTGAACGTAAAGCATACAAGGTTCGGAAAGCAGGCCATAATAAAACTTTCCGAGGGGTACAGCGCCGAGGATGTCGGCATGAGGATAGGAATATTCTAGGGGTGAAAGAAGATGGGTAAGAGAATCATCACAAGAAGGAGGGGGAAGGGGACTCCCGTTTACAGGTCCCCCAGCCACCGCCATCTCACGCCGGCCGTTCTTCCGAAGCTTAAGGCCGGAAGGGCAAGGGTCGTGGACCTCGTTCACGATCCGGGTCATACAGCTCCCATGGCCAAGACACTTTGGAACGATGGGAGAGTAAGATATCTTCTGGCCCCGGAAGGTCTCAAGGTGGGCCAAGAAGTTCTCATGGGAGAGGACGCGCCCA
Source organism: Thermoplasmatota archaeon (assembly GCA_048569615.1). GTDB lineage: Archaea > Thermoplasmatota > Penumbrarchaeia > Penumbrarchaeales > Penumbrarchaeaceae > JAYEPK01. Next base: position 113,017 of record JBLIRK010000001.1, on the reverse strand, counting down.
TCAAGATCGGGAACATCCTGCCTTTGAGGGAGATCCCCGAGGGAACCCCGATATACCACGTGGAGGGGATGCCCATGGACGGGGGCAAGTTCGTCAAGGCCGGCGGCTCCTCGGCAATAGTAGTTTCAAGGGGACGCGAGGTAACGATACAGCTTCCGTCCGGGAGCTTCAAGAGCCTGTCGGGACAGTGCCGTGCAATAATAGGCATGGTCGGTGGTGGCGGCAGGCCGGACCAGCCATTTGCCAAGGCAGGGAACAAATATCATTCCCTCAGGAGCAAGGCAAGGATCTGGCCCAGGGTATCCGGCGTGGCAATGAGCCCGGTGAACCATCCGCACGGAGGCGGCGGACATCAACACGTTGGCGGACCCAACACCGTATCCAGAAATGCTCCTCCGGGCCAGAAAGTGGGAAGGCTCAGTCCACAGAAGAAAATTAAGAAGAAAAAGGGGGGGTGAATAGATGGCAAGGGGAAAAACGACAGCCAAGGCCGCAAGAAGGAAATCAAGGAAGCTGAAGGGCAGGATAGCCGCCAAGAAGAAGAAGGAATTCTTGTACAGGGGCAAAACCCTGGAGGAGCTTCAGTCCATGTCAATTGATGAGTTCGCAGAGCTGCTCCCTGCAAGGTCCAGAAGGTCCCTTAAGAGAGGGATGCAGGAGAAGAACTCTAAATTCTTCCGAAGGTTGGAGAGGGGCGATGACATGATAAAGACCCATTCCAGGGAACTGGTTATCCTTCCAAACATGGTCAACAGGAAGATCGCCATCCACGACGGGAAAGGCTTCGTGGAGGTAAGGGTTACCCCCGAGATGATAGGTCATCTCACGGGGGAGTTCGCACTCACCCGGAAGCAGGTCAAGCACACGGGTGTTGGAGTTGGAGCAACGAGGTCCTCCAAGTACATGCCGCTGAAGTGAGGTGTCAACATGAGATATTCCATGGAATCGGATCCGGACGTAACCGCCAGGGCCCAGGCCCTGGAGGTGAACATCTCCCCCAAGCATTCGGTGGAGATATGCAGGGAGATCAGGGGAATGGGGCTCCAGTCGGCCAAGAAGGTGCTCAAGGACGTAATAGATCTGAAACGGCCCCTTGCGTTCAAGAGGCATATCAAGAAGGTATCCCATAGGAAAGGTAAAGGTTTCGGCCCCGGCAGATATCCGCAGAAGGCGGCCAAAGCCATCCTCAAACTCCTCGAGGACTGCGAGTCGAATGCCGAATACAGCGGCCTCAACACCGACTCTCTTTTCATCAAGCACATCGCATCCCACAGAGGAAGGGTGTACAAGGGATGGATGCCCAGAGCACACGGAAGGGCAACGGACTGGGATACACAGACCGTGAACATCGAGATAATCCTGGAAGAAAGGGAGGGCGAATATGGCCAGTGAGAGAAAGTTCGTAGCCGAGAACATCCGGAGGGTCCTCCTGAAGGAGTACTTCATGAAGGAGACCGAGATGGCGGGATTCGGCGGTATAGATATCCAGAGAACACCCATGGGAACCAGGGTCACACTTATCGTGGAGAGACCCGGAATGGTGATCGGCAGGAAGGGTGGCAAGATAAAGGACCTGACGAGGGTGGTATCCGAGAAGTACGGGTTCGACAACCCGCAGATCGAGGTACAGGAGTGCAGGGATTCGGCCTCCAACCCCCAGATCATGGCACAGAAACTGGCGCTTGCCCTCGAGAGGGGATGGCATTTCAGGAGAGCCGGCCACTCCACTCTCAGACGGATCATCGATGCAGATGTCAAGGGCTGCCAGGTCAAGCTCTGCGGCAAGCTGACAGGTCAGAGGCACCGGACGGAGAAGTTCAAATGGGGCCATATAAAGTTCTGCGGAGAGCCCGCCTTAACGACAATGGATAGGGGTTACGCCATAGCCAAGAAGAAGCTCGGACTCATAGGCGTTTCCGTTGACATCATGAGGAAGGACGCCCACCTACCCGACGAGATCATCATAAAGGAGCTCCCCGACCTCGGCGATATCGCCGATATCAAGGGAGGAGAAGTCCCCGTGGAAGCCCCCCAAGAGGAGGCTCAGAGGACCGAAGATGAAGAGACCGTCGATGAGGTTCCCGAGGTCGACAAGGAAGAAGCCAGGAAGACCAAGTCCAAGAGGAAGCAGAAGAAGGAGGAGAGGAGGAAGGCTTCCGAAGACGAGGAAGAACCCCTTGAGGACTCCGAGGAGAAGGACGGCGAGCCTTCTGAAAAGGATGAAGCTCCCGGGGAACAGAAGGCAGAACCAGCCAAGGAGAAGGCTCCCGCGGGGGATGTTAGAGAGGAAACCTCGGAAGCCCCAGCAGGAACCGAGAGTGCTTCCAAGGAAGCTTCTTCCGCGGATGATAGCGCAGAGAAGGATGGTGAGTGAACATGTCCCTCCTGCGAAGCGATGAGATCAGGGCGATGAAGCCCAACGACAGGAAGTTGAAGATGAAGGAACTCCGGGACGAGCTCATGAGGGAGCGGGGAGTGGCCGCCATGGGCGGTGCTCCGCCCAGTCCCGGAAAGATCAAAGCCCTCAGGAAGAATATTGCAAGACTTGCAACCATCATGAGGGAGGAGGGAGAGATCTAATGGGAGAGATTTGCAGTGTCTGTGGTCTCCCGAAGGAGCTCTGCGCCTGCGAGGATATTGCTAGGGAGCAGCAGGACATCCGTATAACCACTGCGAAGAGGAGATACGGAAAGGTTGTGACCATAATATCTGGCATAGACCCCTCGGACATAGACCTGGACGAACTCGCGAGGTTCCTGAAGAACAAATGCGCTGCCGGCGGAACCGTCAAGGACGGGATAATCGAACTTCAGGGAGACCACAAGAAGAAGTCCATCGAGGCACTAAAGGAGAAGGGATACACGAACATATCTGAGTGAGGTGAATGAGGAAAAGAATGCTGGATCCTGTAATGGACGTGTACAAAAGGGAACTAATCGGTGGAGAAGTGGTCGTGAAACATCACACGGACCCGACCATGGTCGGTGTCCGGGGGATTATCATCGACGAGACCCGGAACACGTTCGTTATCAGGAGCGAAGATAGTGAAAGGAGGGTACCGAAAAAAGGAGCCAGGTTCCATTACCATGTCAGGTCCGATGCGGGCAGCCAATGGGTATTGCTGGATGGTGAAGAGCTCATCCACCGTCCGGAGGACAGGACGAAGAAGATGGAGAAGAAGAGGATAGGCAAGGAAGATCTGGTAAATGAAGAGACGGTCCCTCAATAGAGAATCAAGATCAAATCAGGCAAGGTGGAAGGTATGGAAACCAAAAAGAAGGAACCTGCAGTGGAGGAGAAGAAGCAGCCCAAGGCTTCCGAGGCCAAGAAGGTCACTAAGAAGACAGAATCCGCTGCGGAGATAGACACTGTGCAGGCCAAGAAGACGATGCCGGTCAAGAAGAAGGTATCGGCGGCCCCTGCAAAAACAGTAAAGGCAAAAAGGGCGCCCAAGAAATCCAAGACAAGGGACATAGGAGTTGACATAACACTCCCGGAGAGGGAGTGCGACGATCCGAACTGTCCCTTCCACGGGACCCTTCCCGTCAGGGGATTCTCCTTTGATGTTCAGGTGGTGTCCAGGAAGATGGAAAGGACCGTTGTGGTCATGAGGGAGCGCAGGCACTATATCAAAAAGTACCAGAGGTACGAGAAGAGATCGTCCAGGTTCCTTGCCCATCTCCCACCCTGTTTGGATGTGGAAACGGGAGACATGGTCAGGATAATGGAATGCAGGCCGCTCTCAAAGAGCACTTCCATGGTTGTTCTGGGGAGGATCTGAGATGAAGGGATTGGCCGGTAATCAGACCAGAGGCCTTCTCGTAGGCTCCAGGTTACACTGCGTGGACAACACCGGTGCCAAGATCGTCGAGATCGTCCAGGTACTGAAATACCATGGAACTAAGAAAAGAGTCCCTTCCGCCGGTATCGGCGACCTGGTCATTGTAAGCGTTAAGAAGGGAACACCAGAGCTTAGAAAGCAGCTGTTCCCCGCCGTCATCGTCCGCCAGAAAAGACCCTTCAGGAGGCCTGACGGGACGATGGTATCCTTCGAGGACAATGCGGTTGTTCTCACAACGAAGACCGGGGAGACCAAAGGGTCCGACATCAAGGGTCCGGTAGCAAAGGAGGCGGCCGAAAGGTTCTCCAGGATAGCCGCAACGGCCTCGACCATAGTATAGGAGGTTGACCAATGGAAGCTAGATCAAGCAAACCCAGAAAACAGCACAAGACAAGGGCCAAGGCCCCTCTTCACCAGAGGAGCAAGGAGCTGAGGTCCCCACTTGATCCTTCGAAGTATGGGAATACCGGCATCAAGAGGATCACCATACGAACTGGGGATACCGTGAAGGTCGTAAGAGGATCCAGACAGGGGCACGAGGGAAAAGTGGCCAAGGTTGACCTTAAGAGGAGAAAGGTGGCGGTTGAGAAAGCCCTGATCATGAAGGCGGACAACAAGGAAGTTTCCATATGGTTCGATCCATCGAACCTTATGGTCACTAAGGTGGACCTGTCCGATCCCGCAAGAAGGGAGAAGTTCAGGAGCCTGTCGGAGGAGTGAGGGAGGGAGAGAAATGACCAAGAATTCGAAACATCTGAAAAGATATGCGTCCCCGAGATCATGGACCATCGAGAAGAAGACGAATGTCTGGGCCGTGAAGCCGAGCCCCGGCCCTCATCCAACCGAACAGTCAATACCATTGATGGTGGCTCTAAGGGACATCCTGCATTTGGGAAACACCTCCTCCGAGGTGAGGAAGATACTCGGGAACCGGGAGGTCCAGGTCGATGGAAAGGTAAGGATCAGCTACAAGCATCCAGTCGGTCTCATGGACGTGATATCGATCCCCAAACTGGGACATAATTACCGGGTGCTCCTCAATCCGAGGGGGAAGATAGCTCTGAGAAAGATACCTGACGCAGAGTCGAAATGGAAGCTGGTCAGGATAATGAACAAGACTGTTGTAAGGGGCGGCAAGACCCAGATCAATCTCCATGATGGAAGGAACATTCTTCTGGCAAAGGATGAGTACAGGACCGGAGACGTTCTGAAGATATCCCTGCCGGACCAGAAGATTCTCGCAAGGTTCCCCTTCGAGGAGGACTCCCTGGCCATGCTTACGGGAGGTGCCCACATTGGAACGATCTGCAGGATAAAAAAGATCGAGAAGACGAGGAATCCCATGCCCGTTATCGTTGAATTCCAGGAGGGCTTCAACACGATAGTCGACTACGTCTTCATGGTTGGCAAGGAGACCTCGGAACTTGAAATGGCGGAGGTGTCCATAATATGAGCGGTGAGTCAGGATCCAATCCCATGAGGGATATCAGGATCGAGAAAGTGGTTATCAACATAGGCGTCGGAGAGGCCGGTGAGAAGCTTTCCAGAGCTCAGAAGGTAATAGAGCTTCTGACCTCCAAGAATTCCACCCAGACACTCTCGACCCACACCAACAAGGACCTTGGTATCCGAAAGGGGATGCCCATCGGGTGCAAGGTCACTTTACGCAACGAGGACGCCTCAGAATTCCTCAAGAGGGCATTCTGGGTCAAGGAGAACAGGATCATGGGTTATTCCTTCGATCCCGAGGGAAATTTCTCCTTCGGAATTTCAGATTACACGGACTTCGAGGGAATGAAGTATAACCCTGATATCGGTGTATTCGGATTGGACATATCCGTCGTCCTGACCCGGGCTGGAAGGAGGGTCGTCAGGAGGAAGAGGTCCCCTGGACACATCCCTCATTCCCACAGGGTAACAAAGGAGGAGGCCAGGGATTGGGTGGCCAAAACCTTCGAAGTGGAGGTGTTGGAATAATGTCAGCAGAACCAGTGAAGAAGACCTTCGGAAGGAAGGTCGGATGCCATAGATGCGGAAGGAAGAGGGGCTTGATCCGCAGGAACGGAATGCACCTCTGCAGACAGTGTTTCAGGGAGATAGCTCCCGAGATAGGGTTCAAGAAGTATTCATGAGGAGGTTCAGACATGCAGAACGATCCATTATCAGACGCACTTTCCACAATGAAGAACGCCGAGAGAGCCGGAAAGAGCGAATGCATTGTCAGACCGGCCTCAAAGCTCGTTGGTCGCGTTCTCAAGGTCATACAAGAGAACGGCTACATCAAGCAGTTCGAGTACAACGAGGACGGCAGGGCCGGATGGTTCAGGGTCTCCCTGAACGGGAATATCAACGATTGCGGGGTCATCAAGCCCAGGTTCGCGATCAGGAGAGCCGATATGGAAGGGTACGAGGCAAGGTATCTGCCTGCCCAGAATTTCGGAGTCCTTATCCTGACGACGACCAAGGGAGTGATAACCAACGGGAAAGCAAAGGAGCTCCATACAGGCGGGAGGCTTCTCGCCTACGTTTACTGAGGTGAAGGATATGGCCGGTATGGATAAGGTCACAAGGGAAGTGGAGATACCCTCAGGGGTGAAGATAGCTCATAAGGAAAGCCTCTTCACGGTCAAAGGTCCGAAGGGTGAGCTGGAGCGAACCTTTGTTCATCCGAGGGTGAAGGTCAAATTGGAAAAGGAGAAGGTAGTCATCCATTGCAGCAAGCCGAAGAGGGCTGAGCTGGGCCTATGCGGAACATGGGCGGCCCATATCAAGAACATGGTGGCCGGTGTTACCGAAGGCTTCGAGTACAAGATGAGGATAATTTTCTCCCATTTTCCAATTAAGACGTCCGTAAAGGGAAGCGATCTTGTCATTGAGAACTTCCTGGGAGAGCGTTACCCCAGGAAAGCCAAGATAATAGAAGGCGTGACGGCGAAGATATCCGGGGACACGATCACCCTCCAGGGTATAGACAAGGAAAAGGTCGGTCAGACCGCAGCGAATATCGAAAAGGCGACGGTGGTCAAGGGATACGACCCCAGGGTCTTTCAGGATGGGATCTACCTCGTCAACAGGGGTGGTAATTGATGCCCAAGGAAGAGAAGCAGACCAAGAAGGTCAAGGAAGCCAAGGAGGAGCCCGAGGTCGAGACCAAGGAGCAAGCCTCCTCTAAAAGGAAGAAGGTCAAGCCCAAGCTTGAAAAGGCGACCAAGGAACTCCTGGAGAAGAGACAGGAAAGGAGCGATAAACAGCCGGATTTCAAGAGAGGCGAGTGGTTCCGTTACAAGAGGCTTGGAACGAACTGGAGAAGACCCAGGGCGGTCACAAACAAGATGAGGAAGAACCTGAAATACAGGACCCCCAAGGTCAGGATAGGATTCGGTAAACCCTCAGGGGTCAGGGGATATCATCCTTCGGGCTTCGTCGAGGTCCTGGTACACACCGCAAACGAGCTGGAAGCCATCGATCCTAAGCTCCAGGCGGCAAGGATAGGCTCAACCGTGGGAACCCGGAAGCGCAGGGAGATAATCGAGGCCGCTGATGCAAAGGGGATCAGGGTTTTGAACAGGGGGGTTCTGTGATGGATGTCAGCAACCAGAAGAGAATGGCCGCAGAGATCATGAAGTGCGGCGTCAACAGGGTTTACATGAACCCCAACAACCTTGAGGATATCTCCGAGGCGGTGACAAGGGGAGATGTGAAACACCTGATAAAGGAAGGCGTGATCAAGGCCAGGCAGATAAACGGAATATCGAACGGACGCTTCAAGGCTAGGATAAGGCAGAAAGAGGTGAACAAGAGAAAGGGCCACGGGTCCAGGAAAGGAAGCAAATACGCACGCTTCCCCAAGAAGAGAAGGTGGATCCAGACCATCCGCCCCATCAGGCGGACGCTGAGGGAGTACCGGAAGGATGGGAACATCTCATCCGAGACATACAGGTACTATTACCGGCATGCCTCCGGCGGAATATTCAGGTCCATCTCTCATCTGAGGTCCCATATGGAGACAGAGAAGGCTTTCATCAAGCTTCCCGAAAGGAAGGAGGTGAAGTGATATGGCACAAGGTCCAAGATATCACGTTCCCTTCAGGAGACGAAGGGAGGGTAAGACCGATTACAGGGCGAGGTTGCGGTTGCTGAAATCAGGATTGCCGAGGGCGGTTGTCAGGAAGAGCAATACCGGGACCAAGGTCCAGCTGATAAAGTACGATGAGGCAGGGGACAGGGTGCTTGTCCAGGCAGCCAGCACTGATCTCAAGAAGATGGGATGGGAGCATTCCCTCAAGGATATACCAGCATCCTATCTGGTTGGATTGATTGCGGGCGTCAAGGCATCCAAGGCGGAGATAGAGGAGGCCGTTTTGGACATAGGCCTCAACGAGCCAACGAAGGGAAGCAGGGTGTTTGCAGCGCTCAAGGGCATGCTGGATGCCGGACTTCAGGTCCCCCATGGCGAAGGTATCTTCCCTGAGGATGAAAGGATCGAGGGTGAGAACAATGAGAACGAAGGTTTCAAGGAAGCCTTTCAGGCCATGAAGAACAAGATCCTGGAGATGTGAGATCATGAGCGAGGAAGAGAAGAAGAAGGTCAGATCTTCCGAAGAGGAGGAAGAGAAAGAGGAGTCCAATGAGGAGGTCGCAGTTGACATCCCGGAGGACCCTGAAGATGATGAGGCGGTGGATACGGAGGACGACACCGAAAAGGGAAGGCGCCCCAAGATAACAAAGAAAAGCCATTTACCCTCCAGGGACCGCAGGGACGAAGGAGATTGGACTCCCAATACGAAACTGGGTCAGCTTGTAAAATCCGGCAAGATCACCTCGCTCTCCCAGGCCCTAAAGAGCGATTATCCCTTAAGGGAGCCGCAGATCGTGGATCACCTGATGGGCGAGGACCTCGTGGACGAGGTGCTGAAGGTGAACATGGTCCAGAGGATGACGGACTCGGGCAGGAGGACCAGGTTCTCCATCACCGTTGTTGTCGGGAACAGCAACGGCTATGTGGGTCTGGGATCCGCCAGGGGGAAGGAGGTTGGGCCAACCATCAAGAAGGCCATAGACAATGCCAAGCTCAACATGGTCGAACTCATCCGCGGCTGCGGATCCTGGGAATGCGGATGCATGACCCCCCACAGCCTTCCCTTCAAGGTCGAAGGGAAATCAGGATCGACGGAGGTAACACTAAGACCCGCACCGAGGGGTGTTGGACTTGCGGTGGGTGACGTTTCGAAGAAGATCCTTAAGCTCGCCGGTGTCAAGGATGCATGGGGTTTCTCCAGGGGACAGACAAAGACGACGGTCAACAATGCGAAGGCTGTCATGGATGCACTGCTCCAGACCAACCTCGTGAAGGTCCAGCCCGGCAAGAGGCTTGAGCTAAGGCACCTGGCCGGAAGGGAGATGGTCCAGACCCCTCCGCCTGTGGAAGATATCGGAGGTGAGCCCCAGTGACATTCGCAGTCGTAAGGGTCAGGGGAGGCATCAGGATGAAGCCGGACATAAAGGAAACGCTCCGGCTGCTCAGGCTCAACAGGGTGAACCACTGCGTGGTGATACCTGAAACACCCGAGTATGCTGGGATGCTGAGGAAGGCCAAGGACTATGTCACCTGGGGAGAGGTTGATCCCGAATCCATGGAAACCCTTCTCAAGGAGAGGGCAGAGCTCGGCGGAAGCGGTCGTCTGGATGATTCCTTCGTGAAGAAAAATACGCCGTTCAAGGACCTGAAGGAGCTTTCCTCAGCCGTATCGGAAGGCAAGTTCGACCACAGGAAGATAGAGGGATTGAATCCCCTTTTCAGGCTCTCCCCCCCGAACAAAGGAGGTTACGAGGGTATCAAGAGATCCTACACCATGGGCGGAGCCCTCGGTTACAGGGGAAAGGAGATAAATGGTCTCCTCAAGAGGATGATCTGAGGTGTTAATCATGCCGGACAAGAAGACGCAGAAGATGAGGGGTAAGAAAACCCACGGACACGGTATCAAGGCCAGGAGAGGAGCAGGAAAGAGAGGGGGAAGGGGAATGGCCGGAAACCACAAACACAGGTACATGCACATCATCAAATTCTACGGCAAGGATTACTTCGGCAGGCACGGCTTCAAGAGGCCCCAATCTGTGGTAGGGGCGGATATCGTGATCAACCTTTCCACCATCAGGGAGAATATCGGCTCCATGGTCCAGGAAGGAGCTGCCAAGAAGAAGGGGGAAGGATACGACATCGACCTCAAGAAGCTGGGCTGCACCAAACTGCTCGGCGGGGGCTCGATCGGTGATCTGAAGGTCCATGTGCTCGCACCCGCCGCTTCGCAGAAGGCCGTCGAGAAGGTGGAAGCGGCTGGCGGAACAGTAACTATAATGGAGAGCTGATAAGGAACGGAAGGCCACCTCTTTAATCTTTTAATAGAAGAACGGTTATTGGGGTGCAATTCGTCCAGTTCCCGGGAACCGGTGTTTAACCATGGCGATCGAACGCGACTACAGAAGAGCCGTCTGGGTGGTCCTAGTTTACATTGCCACCATGGTCGCCTTGTATTTCTGGCAGTGGAGGGACACCGATCTCGGGAACGCCAGTGAGCTCTCACTGTTCCTGCTTATAGCCCTGGGTCTTGCCATCTGTTTCTTCCTCATAGGGATGATGGTCACATATTCCGGAGAGGAGAGCAAGCTCTACGGCCTGAAGCCCATAGTCGACAGATGGCCGGCCATCAAGAAGCCCGAGGGGCACGTCAGGTTCAGGACGAAGATGCTCTGGACATTCGTGATCCTCGTCCTGTATTTCTTCCTGAGCAACGTTACGCTGTACGGCCTCACACCGGGAAGCCTTGATATCTTCTCCCAGTTCAGGGCGATCCTTGCTGGCTCGAACGGCTCCCTGATGCATCTCGGTATCGGACCGATAGTCACAGGGTCCATCATCATGCAGCTCTTCACCGGGGCCAAGATAATCAACCTGGACCTGCAGAAGGCCGAGGACAAGGCCGTATATCAGGGTGTTCAGAAGGTCCTTGTCATGGTCATGATCTTCGTCGAGGCCATACCCCAGGTGTACGGATACCTCACACCCTCTGCCAACGGATGGATGGGAGACATAGGCCCCGGCTGGGCGAAGATCGTTATCATCGGCCAGCTGGTGTTCGGATCGTATCTCGTCTTCCTTATGGACGAGGTCGTCTCAAAATGGGGTATAGGCTCCGGCATATCGATGTTCATCGCCGCGGGCGTTTCCCAATCCATATTCCAGGGGACCCTTTCATGGATACCTCTGGGTCCGGAAACAGCCGCCAATTACAATTTCCCTGTAAGCACTCCCGCCGATGTTCCCGCAGGAGCCCTCCCAAAGACGTGGTACATCCTTGAGAACATGAGCGGAGGTCTGAGGGACCTGACAGCCGGAGGCTTCGAGACAATATTCCTGAGTCCCCCGAACCCGATAGTGGCACTGCTGTCAACCATCGTGATATTCTTCATAGTCGCCTATGCGGAATCCACCCAGATCGAGCTTCCGCTCTCCCATGCCCGGGCAAGGGGAGCAAGGGGCAGATATCCGATAAGGCTCATCTACGCCTCCAACATCCCCGTCATACTGATGTCGGCCCTGCTCGCCAACGTCAACATGATCAGCCTTCTTCTCTGGAACCACGACAAGCTCTCCCAGATACCGATAATAGGCAACAACTGGAGGCTCGGGTTCTACGATTCCGGCTCCACTAATCCGGCCGGCGGGATCGCCTGGTATGTTTCGAGGGTCAACGGCATAGAAAGCTGGCTGCTTCCGATCATCAACTGGGACAGATACCAGGGCTACGTGGGAGACCACACCTGGTGGCAGGTCCTTTTCCATATCATTATTTACGTGGGTCTTATGACGGTGGGCTCCGTACTTTTCGCAAAATTCTGGATAGAGACAACCAATATGGGACCCGAAGCCGTGGCTAAACAGATCCAGAACTCAGGGATGAGGATCCCGGGTTTCAGAAGGGACCCGAGGGTCCTCAAAAAGGTTCTCAACAGATACATCCCCACCGTAACGGTCATATCGGGAGCCTTCGTGGGACTGCTTGCGGCCCTGGCCGATATGATAGGAACGGTGGGAAGCACTTCCGGTACGGGAGTGCTCCTTACGGTGGGTATAATCATCAGGCTCTATGAGGAGATAGGCAAGGAGCAGATGATGGAAATGCACCCCGTCCTGAGGGGCTTCTTCGGAAGGGAATAATCACGGTCCGGGCCCTAGAATTTGTCCAGCTATCAATTAACACTTCAATTTCTCGTTGATTTTATATATCAATATCTGGATAAGTGAAGTCGGGTCTCTTATCCCAGGGGTGCTCCATATTGAGATGTTCAAGTAATAGGGCTGCCGCCTTGGTCTCCTTGGCACTGGTCCTCGTCCTTCCATTCTTCTGTGTTCTTGCATCTGCCGACAAAGAGGATCTACCTTTCGAGGTCCCTTACGGCGTTCCGATGTGGTTCGAGCTGAAGGATTTCGATGAGAAGGGGGATGTTCTCGAGCTCGAGATCGTTTACAAGAACAATCCTTCGATCGCGGAAAGACCCATCCAGATGTTCATAATCGAATCTTCCAGGGTTTACGGGACCCCCAGATTGGAGGATGTTGAGCAGTTTGCCGCCTACCATAGCAACTTCACAGTGAGGCATGTAAAAGAATACAAGAACAACAAGGATGCCCAGATGACCATACTCTTCTTCAACGAGAAGATGGATGGTGATGACCTTAAAGATGAGGCAAACACTACCATAGAAATGAGGATAGTATATGATGTCCGAAACGCTTCCACTGAGGAAGATTCAAGCCTTCTCATGATACTTCTGGTGTTCTTCTTGGTTCTGATCGTCATAGGATTGCTCGTTCTGGGTTTCTTCTTCATCAGAAGGAGGCTGAGGGATTCGACATCGTTCTTCAGTTCGGAGCAGCCGGTGTTCTACGTCTTCAAGGATATCGACGGTGCGGTTTACTATTTCACCCCCGAGCAGTATGCGAAGATGTACAGCTCTCATTCGCTCACAACCTACGAGTACCTTGGCCAGGCAATGAAGAAGGGAGGCCCGCTGATCGCAGGTGGGCAGTTCCAGTACCAGATGGATCAGCAGTTTTTCCCCATGGAAGCCATGCCGATGTCCCCCGCGCCCATTGAAAGCCAACCCCTAATTCCCCCTGCGGAGGCATATGCCGGGCTGCCCCAGGAGGTGCAGGCGCAGAATGATCCGATCGAGGAGCAGCCGCAGGGAGATATCAGCGAAGAAAACGGGGAGGAGGCCGATCAGGTGCCTGAAACTGCCGCTCCGGAAGGACCACAGGATACGGAGGTCGACAAGCTGGGAGATCTCTTCGATGATGAAGAACCAGGACAGGATCTGGAGGCACAGGAGCCTCCGGAAAGCTCCCCTGACGTCAACAACGAGGTCCAGGGAAACGGCCAGCAGCCTCCGTTGCCGGAGGAGATGGGCTCCAGGGAGCAGGAAGGGACAGCGGAGGGAGAAGTGGATACTGGACAATATGCCGGAGGAGATGATCAACCCGCTCCTCAAGTAGAGGAGCCCGACCCCAATTGAAAATTATAAATCGTCTCTTGCCCTTCCCTCCCCATGGCGTGGGAAAGGGGCTTAAAAATAATGAAAGTGCTGTTGTTGTCCGCTCTCCTTGTGCTTCCGCTTCTGACCTTTGATGGTCTTGAAGCGGAAGGCGGAGACCCCGGATCGGCCAAGGATGCACCGATCCTGATAGAATGGACGGGCAATCACACCGTGACATCCACCGAGACATATTCCTCCGAGACGATCCATCTCCACGGAAATCTTTCCATTTTCGGTACGCTGATTCTTGACGGAACGGACCTCACCATCAATTCGACATTTCATGATCTGAAACTGATAACTGTACATGACGGGGCGGTCCTTGTCCTGAGGAACGGCAGCTCCATCTCAACCATGGACGATAGCAGGTTCGTCTTCAGGGCCAATAGAAGCACCACCGTTACGATCACCTCCTCGACGATCCGGGGTTGCGGCGTATTCTCGGAAGAGCTTTGGCAGAGCGGCCTCTACTCGGAATCGGGCCTGGTTCAGATTGTGAATAGCGAGATTCTCGAGGGTTACTGCGGGATCGTCGGTAACGGTTCGAGAATCAATGTGCAGGGATCGAACATATCCATGATGGAGCACTGCGGCGCTATGCTCGTCGAAAACTCCGTCATGAACGCATCCATAATCAACATAACCCAATGCCAGGAAGCGGGTATCCACCTTGATGGTTCTGCATTGAACCTGAGCGCTGCTTCATTCGGCGAGGTCATGTATTCCATCCAGGCCCGTCTATCGAACGTCAAGGTCCGGCATTCGATATTGGCCTCACAGGGCATTGTCTCATGCAGCTTCAACTCCACCGCGGCATTCGTCTCTGATTCGAGCCCTTCACCAACTGGTGGGGATATGATGGCGGTGGAAGCTCCATCCGCCGGGCCAACACGATTGGAGCTCCTGAACACCACCTTCAGGGATGTAATGGTGGAGGATCCCCTGGCCACTGTGGTCAGCCTGGTCAGGTACGATGTCCTCGTCCTTACCAATGACAGAGCTCCTGCTCCGGGTGCGGATGTTGACATAAGGGACAGGGATGAGAAACTGGTCTTTCACGGCCTTACCGACCAGAATGGAGGTATCTATGACATCAGGCTTCCCACAATAGTGTTCAACGTTACGGGATCCCACCCGACAAATCCCCTGAATCTCTCGGTTATGTATGATGGAGGCGAGAGATACAAGGATTTCGACCCATCAAGGGGATATGCGGTGGAGATCCACGTCATTATCACACAGCCAGAGGTAATAATTGATTACCCTGAGGAAGGCATGTGGCTTCCGACGAACGATCTCCATCTCACCGGCAGGGTGGAGGACTCCCGACCGATCACCGATCTTTGGCTTTCCATCGATGGCAGCCCCGATCTGAATATACCAGCGGGAAATACTTTCTCAATACCGCTGCGAAGCTTGAACCTTCCGGATGGCCAGCACAGGTTTATGATGGTGGCAAAGAACGATGACGGCAAATACGGCGTCCTGAACCGTACCTTCGGGATAGATACGGTGCTTCCGGTGATCACTGTCACATCTCCGGAATCTCCATTTTACACGAATCAATCAAACCTTTTAATAGAAGGAACATGCAGTATCGATTCCAAGATATATATCGGCGAGGTCGAGGTCCATAACGTAGATGGGAGCTTCATCTACAGTTATCCCCTCGAAGAGGGAAGGAACGAGGTAATGATAACAGCCGTTGACAGGGCTGGGAACAGCGTTAACGAGTTCATCACCGCATTCAGGGACACATCCCCGCCGACGATACTGCTCTTTTCACCCCTTGACCGGACTAGGACTAACGAGAGGTCGATCATGGTCATGGGATCCACGGACCAGGATACCGTCCTGTTGACCGTGAACGGTGCGGAGGTCGAACTGGACAACGGAAGGTTCGAGACCGAGATCTCCCTGGACAGGGAAGGAGAAAATACCATAAGGATAACCGCTCAGGACCGGACGGGAACAAGGTCGATAAAGCATCTCCGGGTTATCAGAGACACAACACCACCCTCGCTCTCGATCACCAATGCCCCGACGTTGACAAACAGTCCCGTCGTGACCATCAGGGGAACCACGGACCCGGGATCGACCCTCCTTGTCAACAACCTGATCGTTCCTGCCGCAGGGGGTGCTTTCCAGGTTGAGCTGGAGCTGTACGAGGGGGAGAACACGATCGTGTTCATCTCCAAGGACGATCTGAACAACCAGGCGGTGGTCAACTGGACCGTGATGCTCGATACGGTCAAGCCGTCGTTCGTATCCATCATGCCCGCCAGCGGGTCGAAGGTCACGAATCCCATTCTGGAGATAAGGGGAGAGGTGTTCGACGAGAGCGGTATCGAAAAGGTGATGGGCAGGACCGATGACGGAACCTATCAGGTGATCTCCACAAACGAGGAGTGGACATGGGTTGTTACCCTGGAAGACGGTCAGAACATATTCGATCTGGAGGTGACCGATAAAGCAGGCAACGTGCTGATGGGTCAGATCCTCTATGAACTCCAAGCGCCTGCGGAAGAGGATACGGAGCCACCCGTTGTCTGGATATCATCGCCGCGCTCCAACTCCAGCCATCCGGCGGGTACGATAAAGGTGGAGGGTGCGGCCCTTGACAACGATGAGGTTGCCTCGGTCCTGATCCGGGTGGAGGAAGGCCCCTGGATGGAAGTGGCCGGTCTGGAGTCCTGGTACGTGTATATCCAGCTGGAGAAGGGTATCTACACATTGGAGGTCATGGCCGAGGACGCTTCCGGGAACAATGCAACGGATTCGATCTGGATCTCAGTTTATATCGAACCCACCGATAAACCGGGAGATGGGAAGAAGGATTCCAACTGGCCGATCTATCTCATACTCACATTATTCATAATCGCCCTGGCAGGGATTTTCATTTACATGCTGGTGATAAGGATGCGGAGCACGATATCATCGGAAGGGCAACATCCTCCTTCGGATCGAAGGGAGGGACCTGAACACAGGAGCCGACCCAGGAAGGAGGCGGTCCTGATGACTGATAAAAGGACCGGAAAGCAGGCGGTTCGGATTTCCGAGAAAGGGAGGAAGCCCAGAAGGGTCAAGCCCCCTTCGGGGGAGAGGTCATAGGAGCTTCTATTAACCTGCGGCTCCATAAAAAGTTAAAAAGTAGCTCCGCTGTCGGGATTTACCCCAAGGGGTGATTTCGAGATGGACGGTGATTTCCGAACTATAAGGGAGTTAAAGGATCCCGGATACCAGGGAGTTGAGGTAGCTCTCCGGGGGTGGATATACAGGATAAGGGGGAGCAACCGGATGCTATTCATCGTGCTCCGGGATTCAACGGGTGTTGTCCAGTGTGTCGGATCCAAAGATGACCTCGGGGATGATGCGTTTTCTAGTGCAAAGGGTTTGAACATAGAATCTTCCATAACGGTCAAGGGCAAGGTCAACATAGACGAAAGGGCGCCCGGAGGTTTCGAGGTCCATCTGACGAGCGTGGAGGCAGTATCGGCTGCCGAAAGGTTTCCCATAACCAAGGACCAGTCAGAGGAATTCCTCAGGGACAACAGGCATCTGTGGCTGAGGTCCAGGAAGATGAACGCCATACTGAAGATCAGGTCAACCGTAACGGGAGCCATACATGAGTTCTTCAGATCTAGGGGATATCACGAATTCACACCACCCATATTCACTCCTAATGCTGTGGAGGGGGGGGCGACCCTGTTCGAGGTCAAGTACTACGACAGAAAGCTATATCTCACCCAATCATGGCAGTTGTACGCGGAGGCAGCTGTTTTCTCCCTCGAGAAGGTGTACGATGTATCACCCACGTTCAGGGCAGAGAAATCCAAGACCTCCAGGCACCTCAGCGAATTCTGGATGGCGGAGATGGAGGCCGCATGGATGGGATACAGGGAGGCCGTGGAGGTGGCGATCCAGGAGGTGAAGTACATCATCAGGAGGGTGCTGGAGGAGAACATTGAGGAGCTCCTGATACTCGAGAGCGATCCGGGTCGGCTGGAAGCCCTCCTTGAAAAAGAATGGCCCGTCATCACCTATACGGAAGCACTGGCAATTCTTAAGGAAAAGGGAGGTATGGAAATAGAATGGGGGAAGGACCTCAGGACAATAGAGGAGGAGAAGCTCATGGAATTCCACGACACCCCCGTCGTCGTCATCCAGTACCCCAAGGAGGTAATGGCATTCTACAAACCTGTCGAGGAAGGAGCGGATGCACCCGGACCCGTGGCGAAGTGTTTCGACATGCTCGCTCCGCAGGGATATGGTGAGCTCATCGGAGGCTCCGAGAGGGACATAAGCATAGGATCCCTCAAGGAAGCCCTGAAAAAAGAGGGGGAATCGGTGGAGAACTACGAATGGTATCTCGACCTCAGAAGATACGGATCCGTGCCCCATTCCGGGTACGGACTGGGTGTGGAGAGGCTGATAGCCTGGCTCTGCTCTCTAGATAACATAAAGGATGCGATACCCTTCCCCCGGACCCTTACGAGGACCTCTCCCTGATCTCCACAGGTGTTGCCGCATTATATCAAAATAAATTTATTTAAGTACTTTCTATTAGGCATTCCAGCAACCGGAGTGTACGCACATGCTGAGACACAGACTGCTTCCCACGCTTCTGCTCTTAATAGTCCTGACTTTGCCTGTATTTCCATTTCAGGGGGAAGCAGGGCCGGGGAAGTTGTCTCCGGACGGGGTCCAGGCCGACGGATCCCCCTCACCCACCAGATCCTACTTCCAGGAGACCGAAGCCAATAACAACTGGGCCCAGGCAGATGCCCTCCCGATATCCCAGAACAGCACCATGGAGCTCCATGGCAACCTTTCCTCGGGATCGGATATGGATTTCTACTACTTCCGGCTAACGGGCGGTTCGGGTCCCGTGGAGAGGATAGAGGTCACACCGACTTACATAAACGCATCGGATGACTACGATGCCTTTGTTGGATGGTTCTGGGGTTTTTACCCCGACAACAACCATGCCAAGTCCCCTGATCCCGACGGTCTATCCCTTTCCCTTGACATATGGTATCCTATATTCATGACCTATTCACCGATCCATATACACGCGTCATACTCAGGCGTTTACGGTTTTATGGTCAGGGCTTTGGACCCTGCCACTTTCTCCGGAAAGATGGAATATAACTTCACTGTCCAAACCTCCTTCGTCAACCCCGCTGATAACACGAACAACGAGGCAGGGGCTGTGGAGATCAACAGGGGAGAAAGCGGTTTCACAGGAGGCTTGACCACCCACGAGGACCTCTTCGACTGGTACCACGTGACTGCTCCTCACCAGATCCACCCGACGGCTCTGGATATGGTCATTTCCCTGGGCAACCTAAATCCCGATTACAACGACGGTACAAACGACTGGGGGGTGGAGATCGATGTATGGGTGAAGTGGGACACCAGGTCTTCGCCCGGCAACTTTCAGCCGATGCAGAAATACAGGATAGCGTCTGCTTCAAGAACGAACTTCATCAACGCCGGGTGCAATCCCAGTCCATTTTCCCTCAGTCTTGAGAGAAACTGCACCGAAATGTACATCGGATTCATGATCCAAACCTTTGTCATCAGTCCGAATGGACAGGTCACATACGGGTCAAGATGGGGATCTGCTTCACTGAGCGTTTCGACGAACCTCTTTGCCAGGATACCCAACAATAGACCCGTCCTGAAAAATGGAAAGGTGGACCCCATCAAGGGTACCAGTGCGGAGACCTTCACATTCTCCGTCGAATATTACGACCTCCAGAACGAGACGCCCTCCTATATCGGCGTATGGCTCGACGGTGAGCATTTCCAGAAGCTCATGCCAATGCCGGATGAGGGGAGCGATCACGTGGCCGGGGTCAGGTACGGGATAGACGTCCCCGGTTATCAGGTGGGAAAGGACTTCGATCATACATTCAATTTCTCGGCGTTCGATGGCAAGGACTGGGCCCTTAAGGATGAAAGCGGAGTAGGAATGTTCATGGGCCCGTACGTTGACGATAACCTAGCTCCGCAATCTGAGGTCGGTGAGGGAACCATAATAGAGCTGCAGGAGGACTCCGATCCCTATGTCCTCACACTGGGTGAACTCTTCACCGATCCAAATTTGGACACCGTGCTGAATTTCGGATTGAAGTATCCGGACGGAACGGTCCGAATGGATTATAATGATGAGAATATTCATCTTGCGATCCGCGACGAAGGTGAAGGGGGGATTCCCGTTTACAAGCTGTTCATAACCCCCAAACCGGATGTCAACGGTCTCTTTGCCTTCCGTCTGAACGCCACCGACGGTCCCAATGAGCATTTCGCGAAATTCGCGGAGATAGACCTCTTCATCAACGTCGCTCCGGAAAATGACGACCCTTATCTGAAGTACATTGATTCCTCCCCGGTAAGGGAATGGGACGAGAACTTCGAATATGATGTCGATCAGGGCGAAATGGTGGAGGTGTCCGTGGTGGCCCAGGATGTTGACAAGGATGACACACTTCTCTTTCACTGGAACATTGAGGAGGTGCTGAGCGATCCCCGGAGGGGGATCAACTTCGATTTCAACGAGACCTCCGGCGATATGTGGTTCGTGACATCCGATGCAGATGTTCCCGGCTTCACAGCAACGGTGACGGTTACGGATTCCCAGGGCGGGATGGACAGCTTTGACCTGGTCTATGCCGTCAGCAATGTTAACGATCCTCCTTGGATAAAGGTGCCCAGGGAGAAATCGACGATCGAGGGAGAGTACATCTATATAGTCCCGACCTTCGGGGACCCGGACATGGATTCCGGGGATATTGTCACATTCATCTATGATCTGGGGGAACTCGAAGGGAACACACCTTCCTCTTCGATCGATTTCGATCAGACGATAGGGCGTCTCGTCCTCCAAGCCACAAGCGAGGCAATGAACGGTGAGTGGGACATCAATATCACGATCGTTGACCTGGACGGAGAAGCGGACTGGGGTATCTGCCACATTACGATCGACAACGCCAACGATCCCCCGGAGGTATTCGATATCAACCTGGAGCAGGAGGACGGGAACCTCACCGTGATCTTCCATACCGTCGAAGCATACGATGAGGATCAGGATGACATACTGACCTATATCTGGGATTTCGGGGACGGAACTGGATCGGAGAGCGGGATCGACATGAAGGACATCGTCCATACCTTCCCTCGGGGAGGGGCCTATACCGTTACGTTGAAGGTGACCGACGGCGAGACATTCTCGGATGAGAGGATCCTCATCGTGACCGTTGTCGCCCCTCCTCCTGACCCGGACCTGGACAAGGACGGTATGATGGATGTATGGGAGTTGAGGTTCGGACTGGACCCCTCGGATCCCTTGGATGCGGACCTCGATCCGGACAACGACGGCTTGACCAACAAACAGGAGCATGACCACTTCGAAAGAACTGGGTTTTACCTCAATCCTTTCAATCCAGATACTGACGGGGACGGTTGGAAGGACGGAGAGGAGGTGGAAAAGGGCTATGATCCTTATCTGCCTGGATCGCATCCGACCGATCCCAAAAAGGACCTGAACTTCCTGCTCTGGATATTCGCCGCGGCAGCCGTGTTCTTCGCCTTGGCTTCCATCGCTGCCTTTGTCATCCTCTATGTGAGGAATCGTCCCAAGAGGGAAGCGGTTCCCGTCGCAGCCGCTCCGGCGTATCCGGCTCAGTATGATTCCCTTTCGGTTGATTCCCAATCCCAGCTTCCCCAACCGGGTATCCCGACACTTCCCCCTGCAGAGGGCTATCAGGACCAGCAGTACTATCCCGGAGAAGCCTATCAGGAGCAATACTATCCCGATACACCGGCCTCCGGACAGGAATCCTTCCCAGATGATCAGTGGCCCGGAGAGTACGATCCGGTCTACGGCGAGGCCGGTCAGGTCCTTCCACCCGAGCCGGAACAGTCTCAACCCGGCCTTGACCTTTATGCATCGGACCAGTACATGGCCGATGGTGGGGAAGTCAGCGAACCTCCGGAATTGGATCCGGAATACCGAGGGGATGCTTCCCTCGAACCCACCGTTGAGGAAGATACGGGTGTGGGGGAAGCAGCTGATCAAGTTTCGGGTGTCGGGACGGAGGTTCATGACGCCAAATCATCGGGTCTCCCTCCGGTCCCCGACCTTCCTGACGTATAAGGCCACATCATCGGGAACCAACCGGCGCATGTGAGAAATAGAGTTAAATAGTTGCCATTATGACTGTGGAATAGGAAATGGATGAGCCGATGAGTAACTCTAGGGCGATAATCGGCTGGTCCAGTGTCCAAAAGGTTTAATATAGAAGTGGTCATAACATGGCGTTAACCTACTGCCGACCATTTATCCGTGGAGGCGACTAGATGGCATCGACGAATTTCTTTGACAAGTTGGATATTGTGAAGGTGGTGATCATCACGGTCGTTCTGATAAACGCCACCCTCTGGGGCCTTGTGGCGATCTACTTCCTTACTGACAAGGAAGGATCGGCTCTCGAAGAGAGCAGCCCATGGCAGGATGCAAAGGCAACACCGGAGGGCGTGCCGAAATCGGATTCCGACATAAGAATGATCAATGAAGAACCTATTGCTTGGCCGGATAAGCTCTCCGATATAGAGGAGAACTACATCTACGGGACCGACTGGCGTCAACCTGACACGGACCATGACGGCATGGAGGACGGATGGGAAGCTCTCTATTCAAGACCCAATCCGATAACCGAGAGGTTGACAATAGATCCCAACGACAACGATTGGTCCGGAAATCCCGACGGGGACGGCTTCGATTTCAACAACAACGGTGTGATCGACAAGGAGGAGGAGCTTTTCAACCTCAGAGAATATGTCGGGGGTGTGGAGTTCAACTGGACAACGTTGACCTTCGAGAAGGGAGATCCGATGTTCGGGGAGCTCAGCCCGACGGCGGATTGGCAGGAGATCGGCAGGAAGGGCGGTTTCCATCTCTACGACGATCCGACCGACGGCCTTGTGGGCGATCCCACCAATATCGACAACGACAATCTCGATGACTATATGAGGTACAATCCCTACCTCCCCCAGGAGTACAAGCCAGTGACCACCAATCCCTCTCTCTGGGATACTGATCTTGACGGCATGGACGACGGCTGGGAGATCCATTACGGCAGGGAGCTCAAGAGCCTGTTCTTCGACGGAGAAACCACCACGGTTTACGAAGGGTCCATCAATCAGTACCTCGAGGCCACCGTGGTAGGGGAGAAATCGATACTCCAGCTCACACAGGCCCTCGCGGTGCCTTGGACCCAGGACATGATCGATCCCCTCAATCCCAATGATGCGGATTACGACCTTGATATCAGGTACGGTTTCTCCCTGGCAGGAGGCGTGAAGACCCCGATCAAGATCTACACCAAGGACGATCTGACGAACAAGGAAGAATACGAGAATCACACCAGCCCGCTCCTGTGGGATACCGACGCGGACTCCCATTTCAATGCCCTTGCAGGGGAGCTCTACATACTCAACGATTTCGTGGAGCTCAGCGTCAACTATACGGAATCCGCTGTGGACTGGAACAAGGACGGACTCCTCGATTACAGGACCTGTCCCTACATGGCGGACTCCGACGGGGACGGAATGTGGGACGGGTGGGAGCTTGAAACAGGCCTGAAACCCCTGAACTCCACGGACAGGTTCAAGGACCTGGACAATGACGGGCTCCCGAACTATCTGGAGAATGCCTTCCCCAACAAGGAGAACCTCTGGTTCCAAACCGATCCCAAGAACCCGGACACCGACGGCGACGGAATGCTGGACGGCTGGGAGGCCTACAATGCCAAGATAATCTCCCAGACCCCGGCCTTCAACACCAGGGAGGACCTGGAGGACAAGATAGCTGACTCCAAGCGCACTGTGTTCACCGTAACACCCATGATATACGATGCGGACGAGGATAACGACGGCTGGTGGAACGTCACCGAGGCCGGGGACATAGTGTTCACCAAGATCCCAGACGGCATGACCAATCTAGAGGAGTTCCTGGGGACCACCGACTATCCCGTTTCAACGAACCCCAACGATCCCGACACGGACGGGGACGGACTGACGGACGGAGAGGAGCTAAAGATGGGTTTCTACGGGGAGCTCGTCGGCGACAACTACTTCAACGACCCCCTATTCGCGGCCAAGTATTATACGAACGCCACAATGGCGGACTCGGATGCCGACTTCGGAGGCTCCCTCGATATCGGACAGGTAGGAAACACATCCAGACATCTGGATGACTGGGAGGAGACGAACGGCAGGACCAAGGAGATGCTTCCGGCGAACGGATTCGATGACGACGGAGACGGTGAGATCGACGAGGGAGAGGACGGCGAGGAATACCTTACTTTCAGCCCCACGAACGCTACGAATCCTGACACTGACCTGGACGGATGGATGGACGTGGACGAGCTCTACGGCATCGACACATCCCTCCTCTGGGAGAGGTCGAAGCTCGGTATCGTTAGAACGGACCCGAACAAGAAGGATACGGATAACGATCAGATGTCGGATTACGACGAGCTTCACAGGATACCAAACTACAGGGAATGGATAACCGATCCCCAGGACCCCGACACCGACAATGACGGTATGGAGGACGGACTGGAGAACAAGGTGGATTTCTTCCCCCTCATAGACTGGAACAAGAACGACAACTACGATGCCAACGGGGACGGGGACTATTCCGACGAGGAGCTTGGAGATGTCTGGTCCACCGATGACAGGGTCAATCCGACCAAGATGGACACAGACGGCGACGGACTCCCCGACGGCTGGGAATACCGCTTCGGAAAGGTCATAAAGAGCGATGAGACAAGAAAGATGATCCAGGAATACGACAGGATCTACAGGACCAATTATTGGAACGATCTCATATACGGAGGTCATTTCTGGATAGTGAATCCGCTGGTTTCCTCCGATCCCCTTGACGATTTCGACCACGACGACCTAACCAACGTCCAGGAGTGGGAGAATGGCACCCATCCGCTCAAGTGGGACACCGACGGCGACGGAATGCCGGACGGCTGGGAGCTTCAGGACGAGAACAGGGGCTCCCCGCTCTACAATCCCGAGAAGAGGAAGTACGCATGGATACTGGATCCCCTGAACGGCAACGATTGGTGCCTCGATGCGGACCACGACGGTTTCGTCTTCGGCATCTGGACACCGGCCACGGGGGACTCCTACGAGCTTGTGGACTACTACTTCCCCTGGATCAATCTCTACGAATACAGGTATGGTTATGATCCGGACCACGACGGGATCAACGAGATCACGACATCCCCCGCACCGAGGGACCTCGAGTACAATATAATCGGAGGATACGACACCGACTCCGATGGCATGCCGGACGGCTGGGAAGTCTGGGTCACCGATTACATAGGCAACATTTCCGATCCCCAGCCCTTCGAGGACAACGACTCCCTTCCAAAGGGATGGGAGGAGCTGTTCAACGGCTCCATGTGGGACAAACCGGAATGCTACATATACGAGGAGATGAACGGAACCTGGGACCCCTGGGCCAACTCCAAGACAATAGGAAGGAGGACCTACGTCCCGACGGGCATAGCCACCAACAAGGACTATTTCAAGGGAAGGATGTTCGCAGACAGAAAGGATGCCGACATGGATGGTGTTCTGGACCCCGAGGAGAACGATGACTCCGACGGGCACAACAACTTCCAGGAATACCGGGGGCACACAGATCCCACGGACAAGAACGCGGAGCCGGGCAAGTACAACATCCCGAGGCTCCAGACCGGCCCGTCTAGGAAGATGGTGGTAGGTGAAGAGCCTTCCTCCAGGCAGCTTACACTGCCTGCGGATATGCCCGAGATAGAGGATACCCTCCAATGGATCAACACGGCTCTTGCCACCGTTGGCATCGAGAAGCTCTCCAGGGAGGAGATCCGTCTGGTGCACTTTGTCAAGCCGGAAGAGATCTGAGGACAGACCGGGAAGACCGATTTGGGGAAGCAGGTTATCTGCTTCCCCTTTTTTTTATGTACTTTTTAATACTTTGACCGCAGATTAAGGGTACAATGCTCGCAGCTGCCATAAACATTATCTTCTGGTTTGCGGGGCTCGTTCTTCTTTCGTATCTCCTTGACAGGTTATGGGTCAATGCGTTGACAAGATGGGTCTATATCGTGTTTGCAGCCCCGGGGATAATGGTCCACGAGCTCAGCCATTATACGGCATGCAAGCTCACGGGTGCGAGGGTAACCAGGGTGAAGCTCATAGGAAAGGACGGAGGCTCCGTCACGCACGGACCTCCCAAGGGGGGGTATGTCGGGCAGGCCGTCGTTTCAATGGCGCCATTCTTCGGCATACCGCTGGTACTTCTTCTGATCGGTCTTCTTTTCGACAAGGTGTCATTCTTCAACTGCGATCTTACCTGGACCAATTCCTTCACGGGGAACGTCGGGGAAATGATAGTGTCCACATTGTCCGGCGCATGGGACCTGATTGTAAAGAACCTGTGGGACAACCACTCTCCATGGTTTCTGTTGTATCTCTACCTCGCGGCATCGTTAACAACCGCACTTGCCCCTTCATCCCAGGATTTCAGGAACAGCTGGATCGGACTGCTCCTCCTGTTCGGCATCATCATCGGATGGGCTTTGGTCCTTGACCATCTGCTGGAAGGCTGGGAGGCCCCGGTTGCCAATTTCCTCATCGGACTCTTCGGCTGGGTAGTTGCCGTAGGTTTGATAATGTGCCTGTTCGGTTTGGTTCTTGGGCTCCCTTTCTACTTGGTGAGAAAGGCCCTTAGATAACGGGACCGAGCTTGTCGAACGTTCTCTTTCCGGAGACCAGATCGAGGATGATCTCCTCTATCCCTTCAATGGGGGTCCGCACCTGCTCACCGGTGTCCCGGAACCTGATCGTTGCGCAGAGGTCAACCTTTGAATCGTAATCGACGGTTATGGAGAAGGGAGTGCCTATCTCGTCCATCCTTGCATACCTGCGGCCGATGGATCCCGAATGATCGTAGTAAGTTGTTAGGCCCGCTTTTTTGCATTCCGCAAGTATCCTCCCGGCGATTTCAGGAAGTTCATCCTTGTTCATCAGCGGGAACACTCCGCATTTTATGGGAGCTACCCTCGTCCTGAGCTTCAGAACCCTGTAGGGTCCCTGCTCCGCATCGACCTCCTCCTTCATGGGGCTCCTGTCGGATTCGAAGTAGGCGTGCTCCAGCAATGCCACCATGAGCCTGTCGATGCCGAAGGAGGGCTCCACAATGTGGGGGATGTAATCCTCCCCCGAAACCGTCCTCTCCTCGACCCTTATCGACACGGCTTCAGGAGGGATCGAGGCCTTTCCCTTTGAATATTCTATCTCCAGCGGAGGTCCATTATCTTTTATGGCACTCAGATGGTCCGGGTCCATTCCCCTGATGATGTCTGCTAATTCCCTGGAATCTCCACGGAAGATCGGCCCCAGCACCTTCTGGTCCACCTCCACGATGGTGACATTCCTCTTTTCCGGCTCGGCAAATCTCCTTGCCGCCGTCAGGGATTGTCCGGACCCTTTCATGTGCTGGCGGAGGTCGTAGGCGGACCTGTCGGCTATTCCCACCATTTCGATCCAGCCGTATGATGTCTCCACTTCGAGGTCCCAGCAGTCCCTGGCGTAGTGGGCCATCTCGGTTTCCGTGTGCTGCCTGAAGCGCATATTCTCCCCGGGTATCCCCACGTCCGCTGCAAAACCGTAGGTGACCCCCATGAAGTGGGCTAGTACCTCCGAGCAGATCAGCCCTTTCTCAACGGCACTCCCGAGGGTTATTCCCAACGTCTCTCCGGAGGAGCCCTTCGGGACCAGATTTACTGACAGGTTCCTGTACCTTTCAAAGGGCTTGAAGGTTCTCTCCTCCGGGTCGAAGAAGAACTCTCCCTCGGCCATGTGGAACTCCCTCTGCCTCATCATTCCCTGCCGGGGCGATATCTCGTTCCTGAAACCCTTTCCTATCTGGGCCACACCGAATGGCATCCGCTCCCTGTTCATCCGGTATAGGAGAGCAAAGTCCATGAAGATTGACTGGGCGGTCTCAGGTCTAAGGTATCCCGGCCTTTCGCCCCCGGGACCGATAAAGGTCCTGAACATAAGGTTGAACTCTTCGGGAGGTCCGATCTCCCCCCCACAGACTGGGCACTTGATACCTTGGGCATCAAGGGCTTCTCCGAGCTCCTCCATTTTCAGGCTGTCCGGATTCTCGACAATCCCCTCCAGAAGGTGATCCGCCCTGAATGGAGCTGAGCAGTTGAGGCATCTCGTCAGGTTGTCGGAGAACTTCTCCAGATGACCGGACCATTTGAATGCGATCTCGGGTGTTATTGAGGGTGTGTCCACCAGAAGGAAGTCTTCCTGGATGACGAACCGCTCCTTCCAGAGGCGCTCAACGTTCTCCCTGAGGAGAGACCCGAGATGACCAAGGTCGAAGAATCCCGCAACACCCCCGTATATCTCGTAGGACGGCCAGAAGAATCCCCTTCTTTTTAAAAGGGCATATAGTTCCGAGGTCTTTCTCTTGTCCTCTCCCAGGGTAAATTCGTTCATGATAGGTTCCCTGCTTTTTTATATCACATGGAAATTCAAAGCATCCAGTCGTTTTGCCGTTTATATTGGTTGCCCGATGCTCTTGACCGGGCTTCGTTTCTTACTGTGCGGCAAGGGCTGCCTGGACCTCTTCCTTCCGCTTCAGAAGCGCTTTCTTACGCTTATCGTGGAAACACCCCTCGCAGCCGATATCCTTCTTGTCCTTGCACTTGCTGCACCGCCTGTTCTCCTCGTCAATGAGCTGGTTGATCCTTGTCCGTTCCTGCTTGAGGCTTTCCTTGTTGCGCTTCTGCATTGGCACACCTACCCCCGGAACGCACAACCTCATAAATAATGTTATGCGGAAGCGTTCAACCTGCAACGAGCATGTCGATGTCTATGCCCAGCTCATCCTCCAGAATGGCATGGAGCCGCTCCATTCTCTCCGCGCCTTCGAATGCGCCTTTCCTTCTCAGTTTTTCCACTGCCGCCGAGAGCGGCCTCCTTCTGCGCTCCCCCACAAGGTTGTCCGCATGGCAGACTATCCTTTCCATAAGTGTCAGTGGAATGTGGTCCTCCATTTCGAGGCCAAGGGCTGCCGCCTCCTCAGCCGTGACCCCAGCACCGATATGATTGTGGACCATGGAGACGATCCTTTCGTCAAGGCCAAGCTCCCTTGCCATCCTGGCTCCGTGGGTTATATGCCGGATGGAATGAGTTGCGGACCTCCCGAGATCGTGCAGGAGCAGACCCGCCTCCAGCAGTTCCTCGTCCACATCCAGGTTCCTGTCGGGGTGTTCTCTTTTGGCGGTCTCGATCATTTCCATTCCAAGGTCCCTAACGGCCTTGACGTGGGTTATGACCAGTTCGGAGCACCCCATCGACCTCAGAAGTTCTATGCATTTTTCCGGGGTTGGGACTGGATCCCGATCGGCCTCCGTTTGTTCCTTTATAGTTGCATCCCTTTTCCTCTCTCCGGACAGGACGGTCTTTCCCCTGGAATCCGGGATGATCTTCTGCACCCCCCCGGAAAATTCGAGCTCCAGCTCCCTCCCCTCCGCAAGCCGGTCGAGCAGGATGGCGAGAGCGGAGACCTCCGAGTGGGGTTGGTTGGTTACGCTGACGTTGAAATGGGCGAGGTCATAGACCTCCCTGGGGACCTTCTCGGCTCCCACGACAACGAGGATCTTCTCATCCCTGGGAATCCTCCTTACCGCTTCGGAAAGCGCCATTCCGTACATTGTAAGGTGGACTATGGTCCCTCCCCATCTTCCGAGCGGTCCCTTCTTTCCCGTACCCGTTCTGATGAAGAAATCCGAGCCGAATTCCCCGTTGACCCTGCCTATGGTCTCCTCCAGTTTCGAATCCTTTCTGTCAACATAAATGCCCTTTGCACCGAATGCCCTGGACACCAGTGCCACGTGGGTGGTAATCCTCTTGTCCCTTTCCGGTCTATGACCCAGCCTCAGGACCTCGATGTGGGGAAAAGGAACATCATCATCGACCTCCCTTCGATCCCTGGTCATTCCATCTCCTTGATCCGCTCTATCCTGTGTCCCTTGTATGCAAGCCGGCCCGACCGCTTCACCAGGGATTTGAGCATCGTGGGAGTGAGGTCGAGGTCCTTTACGAACTCACCGGAGAACGTTCCCTCCTCTCCCACATTATCGTATACCTTCTGCTCTATCTGGTCGTATATCTCCTGGTTCATGGCCGCAATGTATAGCACATCCGAGATCTCCGTTATCTGGGCCGACGTGTTGATATGGACAGAAACATAGTATGTGTGATAGATCTTTTCCTTGTTGAACTGGGAGTCTATCTGCCATGATGTTTCGACAAGCTTCATCTTCTCGAAAAAGGCCAGGGCCTCCACACCCTCCTCACCGTACTTTTCCTCGATCGATTTTATTGTGATCCAACCGGAGGCGGTTTCCTGGAACACGGATTTCTTCACAGGGGAATCCATAGCCCTCAGCAGTGCCACCAGGTCGGTGGGTTCGTTGATTACCTTTATCCTTTTCATGGGCGCCCCCTGCGTATCACCGGTACGGTTATAAATGGTTTACTCCAGACAAAGCCTCAATAACATGATATTTTCCAAAACTGGACATTGATGGAAGGAATATAATACCCCTTGGAAACCTATTTATAGAAAATCCATCATCCAAGGTTGAAAAGGTACCTACCTTGACGGGTTGGACCATGATAAAATCACATCACGATCACCAATCATCCTAACCCGGCTCCGTTTGGGGCAGGGCAAAAGAGTTGGTTCCGCAGAGGAAATGGAAGGAATGGATCCTTGGCCTATCTGGTCTTCGTCATCGGTATTACCTTTTCGAAGCAACCTGAAAATCAATTAAAAAGAAGGTGTATCAAATGAATCTCGATCCAGCAACGACAAAATACCTCATAGAGGCAAAACTTGTGGCGGACGGCGTGGTGGAGAAACCCGATGTGGTCGGGGCCATATTCGGCCAGACCGAAGGTCTGCTCGGTGATGAACTGGACCTCAGGGATCTCCAGAAGACGGGGAGGATGGGCAGGATAGAAGTGGATATTAACTCGAAGAAGGGCAAATCCGAAGGGACGGTACTGCTCCCCTCAAGTCTGGACCAGGTTGAGACCGCCATACTCGCGGCCGCCCTGGAGACCATCGACAGGATCGGACCCTGCAGGGCGAAGATCTCCATCGAAAAGATAGACGATGTCAGGATAAAGAAGAAGCAGAAGATAGTGGACAGGGCCAAGGAGCTTCTGAGCAGACTCCTGGACCAGACGAAGACCGGAGGCCTCGACCTTACCGACTCGGTCAGACAGGCGGTCCAGATAGATGAAGTTGTCAATTACGGCGAGGACAAATGCCCCGCGGGGCCGAATGTGGACACATCCGATGCGATAATTCTGGTGGAAGGTAGATCGGACGTGATCAACCTGTTGAAGTACGGTATAAAGAACACGGTGGCCATCGGAGGTACCAACGTCCCGGTCACCATTCAGAAGCTCTCCAATGAGAAGGTTGTTACAGCCTTCGTCGACGGCGACAGGGGCGGCGAGCTCATCCTGAAGGAACTCTTCCAGGTGGCGGAGATAGATTTCGTTGCCAGGGCTCCGAAATCCCTCGAGGTCGAGGAGCTCACCCAGAAGCAGATAATAAAGGCCCTCAGGAACAAGATACCCGTGGAGCAGTACATGGAGATGAACGATCTCCGCTTCGACATTCCCAGGACCGAGAAGAAGCATGTCGAGGAGGAGAAGAAGGAACTAAGGCCGGAACAGCCGTACAAGAAGGAGCAGGAGAAGAAGAAGGAGCCGGAGCAGAAGGAACCGGTTCAGCCGCCGGCACCGGAGAAACCTCCCATCAAGGCGGTTACAGGCAAACCCAAGCAGGAATCCGATCAGATGGGAGCCGAGATGACCAGATACAAGGACATCCTTAAGACCCTATCCGGGACCTTGAAAGCGATGCTTTTGAACGAGAACGGCGAGGTGGTCCAGGAGCTGGCGGTAAGGCAGCTTGCGGATACCCTGAAAACACCGCCGTCCGAGATACATGCGGTCGTATTCGACGGGATAATCTCACAGAGGCTCCTGGATATCGCCTTCGAACAGAAGGTCAAGTACCTGGTCGGCTCCAAAAAGGGCAACCTCACCAAGGAGCCTGAAGGTGTGCTCGTACTTTCAAAGAGCGACCTAAACATGTGAAAGATGCCACATAGTGGAATACCATAGGACAGTTCGGTGAAAGGATGAAGAGACCGAAACGAAAACAGGGAAGCGGAAGGAAAGGAACCGATGGGGAAATCACCCTCGACCCGGAGAGGGGATTCGACCTGAACGATATGTCGGACACGTCCCAGATCATCATCCCTCCGGATCCGCTTTCCCGGGTTATCGGACAGGATGAAATTATCGGGCTGGCCAAGGTTGCCGCCTACCAGAGAAGACATCTGCTGCTTGTGGGTCCTCCCGGAACTGGCAAATCAATGATCGCCCAGGCATTGGCCGCCCATCTTCCGACACCCAATGTCCAGGTCTATGTTGTCTCTAATCCGGAATCCCCCGAAAGACCCTTCATTCAGACACGGACAAAGGATGAGGTCGAGGAGGAGGATCAGAGGAGCAAACTGACCCGGGAGCATCTGATATCTCCCGTGGACGCTCCGGTCGAGGTTGCGGAGAAGCTGGGATACCGCTGCTCCAAATGCGGAACGTATTCACCCCGGGACCAAACCATATGCCCGAACTGCAATGCCTATAAGACCCCATCCAGCTCCCCCAAGGTGGCCAGGGTGGACATGAACATGAACAATATGCTCCAGGGTATAGAGGATATCCTGAAGGTTACCCTGAACCAGCTGGGAGCGGACAAGGCTAGGGTACAGACGACCCGGCTGGTCGATGGAAAGGAGGAGGTCGTGGTCTACGAGGCGTCGGGTCCAAAGATAAGGGTCGTGGATGAGAAAGCCCTGCAAGCCAGGCGAGAGAAGGAGAAGAGCTCCCCAAAAAAGGTCCTGATACCCCTCAAGAGGAATACCTTCATAATGGCCACGGGGGCCTCTGAGACGGAGCTTCTCGGAGACGTGCGTCATGATCCTTACGGCGGCCACAAGGGGCTTGGAACACCTCCGTATGAGAGGGTCGTCCCCGGGGCGATACACGAGGCACACGAGGGTGTCCTTTTCATAGATGAGCTCCCCCAGCTGGGGCACCTGCAGAGGTTCATTCTGACCGCTATGCAGGAGAAGCATTTTTCCATATCCGGCAGGAATCCCCAGAGTGCGGGGGCGAGCGTCAAGGTGGACGGCGTCCCCTGCGATTTCGTATTCGTGGGGGCCTGCAACATTCAGGACCTACCTCATATCATATCCCCACTCAGGTCAAGGATTACGGGTTCGGGTTACGAGGTGCTCGTGGAGACAACAATGCCGGATAACAACCGGAACAGGATGAAGTTCGTTCAGTTCATTTCCCAGGAGGTCCGCATGGATGGAAGGATCCCCCATGTGGACAGGACCGGGATCGATTCACTTTTAAAGGAAGCAAGGAGAAGAGCACTGAGATTCGACAGGAAGAAGAGATCCCTTACCCTTAGATTAAGGGACATGGGGGGCGTCATCAGGGCGGCCGGCGACATTGCAAAGGCCGAGGGCTCTGAATTGATCACATCCCGCCATGTGGAGTTGGCGGTGAAGAAGAGCAAGTCCGCTGAGGAACAGATCAAGGAAAGGTTCGGCCATTACCAATCGGGACTCCTCAACGAGATGTCGGAATCACAGAGTCAGCAGTATTCCCCTTATAATTACTGGAACGAGAACTCCGATGACCTGCTTGGATATGAATGAACAGGAGCGGATCCCCCCATGAACAAAGATGAGATCGAGAATGAACATCTGCCCCCGGCAGAAGAAGGTCCAGAGGTTGAACCAGAAACTCATGCGCCAGAAAAAACAGAACAGGAAACAACTGCGCCTGAAAGTACCGGCTCACCCGGCGGACCGCAGGATCCTGCTCCGCCTGCGAATGCGGAGGTTGCTTCGCCGAGCGGAAAAGCCGGAGAGGGTCCGGGGAGCGAGGTTGCTGAGCAGAAAGAGAGCAAGGACACCCCCGAATTCGCTCCCTTCGAGTCCAGGGATCCCCTGGAGGGATTCGAATTCCTCGACCGCAGAAGCATTGTGGAAGCTCTCGTCAGGAAGCATTCGGAACTTGTCCAGAATTTCTCCGATGAATTGAACAAAATGGCATCCGAGCCCGTGGAGGCCGACGAGGTAAAGGACGAGGAGAAGTCCAAGAGGGACGAGATAAACGAGGAAGTGGCGAAGCTGAAAGGGTGCAGGAAGTCCCTGAAGGACAGGAACAAGGAGCTCAGGAACGAGTTCTTCGACCTTCTGGAAAAGGAGGAGAAGCTGAAGTCCCACAGAAAGGATGTGGCCATGTACTCGCAGTTCTCCAGAGACCTGGAATGGAAGCTCGAGACCGAAGCCATTACCATCGAGACCGAAAGGAGGCTTCTGGACGAGTTGAGGGACACCATGGATAAGATGAGGTCCATATCCGATGGATTAACCCCCGAGGAGATCAAGACCAGGCTCACTGAGATCCAGGAGGAGATGGGGAGCAATCTGATGCAGATAGAGGACTACCATAGGGCGATGCTCGAGAATGTCGAGGAGAGCCAGAAACACCATGGAAAGTTCATCGATGCAAAGAAGCAGCTGAGGGAAAGGGAATCCAAGAAAGGATGGCTGAAGAGAAGGATCGACCTTCACAAGGAGATGCACACATTCTGGTCAAATCAGATCGAGACTGCTTCCAAGCAGGACGAGGAGGATTCGAAAAGGAGCCTCGACCAGATACGCGAGTTCCTTCTCTCGATATTCAAGGAGAGGGATGAGAGCCAGCAGGGAGAGCAGGAAGAGAAACAGGCCGAGAAGGATCAGCCGAAGGAAAGGAGCGAGCCGCGGGATCGGAGAAGGCACAATGTCAGATCAAGTGGGCCGAAGGACGCCGGACGGAGTGAAGCCACAGGCCAGATGCCCGAAGCTGAGCACAAGGAGTCGGGGGGATCCGGAGGTCAGGGCGATGATCGAAGTACCGGGGTCTTGGATGAGGAAAAGGCTCCGACAGATGAGGGGGGTGGTGCCTGATGCAGAACTTCGAGATAGCCCAGAAGATAAGGGATATCAGGGAGAAGATCTCCGAAATAATGGAAGAGGCGGACATCATCCAGGTGCGCGTTCAGAACAAGATCACCGAGGTTGATTCGCTGAAGGAGAGCAGGGACAAGCTAAACGAGAAGGTACAGGAACTCTCCAGGAAGCCAAAGGAGATAATGAAGGAGAGGAAGGACTACTGGGATAACATCGAAGAGACCAACGAGGAGAAAAAGAAGGTATTCAAGGAGATGCAGCCCTACCTCCAGAAAATAGGAGAGCTCAGGAAGCTCCGCGACATCCACAATGAAGCGAGCAGGGGCACCCTGGACAGGCTCCTGGAGAATTACCGCTCCACCAAGGAGAACCTTCTGACCTCCGATGTGAACCTCAAGAACGAGCTGTTCCTTTACCAGTATCTCTTCGAGCTCAGGGACCGGCTCGTCGTCAAGGCCAGGGCCGACACCATCCACCAGGAGATCATTAAGGTCAAGGAAGTGGACCTCGCCAAGTACAACAAAGAGCTAACGGAGATGGAATCACAGATCGGGGAGCTCAAGGAGCAGTCCCACGAGGGATTGGTAGAGGCAAGGGATCTCTGGTCCCAGAGGGACGATGTGAGGAAGCAGGCCCAGGACAAACACAAGGCATACATCGAGGCCGTGAAGCAGCTCAAGACCATGAAGAAACAGGTATGGGAGAGGAGAAAGAAGATCCAGAACCTCTACCGCGAGATAGACGAGTGGAAGAAGGAGTTCAAGAAGACCCCCAAGGAGAGGATGAGGTCCGACATGAACAGGAAGGCCCAGGATGCGGTGGCAAAGTACAAAAGGGGTGAAAAGCTATCTCTTGAGGAGCTGAGCTTGGTCATGGAGTCCGGCGAGATGAAATGAGGTGTTCCCATGGAGAATTCCGTTAAGAAGCTTTCCAAGCCTTCTATGTTCAGGATAGCATTCGCGGCCGCAGCGGTGATCATCCTGATCGGCGGATTAGCTCTGTATATCATGTCAAGGGAGGAGAAGGAGAAGGAATGGAAGTACTTGCCTGATATCGAACTCCCGGCGGATTTCATGATCATCACCGACTATCCTTCCTCGGAGGAGGAGCAGCTCTCGATCGCGACCCTGACGACAGTTCAGTTCCACGGCGGAGAATACCACCCTCTGGTCATCTGCGATCCCGAGGGCGGGCTCTCGAGGCAGTTGCAGTTCACGCTGTCAAATTTGAAGACGGACAGGGAAAAGATCCTATTCACCAACGAAGAAGGCACGCTCACCCGATTAAATACACAGCTGGGGGATGTCGGTGTTTCCCCGATCAAGGAGGAGAACGTCTATCCGCTCATAAATGGCGTATCTGCCAGGTTCAAGGGGTTCAGCGGGATGATGACCGTTGCATCCTACGAGGAGGCGCTCTGGTCCACGGTCTATGCCAAGAAGAACAACCTGGGAATGATGAAGGGCGGGTCGACCTTCAACAGCCAGGAGCAGGTGTGGGCCGAGCTCAGAACCATGGACCTCACGGCTGACTATGTCATCGTGGCCAATCCCAGGGACCATTCCGTGGAATCGATCCGCGGAACACCTGATTACGATACATACGACGACGCCTTCTTCACACCGGACATGTCAGTCATGGCCGCCCAGATGGCGGCATATCACGATGCCTTCGTCATCACCAATACGACCCCCGTGGACAGTGTCGAATGGGAGCTCGATATGGAGCTCTCCCCCAACAGGAGAGCTGTCGGCGTGCATGAGAAGATGAAACAGATTAATACGGAGTTCGGACCTGCTGAGTACATAACCCTTGCAGGGTCCGCCCCTGCGATACCCCAGTTCCTTGTCAGGTCCGGGGGGATGGAAGGCGATATCGTCAACTCCGATGTGATCTACGGCTTCCTCGACACAGACGACTCCCAGATGGATGCCGCGGTTGGAAGGATAATCCAGTATGATGCATCGTTGGCATCGAACCAGCTTCTCAAGACCTACCTCTTCGACGATTACTCGGATACGGTGGCGGCGGAGTACCGCGATGTTGCAGGGGGCACCCACGAGAAGGAGTGGAAGAAGCACGGTGCGTCCTTTTCCGGTTTCGAGATAACCTACGAGAGGATGCAGGCAACACCGGGAAGGTGGATTTGCAACGACTACGAGGATGCGGGATTCTCCTACGACTACGTGGGCCCGTTCAATACCGGGAACAAGTTCTTCGACGGGGTCATTAATTCCATGGAGAACGACATCTCCGAGATCTGCGAGGTCTCGGGATATGTTGCATACAGGGGGCACGGATCGGATACTGGGTCGTTGTACGGCATCAGGGTTTACGGACCCAACGGAGAGGAGCACCAGCTCAGGTACTCGGACGCAGCCAATATGGATATACCGCCCCAGGTGGCATTCTTCGTGAGCTGTCTCAACGGAAAGATATACGGACACGGTCCCGGAACGGACCCGGCAAACGATGTCGCCTTCGACAAGCTCTTCACGCTCAACTATCTCTCTGCCGGTCCCGCGGTTCTGGTCGGGGCAACCGAGGTGAGCTTCTCCAATATCGGTCAGGACCTGACCTCGATCCCGGCCGAGTATCTGCCTTTCATAGACGACCACCAGTGGGACCACAACGATGCATGGTATGCATTTGTCTGGGACGGTATCCTGAACCACCCGGGGGACCACGGGACTGTCGGAAAGGCTGTGCAGTGGTCCGAGAACCGGTATATCAGATATCCTCCAAACAACCAGCCTTCTCCCATGAAACCCAACGGGGAGGTGGACTGGTACGAGGTAACCTTCTTCGCTGTTTACGGCGACCCGGCCTTCCGGCCCGCCATAGACCCAAGCGGCGGTCAGGGTGATTTCGATCCCTGGCACAACGGGGACGCCGACCAGTAGGAAAGATCAAGCATCCATTAAAAATCATTCTTTTTTTCCAACTACTTTTTTAAATCAGGGGAGCCTTTCCGTTTACTGGATATTAACGGGGGAGCATCTTGGCAGGGCCTCTGAGGGAGAAGGCGAACTTCATTTACAAGAAGAGAAGAGCGACCTTGAAGACGGTGCTCATCAGGTTCGGAGCTCTCCTTCTGGTCATAGCCGCCATTTCGACGATAGTGTTCCTGGACCGCTCGGGATACGAGGATTCCAGGGACGACAGGATATCCCCCCTCGATGCCGTCTATTTCACTGTGGTATCCATCACCACCACCGGGTACGGTGACATCGTTCCGGTCACCCAGGATGCGAGGATCATCGACACCGTTTTCATCACCTTCGGCAGGGCGGCAATGTGGTTCGTGATAGTAGGAACGGCTTATCAGTTCATTTTCGAGAGGTACAGGGAGGCGTTCATGATGAAGGCGATCCAGAAGAGGCTTTCCGGGCATACCATCATCGCCGGTTTCTCAACAACGGGGGAATCGGCGGCCAGGGAGCTCGTGGCAAAGGGCAACAAGAAGAGCAACATCGTGGTGATAACAACAGATCCCGAGGCGGCCCAGAAGGCGGCCGAGGAGGGGT
Organism: Thermoplasmatota archaeon; assembly: GCA_048569615.1. Taxonomy (GTDB): domain Archaea; phylum Thermoplasmatota; class Penumbrarchaeia; order Penumbrarchaeales; family Penumbrarchaeaceae; genus JAYEPK01. The sequence continues at coordinate 74,840 of JBLIRK010000001.1, read as the reverse complement.
ACGTTTCCATCAACGGCGATGCCACCAAGGAAGGGATACTGGAAGATGCGGTTGTAAAGAAGGCGTCCTCGCTGATAATAGCTACGAGGAAGGACGATTCGAACATCCTTATCGCACTTACGGCCAGGTATCTCAATCCCGGCATCAGGATAATATCCAGGGTAACGGAGCTCGAGAACATCAAGCTCCTGAAGAAATCGGGCGTGGAGGTAATAATAGCACCTGCGGTCACATCCGGCAACCTTATGGCGACAGCGACCACGCAGCCAAATGTGGTCCACCTTCTGGAGGACGTGATGACCGCAAGCGCCGGCATGTACATTAGCGAGAGGGAGGCAAGACCCGACGAGCTGGGCGCCCTTCCGAAGAAGCTCAAGGGAGCGGTTGTCATCGGTATTGTCCGCAAGGACAAGGTCCACAGCTTCGATGAGCTGGACAGCATGAAGGTCAAGGAAAGGGACCATCTTCTCCTTCTGGAAAGGAAATGAGACAACCGGTGTTCCAAACAATAGATATAAGCTCTCCGGGATGAAGGACCGTGACGGTAATCAGTTGGAACAGGGAAGATCAGACTGTGATCGTTGAGGAGATACTGCTAGAGTTTTGGAAGAGCAGGCCGGTTATCTTACCCACCGATACGATCTACGGGATCGCCGCCCCCGTATCGAGCCCAGGGACCCTAGAGGCGGTTTTTAAGATCAAGAACCGGCCGAAGGAGCTTACACTCCCGGTAGCGGTCGGAGCATTGTATATGGTGGACGAGATAGCAAGGGTCCACCGATGGCAGAAGACCACACTGAGAGACAACCTTCCGGGACCCGTGACATTCGTACTCGAAGCGAAGGAGGATCTCGATCCCCTGGTTGTACGGAAAGGAACCATTGCGGTGAGGGTGCCGAGGCACCCTGTCTTCATCCCGTTGTGTGCTGAAGCGGGACCTTTGGGTCTTACAAGCGCGAACCTTCACGGATCGGAGAATATCATTACCGCCGAGGAACTGGATGATCAATTCAGGGGAGATCTCCTCATCATAGGGGACAACGACTCGATAAGCGGCTCACCCTCTGCCATTATCGACCTAACGGACAGGAATATCAGGATGCTAAGGGAAGGAAAGGTTAATATTCATGATATAATGGGGGAGACCAATGGACGATGAGGAGCTTCAGTTGTGGAAGGATGCAGGCTCCATTGCCTCCAAGGCCAGGGATCTCGGCGTTGGAATGGTGGAGGAGGGGATCACATATCTGGAAGTCGTGGAAACCGTTGAATCCTTCATCCTGGAGCAGGGAGCCGAAGTGGCATTCCCGACGAACATTGCTGTCAACGAGGTTGCCGCTCATTACACTCCCAGACCGAGTGAGAAGACCAGGTTCAAATTGGGAGATCTCGTAAAGGTCGACGTCGGGGCCCATATCGATGGAAGGATAGGGGATACGGCCAAGACCGTTGAGGTGGGAACAACGACCCATTCAGACCTTGTCCAGGCTTCCAAGAGGGCACTTGAATCCGCATTGGAGGTCGTAAGGGCGGGTATCGCGCTCTCCACGATCGGATCCATAGTCGAGCGCACGATGAACTCCATGGGCTTCAAGCCGATAGTCAACCTCACCGGTCACTCCATAGAGAGGTACAACCTTCATGCCGGTCTCTCCGTTCCCAATTACGACGATAGGGGGAGGGAGTACATACCCGGAGGTACCGTGGTGGCAATTGAGCCCTTTGCGACCACCGGGGTGGGAGAGGTCCAATCCTGGAAGAGGTCCAACATCTACAGGTTTGTCAGGCCCAGAGGCAGGCTGAAGGACGATCAGGAGAGGGCAATGAAGTTGATCCAGGAGGGAAAGCCCAGACTTCCATTCTCCGAGAGATGGCTTGATCATAGCATGGACAGGTCCGATAGGCCCCTTAAAGGCCTTGTACGGGCCGGCTCCGTCTATTCATATCCCATATTGAGGGAGGTCTCCGGCGGGATGGTCTCCCAGTGGGAGCATACGGTATATGTAACCGAAAAGGGATGCAAGGTGCTGACCTATTGATTTCCATGAAGGATGTGAAAAAATGGATCCGGAAGAGAAGGGCTCTACCTATGCGGAAGCCGGTGTGGACATAGAAGGAGAGGGCAGAGCCATAAGAGGGCTCATCTCTGCGTTGAAGTTCAGAAGGGAAGGATTCGGGAAGATGGCCGATCTCGAGGGGGGTTTCACCGGATTGATAGACCTTGGAGATCACTATCTCTCCCTTTGCACCGACGGCGTGGGCTCCAAGCTCATCATTGCCAAGGTCCTGCAGAAGTGGGATACGGTTGGGATCGACTGCATGGCAATGAACGTAAATGACATGATCTGCATCGGAGCCGAACCACTGGCCTTCGTGGATTACATAGCCGCCGAGTCCCCGGATCCTGGGATCCTCAGAGAGATAGGTATCGGCCTCAATGAAGGGGCGAGGCAGAGCAATCTCTCCATTGTCGGAGGAGAGACGGCCTCCCTTCCGGAGATCGTCAAGCACCTGGATCTTGCAGGGACCTGCCTAGGATACGTGAAGAAAGAAGACCTGATAACGGGAGAGAGCATAGGGGCTGGGACCATTCTGATAGGTCTTCCGTCAACCGGTCTGCATTCCAACGGTTTCTCTCTCGTGAGAAAGGTCATCATGGACAACTCTCTGTCTTACGTAAGCCCGCTGGCAGAGGTCGTATCAAGCAAGGAGTGGAGTGGTAAGAGGAGGTTCCCCGGGTACATGAAGGAGGTTGAGGAATGGGCCGCCTCGGACGGTTCATCCATCCTGGGGGAAATCCTGCTTACTCCGACCCGGATATACGTTAAGGATGTGATCCCGCTCATCAGGGCGCTTCCGAAGGGGGCTGTTCAGGGAATGTCGAACATCACCGGGGGCGGGATCCGCAACGTCTGCAGGATGAAGGACGGATTGAAATATGTTGTGGCAACACCACTCCCAGTCCCTCCTGTCTTCAGATTGTTACAGGTGCTTGGGGGGATCGAGGAGAATGAGATGCACCAGACCTTCAACATGGGATTGGGTATGTGCATTGCCGTACATCCGGACCATGCCGATGAAGCTCTGGTCAGATTGAAGGATGCCGGAGGAAGAAGGATAGGTTTCGTTGAGGAAGGCAAGGGCGTGGCGATCCCAGGCCAGAACATCCATTATCCGGGTTATGTTTGAGGCAGCATGCTGCAAGGTCAATCCAATCTGATAAACGGTACAATCCCCAGAATATTCCGGCTCCCCTCGTAGTTAAAACCGCATCGAGTTCGGGCAATCATCGATTCGGGTGTATTCCATTTAAGGTTTGCGTTGTCCTGAGGTTTCTCATCTACATACGTGTATAAGTTAAATCCCGAAAGAGCACATATTCCACGTCATGTCCCAGTGAGGGGTGAAATATTGAAAAGATTTATATAATAGAGGCCTTATGCACGACACCGTCTTGACCGCATCGGGTAGTGGGAATTGGCAAATTCTGGGTCCGTAGCTCAGCTAGGTAGGTTGAATGGTGGTTTAGTGTCCGCCATCTTCCCTAGAAAGAGCGTCTGGCTTTTAACCAGATGGCCGGGGGTTCGAATCCCCTCGGACCCGCCAAGTCCGTTTTCCCAGTGTCCGAGCTCGAGCACGACCCGCTACCATCGGAGGCCGCCAAATGCCCAGGTTCAATGTAATGGAGAACTACCTCGTTCCGAGACATACGATTATACCGGAGGAGGAGGTGGAGAAGCTCCTGGAGAAGTATTCTATCACCAAAGCCCAGCTGCCCAAGATACTGATGATGGATCCCTGCGCCAAAGCTCTGAACGCCAAATCCGGGGATGTGATCCAGGTCGAGAGACAGAGCCCAACCGCAGGAACATCCCTTTACTACCGCCTTGTTGTAGAAGAGCGATCCACGATCTGATGGAGTATGAAAAGATGAACCCCGCTAACCCGTTTCCAGCAGTTAAGAGAATGTATGAAGAGTTCGAGGTGGTCCTTTGAAAGAGGTAGTGGAATCCTTCTTTAAAAGCAGGAACATAATCAACCATCAGCTTGCAAGCTTCAACGATTTCCTCCCTACACACGACAATCCAAGGTCCAGGATGCAGAGGATAATTGATTCCATCCGGATAGGAGAGGTTGAGAACGAGAGGGGAATAATCAGGCTTGATGTCGACAAGCTGGACGAGGACAGTGTGGATATCAAGCTCGGAAGGATCACCGTGGGTACTCCCATAGTGAAGGAGGCAAACGGAGCCACACACGAGCTCACTCCCATGGAAGCAAGGCTCAGGGACCTTACCTATTCCGCCCCCATCTTCCTGGAGTTCACGATAATCGAGAACGGTATCGACAGGGAGCCCGAGAAGGTCAAGATCGGAGACCTCCCGATAATGGTCAAGTCCAAGAGATGCAACCTCCACATGGACATGATGAGCCAGGACAGGAACCTTACCGACGACCAGTACTACAGAAAGCTCCAGGAGATGGGTGAGGACCCCCTTGATCCCGGCGGCTATTTCATAATCAACGGGACTGAGCGCTCCCTAATATCGTTGGAGGACCTCTCACCAAACAGGGTCCTCGTCGAGTGGGAAGAGAAATACGGAACACCCATGGCGGTGGCCAAGGTATTCTCCCAGAGGGAGGGCTTCAGGGCCCTGACCTCGGTTGAGCTCAAGAAGGACGGGATATTGATGGTCTCCGTTCCGGCGGCCCCCACCCAGATACCTTTGGTAATCCTTATGAAGGCACTGGGGATGGATGCGGACGAGGACATTGCCAAGGCCATTGTCTCGGATGAGAGGATGAACAATGTCATCTTCGCAAATCTCGAGGAATGCTCGGCGACATACGGTGTGAACACCATCGAGGATGCATTGAACTACCTGGAGAAGAAGTTCGCAACGGGACAGGCGAAGGAATTCAGGGAGAAGAAGGTGGAATCGATAATCGACAAGTCCCTGCTCCCTCACCTGGGTGACCACAGGGACCAGAGGATCAAGAAGGCCATCTACCTGGGGAGGATAGCAAGGTCGGTCCTTGAGCTTAAGCTTGGCCAGAGGGATCCCGACGACAAGGACCACTATGCAAACAAGAGGATCTCCCTTGCTGGCGACCTGATGGAGGACCTGTTCCGGGTTGCTTTTACCTCGTTGATGAAGGACCTAAAGTATCAGTTGGAGAGGACCATAACCAGGAAGAGAAAGCTGAGGGTGGGATCGGCCATCCGTCCAGACGTTCTCTCACAGAGGATAATCCATGCCCTGGCCACGGGAAACTGGGTCGGGGGAAGGGACGGTGTTTCCCAGCTTCTGGACAGGACGTGCAATATGTCCACCATATCTCACCTTCGAAGGATCACATCTCCACTGACCAGGTCCCAGCCCCATTTCGAGGCTAGGGACCTCCATCCCACGCAGTGGGGAAGGCTCTGCCCCAACGAGACACCCGAGGGTCAGAACTGCGGTCTCGTGAAGAACCTCGCCCTCATTGTGGACATATCTGAGGGATACGACGAGAGAAAGCTCGAATCCACCCTCTTCGACATGGGCGTTAGGAGGATCGAAAAGGAGCTGACCGACGAAGCAAGGGTTTACCTCAATGGCAATCTAATTGGGATCCATCATGACCCCCAGGGACTTGTGGAATCCGTAAGGAGAAGGAGGAGACAGGGCTTCCTCGCAATGCCGCAGGAGAAGTCCCACGAGATAAACGTCAGATTCAATTCCCAGATAAATTCGGTCATAATAAACTGCGACGACGGCAGGGTCAGAAGGCCTCTGTTCGTCATGGATAAAGGCCAGACAAAGATCACTGATAGGATGAGGGCCTCACTCAACGAGGGAAAGATAAACTGGGAGGACCTGATCCAGCAGGGCATCATCGAATGGATCGATGCGGAGGAGGAGGAGGACCTCTTCATTGCCGTGGACGAGGGTCACGTTACAACCGAGCATACGCACATGGAGATCGATCCCATGGTAATTCTCGGAACCTGTTCAGGGCTCGTCTGCTACCCGCACCACAACTCCTCTCCCAGGATCACCATGGGAGCTGGAATGGCAAAGCAGTCACTTGGTCTCGGAGCCTCAAACTACAGGATAAGGTGCGACACAAGAGCACATCTGCTCCACTATCCCCAGAGGCCCCTGGTGCAGACGAAGACCATGGATTTCGTAAATTTCAATAAGAGGCCCGGAGGTCAGAACTTCGTCGTGGCAGTGCTCTCCTTCGAGGGATACAACATGGAGGATGCGCTGATCTTTAACAGGGCATCCATCGACAGAGGTCTGGGCAGGTCCACCTTCATAAGGTCCTATCCCGTAGAGGAGAGGAGGTATCCAGGAGGTCAGGAGGACAGGATCGAGATCCCCGCTCCCGACGTCATGGGCTCCAGGTCCGAGGAAGCCTACAACAACCTGGACGAGGACGGCATAATCTCGCCCGAGTTCGAGGTCCTGGGGAAGGATGTGCTCATAGGCAGGACATCTCCACCCAGGTTCCTCGAGGAGCACACGGACTTCCTGACACCGAGAAGGAGGAGGGAGACCTCCCTCACCGTCAGACCGCGGGAATCCGGCTATGTGGATACCGTGATGATAACAGAATCGGAGAACGGTCTGAGGCTGGTGAAGGTCACGGTCAGGAGTGAGAAGATACCCGAGGTCGGTGACAAGTTCGCCTCCAGGCATGGTCAGAAGGGTGTCATCGGATTGATCGCCGATCCGGAGGACATGCCGTTCAATGAGGAGGGGATAATTCCGGACCTCGTTACAAATCCCCACGCCATTCCATCCCGTATGACCGTTGCCCATGTATTGGAGATGATCGGCGGGAAGGTCGGTTCGATGCAGGGAAGGACCATAGACGGGACTGCCTTCTCAGGGGAGCCCGAAGATAGGATAAGGAAGCAGCTTCTCGAGGTAGGTTTCAAGCCGACAGGCAAGGAAGTGATGTACAATCCCTTCACCGGGGAAAAGCTGCGTGCCGAGATCTTCAAGGGGGTCATCTACTACCAGAAGCTGCACCACATGGTCTCGGGCAAGATGCATGTGAGATCGAGGGGTCCGGTACAGATCCTCACGAGGCAGCCGACCGAGGGACGGTCAAGACAGGGAGGTCTGAGATTCGGTGAGATGGAAAGGGATTGTCTGATAGCCCATGGTGTATCAATGGTTATCAAGGACAGGTTGCTTGACGAATCGGATGGGACCATAGAGTTCGTCTGCGGCAATCCCAAATGCGGCAACGTTGCGATGCTGGACAAGAGGGGAGCCCTCAGATGCCCCGTATGCGGTGAAACGGGGAACATCCATCCCGTCCAGACAAGCTATGCATTCAAGCTGCTAATGGACGAGTTGAAGTCGATGTGCGTCGCCATGAGGCTGCACCTGGAGGACCTGCGTTAGGGGGTGAGATGATGGTAAGCTACCAGTACATACCAAAGAAGATCGGAAAGATACAGTTCGCCCTGCTTTCCCCCGAAGAGATAAGGAAGATGTCCGCCACAAAGATAATCACGGCGGATACATACGATGATGATGGGTTCCCCATAGATATGGGCCTCATGGACCCGAGGCTCGGGGTCATAGAGCCAGGGCTTAAGTGCAAGACCTGCGGGAGGAAGGTCGATGAATGTCCGGGGCATTTCGGACATATCGATCTTGCCATGCCGGTGATCCACGAGGGCTACACGAAGCTCATCAAGGAGCTGCTCTCGGCAACATGCAGGACCTGCGGAAGGATAAAACTCCCGACTGACAAGATCAAGGAATACTCACAGAAATTGAGGGAAATCGGCGAAATAGCCTTGAATCCCTTCCCTTTCCAGGCCATATCCACCTCCATGAGGACCGACGCGATGGGGATTCAGCAGTGCCCCCACCCCGACTGCGGTGAGATGACCAAAAACATCACCCTGGACAAACCGACGACCTTCAGGGAGGAAGGACATAAGCTGACACCCAAGGAGATTCGCGAGAGGCTCGAGAGGATACCCGACGATCACCTCCCGCTGCTTGGTTTGAATCCCGAGGTCGCCCGGCCGGAATGGATGATACTGACATCCCTTCCGGTTCCTCCTGTCACTGTCAGGCCATCGATAACCCTCGAATCGGGGGACCGCTCCGAGGACGACCTCACACACAAGCTCGTGGATGTGCTCAGGATAAACCAGCGCCTCCAGGAGAACAGGGATTCCGGCGCTCCCCAGCTTATCGTTGAGGACCTCTGGGAGCTCCTTCAATACCATGTTACCACTTATTTCGACAACCAGACCTCGGGCATACCCCCGGCCAGACACAGATCCGGAAGGCCCCTTAAAACCCTGGCCCAGAGGCTCAAGGGCAAGGAGGGGAGGTTCAGATCGAACCTCTCTGGGAAGAGGGTCAACTTCTCAGCAAGGACCGTTATCTCTCCGGATCCCTACATATCCATAAACGAGGTCGGTGTTCCGATGCCCATCGCCATGGAGCTCACCGTTCCCATAAGGGTCAACGAGTTCAATTACGAGATCGCAAAGAACTTCGTCCTCAGGGGTCCAGAGGTGCATCCGGGAGCCAATTACATCATCAGGCCCGACGGTCAGAGGCTCAGGATCACCGACAGGAACAAGGATACCCTCGTGGAGAAGGTGCAGGTCGGTTTTGTTGTGGAAAGGCATCTGATGGACGGTGACATAGTCCTATTCAACAGGCAGCCCTCCCTCCACAGGATGTCAATGATGGCCCATGAGGTCAGGGTCATGGGAGGAAAGACCTTCAGGTTGAACCTTCCCGACTGTCCACCCTACAACGCGGATTTCGACGGTGATGAGATGAACCTCCACTGCCTGCAGGGAGAGGAGGCCAGGGCCGAGGCCAAGATAATAATGAGGGTGCAGGAGCACATCCTCTCCCCCAGGTTCGGCGGTCCCGTCATAGGGGCGATACACGATCACATTTCGGGAGTATTCCTGCTCACCCACAAGAACCCGATGTTCACCAGGGAGCAGGCATACCACATGCTGTCACGGACCTCTTTCCAGGGAGCCCTGCCCGATCCGGATGAGGTTTCAGGGAACGGCGTGCCTTTCTGGGGAGGCAAGACCATCTTCTCCATGATACTACCCCCCGGGCTTCATCTTGAATATCCATCGGCGATCTACGGTGGTCCGGATGACGATCCGAAGGAGGATTCCTGGGTCAGGATCGATACAGATGATGAGGGAAGGTCCGTTCTGGTCACGGGCCCAATAGACGAGAAGTCCATCGGGGCCTTCAAGGGAAAACTGCTCGAGAAGATCGTGAGGGACCACGGCACTGACAGGGGACGGCAGTTCCTGGATGACGCCACCAGGATGGGAATAGCCTCCATCATGGTCCTCGGATTCTCCACGGGCATAGACGAGGAGGATATTCCCGAGGAGGCGAAACTCAGGATCGCGGAAACACTGGACGATGCCGAGGCCAGGGTGGACGACTATGTTAAGAAATACAATTCCGGCTTCCTTGAATCGCTTCCTGGAAGGTCCCTGAAGGAAACCCTTGAAGTGGAGGCCATGAGGACACTGGGTAGGGCCAGGGACACTGCAGGGCAGATCGCTTCCAAGTATCTCGGACTGAAGAACTCGGCCGTCATCATGGCGAGGTCCGGAGCAAGGGGCTCAATGCTGAACCTCTCGCAGATGTCCGGGTCCATCGGGCAACAGGCAGTCAGGGGTGAGAGGATCCATAGGGGATATCAAAAGAGAACCCTACCCCATTTCAAACCGGACGATCTTGGCGCTGCAGCCAAGGGCTTCGTCAAATCCTGCTACAAGAAGGGTCTGACACCCACCGAATATTTCTTCCACTCTATGGGTGGAAGGGAGGGACTTGTGGACACAGCCGTCAGGACAAGCAGGTCGGGTTACATGCAGAGGAGGCTGATCAACGCCCTCGAGGACCTGAAGGTCCTGCCGGACAGGACCGTCCGCAACACAAGCGGGGTTGTGGTCCAGTTCATGTACGGGGAGGATGGTGTGGACCCGACAAGGTCCGTTCGTTCCGATCCAATCGACTACGATGACATCATAAGCATGGCAGTGAGGGAGGTGCAGTAAATGGTCAGCAAGGAGACAGTGATAAGGGACAAGAAGGACCTGCTGCATTTCCTGCTATCGAGGGACCTGCCCGAGGAATCGGTTTTCAAGCTGCTTGGACCGGATTCGGAGTTTTCAGTGAAGGATGTCCTGGAGATGGGGCCTGCCCAGCTGGAAAGGATCTCCGGTATTTCGGGAAAGAGGTTCAAGAGGGCCTTCGCATGGGTGGATTATCAGGATTCCGGAGCCCAGGTTGAAGCTCCTGTAGAGAAGGAGACGGACCTAAAGGTGGAAGAGGCACTCAGGAAGAAGGAAGAGAAGAAGGAATCCCCGGAGGAAAAGAAGCCGGAAGCTCCCAAGAAGAAGAAGGAGGAGAGGGAGATGGGTTTCATTTGGACCGCCCCAGATAGGCAATCGGTCGAGCAGGCCAAAGGGATGATCAAGGAGAATGAAAAGGTCCTTTGGCCATGCAAGTTCTATGTAAATCTTAAGAGGTTCACCCTGCCGATCGAGGGATTCATCTATGTAAAATCCGAAGCAGTTGCCTACAAGGTCAAGATCTCCCAGATAGAGACTAGCAAGGACCCTCTGCCCCTACCGGAGGAGAAGGACCTCGTCCCCGGAAGCCTCCTGGAGTCGGTTCCCTCGGACAAGACGCTTGCGTACCTGACACTGGAGGAGATAACCGATCTTCCCCAGATCCTGCCTCTTCGCTCGTTCACCACCGTTGTCGGAACTCCGGTCAAGAGCGCCAGGCAGTATACCTTGATCTGGATAGAGGAATTCGAGGAGCTCCTTAAAAAGGAGGAGGAGCCTCCGGAACCCGAACCAGAGGAGAAGGAGGAGAAGCCCAAGAAGCCAACGGTCAAGGAGATACTGGTAGAGCAGTTCAAACCGCTGCTGGAGGACATGGTTAAGAAGGTCAGCGAGGAGGTCAAGGCGGAGCTTCCCCATGATATGAGATATTTCCTCAGCGAGAAAGGTATCAGGGAGGGATGGACCGAGGACTCAGTAAGGGAAGTTGTATCCCGCATCATACCGGTTCTTACCGAGTTCCGGAGATTGAGGAGCTCCGAGGACGAGCTCCTGCCGCCAAAAATGATCTTCGATCTATCACAGGCCCTTGCCAAGAAGGACGTACCCGATAAGGCACTGCCCAGAATATGCGAGCTCGCGTACGAGCAATACCAGAGACATCTCGTTGATCCCCACGAATCGGTGGGTATAGTAGCAGCCCAGTCCATAGGTGAGCCCGGTACGCAGATGACAATGAGGACATTCCACTATGCCGGTGTGGCGGAGATTAATGTTACTCTGGGTCTCCCGAGGTTGATCGAGATCGTGGATGCAAGGAAACTGCCCTCCACACCGATGATGGAGATACATCTGAAGAGGGATCCGGAACTAGGCCTCGAGGACATCAAGGAGTTCGTCAACAACAATATCGAGCTTACGCTGGTATCCGATGTTGCGGACACCGAGGTGGACCTTGCCAGGATGTCCGTCGCCATAGTACCAAGGGAGAAGGTGATGGCCAAGAGGAACGTGACCCGGGCGGAGCTCATAAAACGAATAAAAGAGACCAACAAGAAGATCAAGGACACACAGATCGAGGATGACGGCGAGCGGTTCCAAATAAACTTCATGGGACAGAAGAAAATGAACTTCAAAGTACTCCTCAACCAGTGGGAGTCCATAAAGAAGGTCAAGATAAGAGGAATAGACGACATAAGCAGGGTGATCATCCGCCATGAAGGGGATGAGTACGTTTTGTACACCGAGGGTTCGGACCTGAAGAGGATCCTGGAACTGAGCGAAGTCGATGTCTCCAGAACCACGACCAACAATATCATCGAGATAGCAGATGTTCTGGGTGTTGAGGCCGCAAGGAGGGCCATTTTCGAGGAATCGAGGAAGACGCTCTCCGAGCAGGGCCTCACGGTGGACTCAAGGCATCTCATGCTCGTCGCCGATGTGATGGCCGTTGGAGGCACCATAAGGGCCATCGGAAGGCATGGCGTGTCAGGCGAGAAATCATCGGTGCTTGCCAGGGCTGCCTTCGAGATAACTTCCAATCATCTGCTGACAGCTGGAACAACAGGCGAGGTGGAGCCCCTTGCTGGTGTGGCGGAGAACATCATCATTGGACAGCCCATTACCCTGGGTACCGGAGCAGTTGAACTGATCTACAAACCGATAGACCTCAAGGAGGAATAGGAGGTATATCCATGGATATCAAGAGAGCGCTGAGGAACGTTCAGGAAACAGGAAAGGTCACCTTGGGATTCAAGGAGACCATGAAACAGATAAAGAAGAAGAAGGTCAAGATGGTCATAGTTGCAAAGAACTGTCCCGATGAGGACCTGAAGGAGCTGAAGGACCAGAAGGTCCCTATCTACACCTACGAGGGGAACAATCAGGAGCTTGGCGCTGCAAGCGGCAAACCCTTCTCCATATCGACCTTCGGCGTGATAGACGGTGGACAGTCCGATATACTGGTCCTGAAGGGAACCAAGGAGTGAGCAGTATAGATGGCGAATGGCAAAGGTGTCTGGCTGGTATCATTGATCGGAGCCAACCTGATAACATTTTTATATAGATTAAACTTTAAGGGGCTAATAGTTAAAAAGGGCGAATAGCTTAAATATCGGAATTGACCGGGGGTAGGAAAAATGAAATCCATCATAAAGGGCGTCCTAGAGCGCGAAGAAAAGAAGGGCCGGGGCGATGCGCCCCAGGCAGCACCACAGAGACCCACGGGCGGTGGTTTCGCTGCAAAACTGCAGAGGGAGATGCCCTCCCAGCAGTCCGTTGAGAGGGTTCCCGTGGATGAGCAGATATCAGGGGCCAATCCCGAAGACGAGGAACTTCGCAGAGTTCTTGCAAGTCTGAAAACCAACATCAAGATCGTCGGTTGCGGCGGTGCTGGATGCAATACGATCAACAGGGTCGTCGAGGAGGGGATAGTTGGAGCTGATATTTTCGCCCTCAATACCGATGCACAACACCTTCTCACTGTCCACGCACCCCACAAGATCCTCATAGGCAGGAGATCGACCAGGGGACTCGGAGCCGGTTCAGTACCTCAGATTGGGAGTGAAGCCGCCAGGGAGGCAGAGGACGAGATAAGGACCTCCCTGATGGGATCCGATATCGTTTTCGTTACCGCCGGTCTCGGCGGTGGGACCGGTACAGGATCCGCCCCAGAGGTCGCCAGGATCGCCAAGGAAGTTGGATCCCTGACAATAGCGATAGTCACCCAGCCCTTTTCTGCAGAAGGTGTTGTAAGGATGCAGAATGCGGAATACGGGCTTGACAAGCTTCAGGAATTCACGGACACAGTGATAGTCATACCCAACGACAAGCTACTGGAGATAGTCCCAAGGCTTCCCCTGAATGCGGCTTTCAAGGTGGCTGACGAGATACTGATGAGATCAATAAAGGGCATAACCGAGATCATCACAAAGGTCGGACTGGTCAACCTGGACTTTGCCGACCTCAAGACCATCATGAAGGGCGGAGGAGTGGCGATGATCGGTATCGGCGAGTCCGATGACGACGACAGGGCGATGAAGGCTGTAAATGCTGCACTTGATTCGCCCCTGCTGGAAGTGGATATCGGCGACGCTACCGGAGCCTTGGTAAACGTATCCGGCGGGGAGAGCATGACTGTCTCAGAGGCAGAACTCGTCGCAGAGGAGATCCACAAGAGGGTCAATCCCATGGCAAGGATAATATGGGGAGCCCAGATCGATCCCGAGCTGAGGGATACCATCAGGGTCATGCTTGTGATAACCGGTGTCAAATCGAAACAGATTTTCGGCAAATCATTGAAGAAGGTCGGAACCGACCGTTTCGGAATTGATTTCATAAGATGAGCGGAGAATAGTACATGGACCTTCTGAAGAAGACCTGGACCGGATCCTGGAAATGGCAGTCAAAGATCGAATCCAGGATAAAGAACACTGGAAAAGGCAAGTATGGAAGGGTCCTGAAGATGGCCCGGAAGCCCACCAGTGAGGAGTATTCCAAGACCCTGATCATCACCGGCATAGGGATAGTCATCATCGGGGGACTGGGATTTGCGATCTATCTTATCTGGGAGTACTTCCCCGAATTCATCGAGTGGGCCTTTGCACTCTAGTAGGTGATAGTTTGACAGAAGAAGAGCAGGGGGGCGGGGATTCAGAAGTTGCGGACTTCCCCCACACAATATTTGCTATCAAGACCGCACTTGGCCATGAAAAGACCGTGGCAGAGAATCTTGGGACCAAGGCCAAGAGGAAGGGGGCGAACATAACTGCGATCATTGCCCCGACAAAGCTGAGAGGATATGTTCTGATCGAGGGAGAGAAGAACACCAAGGCCATAGAGGACCTCCTCAAGGGTATGCAGTATGTCAGGGGTTTGGTAGGCGGTGACAAGGACATATCGCTGAACGAGATAGAGCACTACCTCTCGCCCAAACCAATTGTCGCCGATATCACGGAAGGCGACATAGTGGAGATCATCAACGGTCCGTTCAAGGGAGAGAAGGCCAGGGTGAAGCAGATCGACACAGCCAAGGAAGAGATCACCGTGGAGCTCTTCGAGGCCATGGTCTCAATACCCGTCACCATCAAGGGCGACGCCGTCAGGGTCCTGGAAAGGGAAGAGCACCAGTGAGTTTATTCCTTTTCATTTTCATGGAGCAGCTTATGCCAGGCCCATATTCGCAGTAATATTATTACATCTGGGTGCAATTACCCAAGCGGGTAGACAAATGAGGAGAGCCGCTGCAGCCACTGTCTTGATATTGATCGTGATCGCCGCCATTCCAGTATTTAACAATGAATCTGAGGCCGTAGGGACTCCGGAGATAACAATCTCAGTGGTCCTTGATTATCCCGGGTATCGGGAGGATGCTCCACTGGATTTGTCAACCGGGATCCATTATTTCGATGAGGACTCACCGGCTGTGAAGACCACGACCATCACCGTTGAGGGATCAGTGGAAGTGAGCTCCCGGTTTCCCGTGATGGTCCAGGAGTTAATCGTGGTCTTGTTTGCCGGTATAGCGAACGATATCTACGGCGAATTGGAAATCGAATATCAGTTCACACCCGAACAGATGGTGTTCCGGGAAATGATGCCAGGGGAGACCCGGACCCAGAACTACACTTTGCAGCTAAGACTGGATAAGGATGTACCTGCCGGTGAAAACTGGATATCGATCTTTGGAAGATGGTCCTATTCCCCGGGGATAATGGGCGGAACAACACCTGCGGGTTCCTCTCCGCTTTTCATCTCACCCGTTGTCTCCGCTGGTTTTGATGAATCGGAGCATGCCGTCTACATCGAAATTGGAGAGGAGCTGGAGTATTCCATCGACATCCTCAACAACGGGAACGTTTATGATGCAGAGCTTTCGGTTGATATTGAAGGGATCGGCGATGCAGCAAGGGAGGACATCGATATAGAGCATGACATCGAATACACCGGGGAATACGGAGAGAAGCTGGGGGAGCTCACCCTTTACCTTGATGCTTCCTATGCGGAGGAGGAAGCGGAGGTGGGGCTCGAACTTCAGCTTTATGACGCCCAAAGGACCAGGGAGCTCCACAATGCGGTGTTTACGATTACCATGGGTTCGGCACCTGTCCCGCCTCCGGCTGATGATGATGACATATTGCCGCCTGACGACGACGAGCCGGAAATTCCCATCGAGCTGCTCGACGCGGACCTCTGCAGGAGGTCCTACACCGACGACAAGGGCGACGAGGTCTATATCAGAGCTACCTGGGATATGATGAACTATAACATAGGGAGAAATCCCCAGGTGGATGTAAGGACCATGGATGTCCGGAGGGACGGGGAGGATCTTGTCATCGAGATAAACACCGGAGGCCCTGTGAGAGGATGGACTGGAGCCACTGCATACATACTAGCCGATGACAGCCACAATCAGAGGAACTACTACAAGGAGGATATCGAGGACGGCTCCATACTCCAGTATGAACCTAACAACGCCCTTGCCTCAAACAGCATTTTCGCAAGCGGTGATTTCTGGTATACGACAGTCGAAAGGTCCGGGAGCAGGCTCACATTACGTGGAGATCTGGGGGAGCTTATGGAGATGGGGCTAGATGTGAATTTCGAGGTCTTCGTGATGCTTGCGGATGCAGATCCGGCATTCCTCTTCGAGGAGGATGTGGAGGATATGGTGATCGAGCTGATCTTCGATTATGCGGGGCACGGGAGCGGCAAGGTACAGGAAGAACCGACCCCGGAGCCCACAGAGCCCGCCATCTCAATGGACGAGTACTCGATAATGAAATACGGAGGCATCGCACTCGGGGTGATAGCCCTGGTCGTTGTGGTCATAATATCGGTATTCTCCCTGGCAAGGAGAAGGAAGAGGGCGAAGTATCCTTGATAATGTGGTGAAAACGATTTATACGAATACGGGGAGTTCGGATAACGGAGCATCGGAATGGAACTGACGACAGTGCTGATAGCCTTCGGTCTGACCCTTTTCGCGGGTCTTGCAACGGGCATAGGCAGCGCTCTCGCCTTTTTCTCCAAGAGGACCAATACAAGCTTCCTGTCCATGGCCCTTGGATTCTCGGCCGGTGTGATGATATACGTCTCCTTCGTGGAGATCTTCTTCAAGGCAAAGGACGCGCTGGTCGAGGATCTCGGCAGCGAAGCCTACGGCACCTGGGCAACGGTCCTTTCGTTCTTCCTAGGCATCCTTGTAATAGCCCTCATCGACAAGGTGGTCCCGTCCTTCGAGAATCCCCACGAGGTCCACAGGATCGAGGATATGCAGAAGAGCAAGGAATCGAAGAAGTTCAGGAAGCTATACCGAATGGGGATGTTCACCGCACTTGCAATCGGCATACATAATTTCCCAGAGGGACTTGCGACATTCGCTTCCGCTTTGAAGGATCTGACCCTTGGTGTACCGATCGCAATAGCCATCGCTATCCATAACATTCCGGAAGGGATAGCTGTATCGATTCCCATCTACTACGCAACAGGGAACAGGAAGAAGGCGTTCTTCTATTCCTTCCTCTCGGGGATATCGGAACCTGTCGGCGCCCTGCTGGGGTTCTTCATTTTCTTATGGCTCTTCAACGACCTGGTGTTCGGTATAGTGTTTGCAGCCGTGGCAGGGATCATGGTATTCATATCGCTCGACGAGCTGCTCCCCACGGCAAGGGAGTTCGGGAAGCATCATCTGTCGATCTACGGATTGATAGCGGGGATGGGAGTGATGGCGCTCAGTTTATTGTTGTTCCTGTAAGGCCTACTCCATCTTTTCCCTCACCAGCATCACGGGGCAGTGTGCGTGGCGCACCACCTTTTCGGCGGTGCTGCCCAGAAGCAGGGAGGTTAGCATGTTCCTGCCCTGGGTTCCCATGATGACCACGTCGTATCCCTTGGATTCGTTTATTATCTCGTTTGCCACATGCCCCTCCTTCACGAGGACCTTTGTCCTCACTCCCTCCTTTTGAGCGTATTCTTGGTATTCTTCCATGAGCTTCTTCACATGCTCCTCGGTTTCCGATCTGAGCAGGGTTGCAGCGGTGAGGACGCTCACCCCCTCAGGCATGGGATAGGCTTCGTAGTGAATCTCGATAACATGCATTATGGATACATTCCCGTCCACAAGCTTTGCCAGTGACGAACCCTGCTCGAAGGCAAGCCATGATAGCTTAGAGCCGTCAACGGGCACCAGGATCCTCTTATATTTCTTCATATGAGCTCCCTCGGATATCCATTGGTTCATGGGATTATTTCTTTTTCCATTGACGGCTGAGCGAGGTGTTGTTCAACAATTTCATATGACACTATATCGTGGATTGTGGAAAACCATAAACGTGATAAGGTAGTCAGGATTACGCATTCGGCAGGAGAGTCGATAGACCTTGGCAGATCAAAAGGCGTTGAGGGCCGGCATAGATCTTGGGTCCACAACAGCCAAGATCGTGGTCCTGGACCATGGAAATGGAATTCTATACAGGGATTACAGAAGGCATAACGCCCAGGTATCCAAGACACTGATCGACATGCTGGAAGATGCAAAACTGGAGCTTGGAGATACCAGGCTCAGCATATCTGTCACGGGCTCCGCCGGTTTCGGCGTTTCCGAGAGGTACGGGATCCCCTTCGTTCAGGAAGTTGTCGCCGCGGCTGAGGTGGTGAGGAGGCGCCATCCGGATGTGAGGACCCTCATAGACGTTGGAGGGGAAGATTCCAAGATGATCTTCTTCGATGACAGGATGAGGATAGATATCAGAATGAACGGAAGTTGCGCTGGAGGCACGGGGGCTTTCATAGACCAGATGGCGACACTTCTGAATGTATCCCTCGTTGACCTTAACGACCTGGCGAAGAAGGCCGAAAGACATCACAGCATGGCATCCAGATGCGGCGTCTTCGCAAAGACCGATGTACAAAACCTAATGGCTAGGAAGATATCGAAGGAGGAGATTGCATCATCCATCTTCCATTCTGTTGCCCTTCAGACTGTTTCAAGCCTGTCGAGGGGATATGATCCCAGACCAAAGGTCCTGTTCTGCGGAGGACCCTTCACCTTCCTGCCGGAACTGAGGAGATATTACCTAGAGGTCCTGGAGGTCCCGGAAGCGGATGTCGCGGACCCGAAGCATCCGGAGCTGTTTCCGGCCCTGGGGACGGCAATGTACGATGACATAGATAGAATGGAGGTAACTGTCTCCGAATTAGAGGACAAACTGGGAAGAGAGCCCGATTCGAACGACTTCCTGGGCAGCAGGCTGGACCCGCTTTTCGGGGACCGTAACGAGTTCCTGGAATGGGATTCGAGGAGGATGAGGCCGATAGTAAGGACCGTGGAGGTGGGTGACCTGAAGGATGGAAAATGCTTCCTTGGAATAGATTCCGGATCCACAACGACAAAAATCGTCCTGGCGGATGGAGAAGGCGGCATTGCATTCAGCTTCTACTCCCCCAACGGCGGCGATCCCATAGGGACGGTCAGGAAGGGCCTGGAAGAGCTTGATGAAAGGGCCTGCGAGGTTGGAATAGCGCTTGATGTGGCCAAGACAGCTGTGACGGGTTACGGCGAAGACCTGATCAGGGCCGCCTACGGCTTGGATATCGGAATGGTCGAGACCCTGGCCCATTTCAGGGCCGCGAGGGAGTTCGCGGATGATGCGAGCTTCATCCTCGACATAGGCGGTCAGGACATGAAGGCCATCTTTATCCATGCGGGCGTGATAAATGATATTGAGATAAACGAGGCCTGCTCCTCCGGATGCGGCTCGTTCATAGAGACATTCGCCAACAACCTCGGAGAGAGCGTCGAGGATTTTACCAGGATGGCCTGCGAATCCAAAAGACCCTACGACCTGGGCACAAGATGCACCGTTTTCATGAACTCCAAAGTGAAGCAGGCATTGAGGGAGGGGGCCTCGGTCCCGGATATCTCGGCAGGATTGGCGTTCTCTGTGGTGAAGAACTGCCTTTACAAGGTCCTGAAGATCAAGGACCCGGATGTTCTTGGTGATAATATCGTAGTCCAAGGGGGCACGTTCAGGAATCCTGCCGTTCACAGGGCATTCGAGCTGTTACTCGGAAAGGAACTGATCTGCTCCGATTCACCTGAGCTCATGGGAGCATACGGAGCGGCTTTGACCGCAGCGGATTCGTATTCAAAGGATGCCCAGGCATCCACATTTGTCGGTTTCGGCAGTCTTGACATGGCAACGGAGAATACCGCGTGTTTCATCAGATGCGGCGGCTGCCGGAACAGCTGCACTGTCACCCAGTTCACCTTCGGGAACGGCAAGCTCTTCTACACCGGGAACAAGTGCGAGAAGATCTTCAATAACGCAGGAACGGGTACGAGAAAGGGTTGCAACCTGGCCGATATCAAGCTCGATCTACTCTTCGACCGCAAGCTTTCACCGGAAGGACTCCCCCTTGGAAGGATAGGAATACCGAGGGTCCTGAACATATACGAGAACTTCCCCTTCTGGGCCACTCTTCTTCGGGAGAGCGGTTTCGAGTTCGTCCTCTCTCCTCCATCCACCCCGGAGATAAACGAGCTGGGGACAAGGAGCACGATGTCGGAGAACATCTGTTTCCCCGCAAAGCTCGTCAACGGCCACGTAAAGAAACTTGCGGAGATGAAGGTTGACAGGATATTCTTACCGATGGTGTTGTTCGAGGAGCAGGAGTTCGAGGGTCAGCTGGATTCATTCAACTGCCCTGTCGTTTCCGGCTACTCCGATGTTGTAAGAAGCGCCTTGGATCCTGAGGAGCGTCTGGGAATACCCTTCGATTCTCCAACTATCTCATTCAAGGACAGGAGATTGCTCAGGAAAGGCTGCATGAAGTACCTCAAGGGCCTCGGGGTGGAGGGAAAGAAGGCAAGGGAAGCCTTCGAGAAGGCTTTGCGGGAGCAGATATCCTACAAGGAGAGCGTGAGGGAGAAGGCCCTTGGGATCATCTCGGAGGCTAAAAAGGAAAAAAGGCTGGTGGTCCTTCTGGTGGGAAGACCCTATCATATCGATCACCTCATCAACCACAAGCTCACGGAGATGCTGGCAGGTCTGGGAGCGGATGTGATCACCGAGGATTCGGTTCCCGTTTCCGACAGAACCCTTGCCGATGTGGGAGTGCTCACCCAGTGGCAGTATCCCAACAGGGTATACAAAGCGGTCCAGTGGGCAAAGGAGCAGGACAACGTCGAGGTAGTTCAGTTGAATTCCTTCGGCTGCGGTCCGGATGCGCTCGTTTGCGATGAGGCCAGGACCTTGCTTGCCGAGGCGGGCAAGAACCACACTCTCCTGAGGATCGACGAGGTGAGCTCCCCCGGCTCTATACGGTTGAGGCTCAGGTCCATGATGGAGTCCCTGGAGATAAGGGGGCTCGGGAAGAGGTTCCGGCCCATGAAAAGAAAGGTCACGCCGGCCTATACGATCCAGGACAGGAAAAGGAAGATAATCGCTCCCTTCTTCTCCAGGTTCTACTCCCCCCTCCTGATATCATCGTTCTCTTCATTGGGATACGACCTGGAGGTGCTTCCTCCTCCTGACAGGGAATCGGTGGAAGTCGGTTTGAAGTACTGCAACAACGAGATATGCTATCCGGCGGTGATAGTCATCGGTGATATCCTCAAGGCTCTACTTTCCGGCAGGTACGATCAAAGGGACGTTGCCGCAGGGATAACCCAGACGGGAGGCCAATGCCGTGCCTCCTCCTACCTCTCTCTCCTGCAGAAGGGACTCGTATCGGCCGGTTTCGAGGATGTGCCGGTGATAACGCTGTCCATGTCCAGCAAGCAGCTCAACTACCAGCCGGGATTCAGGATAAACAAGAGGAAAATGGTGCTCCAGGGTCTCCACGGCGTCCTGTTTGCGGATGCAGTGATGCAGATGTACTATTCCACTGCCGTCAGGGAGATCAACAAGGGCGAGGCCTCGGATCTTTCCGACAAGTACATACAGATGGCGGGCAGGGCGATAGAGTTCGGGAGGGAGGGGGAGCTCCCGGAGCTCCTGGAGCAGGCGGTTCTCGAGTTCAACCGGGTGGAAACGGACGATGAGGAGCATCCGACCATAGGCCTGGTGGGAGAGATCTATGCCAAGTACAATCCCTTCGGACATTTCTTCATCGTCGATTACATGGTGGAGCAGGGCATCGATGTGATAGTGCCTCCTATCACTGATTTCTTCGCCCAGGAATATTTGAACGTAAGGTTCCATGCCGATAACGATACCGGTAATAGAGGATTGAAGACGGTGCTCTCCTATCCCGAGGAGTGGATCGCCAGATACTACATGAGGATGTACGAGAAGGTCAGGGCCAAGTTCAAGTACTACAGAAGGAACCACTACGTCGGGTCCCTGGCAAAGAAGTCCAGGGACGTCGTCAGCCTTGTTGACCAGTTCGGTGAGGGATGGCTCATACCCGGGGAGATCGGTGCCTTCGCCGAGGATGATGTAAACAACGTAATATGCGTTCAGCCCTTCGGATGCATATCGAACCATATCATCGGGAAAGGGGTTGAGAAGGCCCTGAAGAAGAAATATCCAGACCTCAATGTCCTGTATCTGGATATGGATCCCGGCACATCGGAGGTCAACCTCTACAACAGGCTTAACTTCGTTATAAGGACGGCAAGGGAGGACCTTCTGGCCAGGACCAGGGCGGCATAGATTTCGGAAAGCTATTTGAACTATCCTTTCGATGCTCTTTCCATGGAGAGGGAATCTGGTGGGCAGGACCCAATGTGGCTGAAGGTCTTCTTCTTCCTGCTTCCGGCATTTTTCGTTTCAGGGATCGTGGTGTCCGTAATAGTGGTTTATGTCGCATTTCCCGATGATCCCTGGGAGGAGAGCTACGATGATGATTATTACGGGGAAGACTGGGATATTAATGCCAACCTCTATTCCGAGGATGACACACTGGTCATATACGTTTATTACGGAAGGATCTACTGGAGCGACTATCAGGTCTATGTCGGTAACGAAAGGGTCCATCCCGACACCTATTACGACTACTGGTCATATTCCGGAGACGAGATGGTTTTCCATATCTACGATATGGATATAGAATCCGATGAATACTACGAGGTAACCATATATGATTACTGGGACGACCTGGTCTGGAGGGATTACGTCTACGCCAGTTACGGGTGGGGAGATTAAAAAATAAAAAGATAGATGATAACAATGTTTGAAAAGATACTTCTAATGGAATATTCAAGTTCGATCCCCCAAAAAAAAGAACTTAAGATAAGAAAGGAATCATTTGGTCATACAATTTTCAATCCTGAAGACCTATTCTTACTCCATGTCGGGGAGGAGATCAGTGATATACTATTTTTGATTGATGGGAAGAAAACGATTGAAGAGCTATTCGAATTATATAAAGAGAAGAAAGTGGGTTCGCGTTTTGTCGATGCTGTGTTTTTCCTAAATTCGATTGCAGTCCTTCAGGGATCTGGATTCATCGAGATGGATAAAGAAATTCCTCAATCAAAATACTTTAAAAGTAAGGAAAAATACCCATTTCTTTCAGCACCAAATCAGCTCTCTTGGATCATCACAAATGAGTGCAACCTCCGATGCTCGCATTGCGCCAACAGGGACAATGTGAAGAGAAAAAGAGAACTCTCCACTACAGAGGCTATCGATTGCGTGAAGGGCTGGGCTGAAAATGGAGTGTTCATAATAAATGTATCTGGAGGGGAGCCCTTCATAAGACCAGACATCTTCCAGATCCTAGGTGAAGCGAGGAAAAGCGGTATCGAAGTAGGCATAACAACCAATGGAACATTGATTGATGATGAAATGGCCACGAAGATAAAAGAATTGGATACGTTCAATATACACATAAGTCTGGATGGAGTAGGTAAAGTACATGATGATTTTAGAAATATGGAGGGAGTTTTCGAAAAGGTCATGAATACGATATCGTTATTTCGAAAATACAAAATCCCTTTCGGAGTAACGACCTCCATCTCAAAGAAGAACTTCGATGATCTTGATAATATCAAGGAACTCATTATCCAAAAAAAGATAACATCCTGGGAGATATTCTATGCAATCCCCTTGGGAAATCTCTCCAGCGAGATGTCTTTGAGCAAGGGGGAATATGTAAAACTTGCTGACAAGGTATCAGAGTTCAGACATCAATTAGAAGGGAAATGCAAGGTTTTCGTGGGAGACAGCCTCGGTTACCATTCCAATCATGACCTAAGAGATCATGAATGGAAAGGTTGCATGGCAGGATTGAATCATGCAGCAATAGGTCCTGAAGGGGAAATTAAAGGATGCCCCATACAACCCGACAATTTCGTTGTCGGCAATATCAGGACACATGATTTTTTCGATCTATGGCGGAACATAAACACATTCTCCTTCAACAGGAAGGAAAGGGAACTTGATGGCTTTTGCGCCAAATGCAAGTACTCGGTAACATGCAGGGGAGGATGTGTGACCTCGATGGTAACCCAGGGTACGGATTTAAAACACAATGATCTATGCTTATATGAAATATCAAGGAATAATTAATAATATTAAAAATATTCATTCGTAAAAGCTCTTAGATAGATATAAATTTCCATTATTGTATGTATATACATGAAGTTAGCACAGTGGATAATATTGATATCAACCGCGTTGGTTAGCTTTTCCATTGGATTCGCATGTGCCGCATTCATAGCCTTATCGAGCAATATGCCAGAGGAACACTATGGTACACCGATATATCGTCCAGCGATAAAATAATAAAATGAAAAATTGGGGATTGATATATGGTCGATGTTTATGAAAGAGAAAGGATCTGGACACCATGGATGGCCATAGCATTTGTAATAGTAATAATATTATCTTTTATCGGTGGATTTATATTAGGAGTTATAGTGTTTCCATGGGAAGATGGATCTGAACCTTTTCATCGTCCTTTGAATATCAAAGTCAATCTCTACGAGGATACAGAGATAGCAGGGGCAGACAAGATTGAAATAGAGGTTATTTCCGGGACGATTGAATGGGGAGACTACCGGATCATAGTAGGAACGACAACCTTGACAAATACCACCGTTACAACCGCTGGTGAGACCCTGGTCATCAGCACTGGGCTGACACTCACTCAGGGCGATGAATACAATGTTAAAATAATAGATATAGTTATGAACAAGGTCGTTTGGGAAAAAGATATCATTGCAAAATCATATGTTTCTTCATATTGACAGAGAAAGTTAAAATTTTTTTCCATTATCGTTGAATATTAACTATAATAGTAAAAGATATATTAATGTTCAGTTATTTCACTTCTATGAGTGTCGGTAATTGGATACTCATCATCTCTAGCGCGGTGTTGGGATTCCTTATCGGATTTTCAATAACATATGTATTCCTTTGGGGCCAATCTATGTATGGAACGCCAGTGTACAGACCAGAATTATCAAATCCTTGATTTATAAAAGGGGAAGGTATATATTTATTCATATTAATTCGGTAAATATCATGTCTAGTATGAAATATATCGATAATGAAGAGAAAGTAGGGAATATATCATGTCCGATGGTTTTCTCATTCGTTACATTCTTTTTCATTGGATGCTTTGTTGCTTTTCTAATTTCTGAACCTTATCATCATGAGGAAGATGAGGTTGAAACCTTAGGCATTAAGGTTAATCTCTATGCGGATGTATCCGGACCAAATACGGCTGACATGATCGAAATAGAGATCGTATATGGACAGATCAACTGGGGAGACTATGATATCAAGATTGATACAACGACTCTGACTGACACTACAACCTCGAACGCCGGAGATACTCTCACAATCGCAACCGGACTTCCAGCCCTAACCCAGGGCGAGACATATTCGGTAATAATAATCAATATTGACGAGAACAAGGTCGTCTGGGAAAAAGATATCATAGCGAAATCATATAGTTCAGCGTATTGAATTTTATAATGATACTTACTTTCGTTTTACTTCGATCTCCCTCCCCACAGGTCTTGTTTTTATAATGAATTGCATTGATGGATAGTGGTGAGCAAATGGGAGAGATAGAGATCATTGAAGTGGAATCGATAAAGGTCATCGGGATCAGGAAGACGGGAGGATATCACGAGATACCCAACCTTTTCATGTCGCTTGTACATCACGCGATGGCGAACAACATCCAGCTCAAGGGACCCGCCATCTTCGTGAGCCACGAGAGGTCCGAGGAGGAGGCTATGAAGGCAATGGCGGAGAACAACGCGGACCTGGAAGCTGCTTTTCCCATCGCCGGAGACATCGCTCCGGAGACGGATGAGATAAAATGCTACGAGCTCCCGGGGGGCACGGTCGCGAAGATGGTTCATAAAGGCCCCTATGATTCCATGGGTCCGGCATACAGCAGATTGTTCGCGTGGATGGCGGAGAACGGAAAGGAGCTCAAGGGAGATCTGAGGGAACTGTACTGGAACAGCCCCCGGGAGGTTCCCCCGGAGGAGCTGCTCACCGAGATACACGCACCGATCGGATGAATGGTGAGCATGTATGATGAAATTCGAGATGCCGGTCATAACCGTTAGCGATATTTCGATTTCCAGGAAGTTCTACGAGGAGCTGATAGGGCTCGAGGTCCAGTACGACTTCGGAGCGAACATCGCCTTCAGGGATTCGATATCACTCTGGGACAGGGAAAGGGCCTCCGAGATCGTCTTCGGTGAGCCAGGGAGATTTGGTGATGATGGGGAGATCAAATCAGTGGAGCTCTATTTCGAATCCGACGATATCGAGGAGGTCCAGGACAGGCTCCTCGAGAATGGCGTGGAATTCATCCATACCATAAAGGAAGAGGCATGGGGGCAGAGAAATATGAGGTTCCTCGACCCGGACGGCTACGTAATTGAAGTTGGAGAGCCAATCGAGAATGTTGTCAAGAGGCTCCATGAGGAGGGTTACGATACGGATGAGATATCGATGAAGAGCCAGCTCCCGTTTGAAGCGGTCGTTAAGATCATCAGTCAATTTTAAGGTGGTCCTTGTCCATCGACATGGGTATGCCCGAAGAGGAGTTGAAAGGAAGCTTCGCCGAATCCTACGACGATATGACCTCGGAATACAGGTCGTTTGGAGGCAATGTTCTCTTCGGACTGCAGTTCGACAGACTCTCACCGGGGGAGCGGCTCCTGGACATAGGCATAGGAACAGGCCTGTCCTCGCAGAGGTATGGCAGATACGGTCTTGAAGTATATGGAGTCGACATATCAAGGGAAATGCTGTTTCAATGCGAAAGGAAGGATTTTGCCAAAGAGCTGAAGGTTCTCGACATCTCAAAGGACCCATTGCCGTATGATGATGGTTTCTTCCATCATGGCTTGGCCCACGGCGTCCTCCATTTCTTCGAGGACCTTTCCTTCATCTTCAGGGAAGCAGCAAGAGTGATCAAAACCGGAGGAACATTCGTCTTCACCACCATGTGCGGGAAAGACGGAGGTCCCGTTGGGGACGGGATCGAGAACATGGATACCGAATGGGGGAGAAAGGTTATACTGCACGGTAGGGGCTACGTCGAAAAAGTTGCCGAAATATCCGGTTTCGAATTAATGGATTCGCTTCTTTTCGTCGGAGGGGTGGACCCAGAGGATGGAGAGATGTTCCACAACTGGGCCTATCTCCTCAGAAGGAAATTGTGAATTGTATTTCACATTCGGAGTGCTCCCCTCCGAATTCTTGTTTAAATAACACCTTGGGAACTATCAATGGCGATCGACATGGTGCCGGTAAAACCGAATAAGGACCTTGTGGCCTACTGCGGACTGTACTGCGGTGAATGCGGGAAGTTCAAGAAAGGTAGATGCCAGGGATGCGCAGGGAATGAGAAAGCATCATGGTGCAAGATCAGGTCCTGCTGCATCGACCACGGTTACCATACATGTGCGGACTGCAGGGAATTCTCGGATCCGTATGAGTGCAAGCAGTTGAACAATTTGATGGCGAAGGCGTTTTCATTGATATTCGGCTCCGACAGGGGCTCCGCATTGGAGATGATTAAGAAGAACGGAAGGCAGTCCTATGCGGAGGAAATGGTCAATATCGGTAGGATGACCCCCCGAAAGAAATGAGAAGATTCCAATACTGCATGTCCTGCTTTTTGGTGATAACCGAAAGGTTCTATCCAGGAAGAGATGTTCATTTTCGTTTTTCAATGGTATGTGTATTGGTCACTCCATATGATAGGGTTCAGTTGGCATCTTTGGAATCGTATCAGGAATACAATTAATATCTATCTTCTCCTCCTAATAATGAATGAGGACGATCCTAGAAGGAAAAGGAGACTAAAAATAATGGGCAGGGTTCCGAAGGCTAAGTATTCTTTATTTTCACCTATCTTGACAGTGAGGTTCTGGTCGACCACATAGCTTATTTCGCCCTTGGACTCCGCCTCATTGGAGACGATCCTGAGCCTCATTGTATGTACACCAGAGGGAGTTGCTTTGCTGGTTGTTATTTTTACTTTCAGCTCCCTGCGCTCACCCTCCGGGATGAGGTCTGTCCCGTTGATTATCTCAATGGTCCATCCCAGGTCCTCGAAAACATAATCATTGACTATATACACCCTCACCACGTCATCCCCGTTTCCCCTGTTTATCATAAGGCATCGAAAAGTCACGGTGTCGCCAATATCCGCTTCGGCGTAAGTATCAACAGGCTCCAATTCGTGGTGGTAGTGCTCCTTCACATTGAAGGGAACGGTCTCGGGAGCTATCGTTCCGGTACGCTCTCCGGGATCCGAATGCCAGCTCCCCTCCAACTTCAGCTCGTTGGTTAGCTTCGATGAAGTGCTCAGGGGAGCCTCGATGATCACCGTGAAGCGTTGTAACTTCTGTGCTCTGCTGAAAAATATCTCATCCGGTTCGATCCAGCAGGAGAAACCTTCGCAAAAGACCGACAGCTCAACGATCAGGTATTGGATACTCTCATCATCCCAGGAATAATCCATATGCACTGCTCCCACCATCGTTCCTTCCAGGATGTAGGGGTCGGATCTCAATTCGGGATCGTAAATGTCCTCGATCACGATAACGAAGGAGGGGTCCTCCGCCGGAGCGGCGTCGGCGTCTCCAATTATAACGTTGTTTTCGATGTTTAAAATAGAAATCATTAAAACACCGATGAGAAGAAATGAAACAGCTCTCGACATTGTTTTCAACTTCCCCGAGAAAACATCCACGAACTTGATACATATTTCTATCTGAATAATACTCTAGATTATCATTATTTGAATGCGATATTAAAGATAGTTCCCACTGGAAAGAAATTTGTAAGGAGTTTTTTTCGTTCCATTTCGGATTGGATAGGTTTGGTATATTATATTAGTCGACAAAAATCATTCCACAAATAATAATTGTATTGAAAAGCCATCTATTTAACGGCCAAGGATAGAGGTGGATCCCATGTATGAGGAGAATGAAGTGGAAAATGGAAAAGTAGTTAGAAAAAGGAAGGTTAATCCAATCGAAGGCAGGAGTGTCAGGTGGGAGAATCCGCCATCAACACCCCCCAATGAAAATTTCCAAGATCGGGATTTCTTGACGCGGAACTATAAGAGATTGTTCTTCTTCCCGTTCATTTTAATCCTGGTTGCAGTGATAGTAATGGGTGCATCAAATTATCCAAGCCCCCCAAGTTCCAACGATTATTGGGACCATGATGAATATATGGATGCATTGGAGAGGTATAACAACATAATAAATATCTTTCAGAACACCGCCGACATACTCTTCACGATGGGCGTATTGATGCTCAGCTTTCTGTTCTTCATGGCCCCATTTGTCAAGCAGAATTTCCACCCTACGGTTAAGATAGCGATGATGGCGATAGGGGTTATCATCATCACACATTTTTTAACCGACGGTTTCAAGCTCCAGGTCATATTCGGCTAAAATAGGATCTGCGCTTAAACTGAAACATCTCATTTGCATTGGACAGGTCTTTTTAAAATAGACCGGTAAAATCTGTTCCACACTTCATTTATAACCGGGAAACCAATTGGTATCCGGGAGAGGAGTGAAATGAAGGAAGAGATCGTCTCCACATGCGTCTTGGTCATGGTCGTCAGTTCGATCCTAATAGGCGGAATATCGATTCAGGACCAGGACCCGAGGTATAGTCCGGATCAAATGATCATTCCACGTGATGAAGAGACCGACTTCCAAACCTTTGGATCTTTCAATGATTTCCAATCATTCATCAAAGAGAAAGATGATCTGGAAGGCAGTTATTGGACTTATAAGAACCTTTACAGTTCCAGTTATTATCGTGATTATATAGACTCTTATGCCGATTGCTGTTATTGCATAGCAGATCCATCCATGGGAGATGCTCGGGATTATTCAACGACAAACAACCAGGAGAGCGGAGTTGATGAAGGGGATGTTGTAAAGAACGATGGTGATCACGCTTTCATAGTATCCAATGACAGGAAGAGCGTTTACATCCTTGACGTCTATCCCGCCGAGGAAATGAGCATTGTATCAACAATTGAAATGGATGATTTCAGTATAAATGAAATCTATCTGAGCGGAGATAAACTGATCGTTATGGGGACAAGGGGAAACGATTATTACTACTACGATTGGTATTTTTACGATCATTATGAAAAACCCGAGATACTCATAAATGTATATCGGATCGAAGATAGGAACACCCCCACTTTATTGAGGGAGGATGTCATAGAAGGGAGCTACGTGACTTCCAGGGTCATAGGCGAACATTACTACGTAATTTCCAGGAGGTACACCGGTCTCATAGATAATGAATCAGATCTGCCCGCTCCTGCCGATGAGATCTCCTATGCGGACATATATGATACAAGCTACATCTTCACCGGCATAACCTCCATTAACATCAATTCGATCACTGAACCGCCGAACACCCGGATGATGCTGATCGGAAAGTCTTCCGAGGTCTACGTTTCCCTCGACAATATTTACATCACCCATACCAAAATGATCAGCTGGGTGGAGGAGATCGAGATGAAGATCGATGAGGTCATGGTTCCGATACTTCCGGATGAAGTAAAGATACCTATAGAGGAAACGAAGGACATGGACCTTTCCAGGTCGGAAAGGATCGGAAGGATTGACAATATTATGGGGGATTATTTGGATAACCTTACCCGTCAGGAAATGGACTCGTTCTATGACCAATGGCAGGGAAAGGAGGAAGAATTCAATGATAGGACGAATGTCAATGTGGAAAGGACTGCAATACACAGGATATCGATCTATCGCGGTTATATCAATTTCAGAGCCAGCGGCGAGGTTCCGGGGTATATATTGAACAGGTTCTCGATGGGAGAGTATGATGATCATTTTCGAATAGCCACAACGACAGGTCACGTTTCAAGGTATGATGAGGGAGATGCAAGGAATCATATCTATGTCCTTAACATGGATCTCGAAATAGTTGGAAGCATAAAGGACATTGCCCCGGGAGAGAGGATATACTCTGCCAGGTTCATGGGTGAAAGAGCTTATCTGGTCACCTTTGATAAAGTTGATCCGTTCTTTGTTATCGATCTCTCCAATCCTTACTTACCGATAATCCTCGGAGAATTGAAGATACCTGGCTATTCCGATTACCTCCATCCGTATGATGATGATCATGTGATTGGACTTGGTCTTGATACGGTCCTGGCCGAGGAAGGGACATTTTCATGGTTCCAGGGTGTCAAGCTCTCTCTTTTCGATGTAACGGACGTGAATAATCCCAAGGAGATATCAAAGTATATCATAGGAGACAGGGGAACCTACTCTCTTGCACAGAATGATCCCCATGCTTTCTTGTTCAGTCTTCACAGGAATCTGCTTGTCATTCCCGTAGAGCTGTATGAACTGGAGGTATCGAAATACCAGGTAAGCCCTAACACTTACGGGGAATTTGCATGGGAAGGGGCGTATGTTTTCGATGTGACACCGGAGAATGGATTTCAACTCAGAGGTAAAATTACCCATTCTGATGATGACAGGATCACAGGTCGTCGATGGTGGGATGAATACGGACCTACTACGATCTACAGATCCTTCTACATCGATGATGCACTCTACACGGTTTCCTATAATATGGTCAAAGCAACATCGCTGTCTTCTCTCATGGAGATCAGTAAGACCGACCTACCCAACTCCGTAGAAGAAGATGACTACAGCTATTGGTACTTTTAAGTGCAATGTGAGAAGTATTAGGGTTATTAACTTTATTATTGGAAACATTTCAAAATATGATAAAAATGCGAGCCAACGAAGGAGATGAGAAATTGACGATCTTCATTTCAGGTCCATTCGGAGCTCCGTTGCGGTGACCTCCTTAAACCCCATCTTCTGGTAGATCCTTACCGCGTCGAGTCCGGTGTGGAGATGTATGTATCCCAGATCCAGCTCCCTAGCTTCCTGGACCATTATTCTCGTGAGCTCCCCAGTTATGCCCATACCATGGTATGCGGGTAGGGTGTGGATGTTCAGCAGATAACCGAGCTTTCCGTTCATCAGGTTCCCGTACACCGGGGGCATAGTACGGATTATCATGCCGATGGACGCTATCAGCTTTTTATCCTTCTCGCAGATAAGCGCGATGAAGTCCCCTTTGTCGAGGTGCTCCCTGTAATAGAGAGCGATGTTCTCCCTGAGCCTCTCAGATTCCTCATCGGCAGGGTGCTCGAAGAATTCGTTGAGGAAACCGACCCTGAAGTCCGCGAGCTTCGCAGCATCCTTGGGAACGGCCTTTCTGATCTTTATGTCCGGATGGGCTTTTGACCACTCCATATTCTCAGCTCCCATGTAACTTTGCATGGTAATCCTGCATGAGGGGCTTGGTACCCGCACCACAACCTACTACGCTCTTTATACCCCTTTCCACTGAAGCCTCGATTTCCACCACCTTGTCCACCGGCAGATGGTAGATATTTCCCGATGTCGGATTGGGACCGGTCGGGACGAAGACCGTGACGTAGCCGTTGACCGCATGCCTGTCGGTTATGAAACCTGTCATGAGCACGTTCCCGTCCCCGAATGGGCTGCACATGGCAACAGCCGAGAAGGGAACCTCCTCCTCCCCCGAGAAGTGGAGGATCACCTCCTTCGTGACGGTATATCCCGGGATCTTCTTCAGGAACTTTCCCTCAAGTCTGCTATGGAAAAGGTATCCCAGCTCCGTCTTGAGCGCCATTCCCAGCAGAAAGGAGGCGGTAAGTATTATGATGACCGTCAGGATGCCCGCAAGTGAAATGCTCACACCTATATAGTGTCCCAAAGGCTCCGAAATGGGACTCACAAGGTCAAGGATCAGCGAATAGATCCAGTAAAAGACCCAGGCAATGATGGCCAGCGGCAGTATTACCCCCAATCCTCCTATCAGGGTGGTCCAAAGGAACTTCTTAAACCTGTTCATCGAGAATCCCCCATATCCCGAAGGTTATGGGGGAGCACCATATAAATCCTACAGGCCAATCCATTACCGACAGCCCACTTCATGAAAAGATAATCATAAAATATCGATACATTCATGGTCCAGAGGTTAAAATGGCCGCTCCATCACTGGAAACCGAGATAGCCGGACTCAAGCTGAGGAACCCGCTGATGCTGGCCTCCGGGATCGCAGACGAGACCGGGGCCTCCATGGCGGAAGCAGTGAAAAGAGGGGCCGGAGCAGTGGTCACGAAATCCCTCAGCCTAGAATCCAGGGAGGGTCATCCCAATCCCTGCATAGTGGAGCTTCCCTTCGGTCTCATAAACGCCATGGGCCTGCCGAATCCCGGCATCAAGGAATACGGCTCCGAGATCAAGGAGTACCGGAAGCTTATCGGAAGCAGGGCCCCCGTCATCGGATCGGTATTCGGTTCCACCATCGAGGAATACGGACTCGCTGCAAAGGGGGCCCAGGAGATAGGCGTGGACGCGGTGGAGATCAACGGCTCCTGCCCCAATGCCAAGGGCCTCGGGCTCCAGTTCGGGCAGGACCCGGAGGTCATAGACGAGCTCATAATGGAGGTCAGGTCCAGGATAGACTTGCCATTGTTCTTCAAGCTCACACCTGCAACTTCAAACATCCTGTCCCTTGCCGAGGCGGCCCAGGAAGCAGGGGCGGACGGCATAGTGGCGGTGAATACCATGCCCGCCATGGAGATCGACATCCATACCGGGGCGCCGATCTTGACCAATCTGACGGGAGGTCTTTCCGGACCGGCTTTGAGGCCCATAGGGATCAGGTGCGTATTCGAGATATGCCGATCGCCGGAGATCAAAATACCGGTCATAGGGGCGGGTGGAATCTCCGGATGGGAGGATGCGCTCCAGTATCTGATGGCGGGAGCATCAGCCGTCCAGATAGGGACGGCTGTAACCTGGTCCGACCTGGATATATTCAACAGCATCAGGAAGGGGTTTGTCTCCTATCTTGAACAAAATGACCTGTCATCAATCGAAGATGTGGTCGGGGCTGCTCTGGAGGTGGAGGAATGAGGTCCCCCGGAAGGATGGAGGTCCTGGAAGTGGTGGAGACCAGGAAGGAGGCCGAAGACATCGGCACGATCTTCCTTTCTCCCCGGGACCACGGGAAGTGGGAGAGCATGGCTCCCGGTCAGTTCCTGATGGTCTGGGTGCCCGGGATCGACGAGGTGCCCATGTCCGTATCATACAAGCTCTCGGCTCCTTTCAAGCTGGGCATAACAGTTCAGGACGTGGGGGAAGCCACAAATGCCATCTGCTCCCTAGAAAGGGGGGCCAAGATAGGAATACGGGGTCCCTACGGGAACGGTTTTCTCATACCGGAACCGGCGGACATAGACTTGATCATAGGGGTGTCCGGGGGAGTTGGGGGCGCCTCCACGGTGCTCGCAATGGAGGAGGCGAAGAATCGGGGCATCGAGACACTCAACCTTGTAGGGGCCAGGTCAAAGGGACTGCTGCTCTTTGAAGAGAGGTGGAGGAATATCTCCGGCAGGTTCAGGCTCTCCACCGATGACGGGTCCGCAGGTGAGAAAGGCTTCGTGACCGATCTGTTGAGGGAAGAGCTTGACAAGCTCGAGATCAGAGACAGGACCCTGGTCCTGACATGCGGTCCGGAGATGATGATGAAGGCCGTCCTGCCCATACTGGAGGAGTACTCTGTCAGAGGCCAGTTCTCCCTGGAGCGATACATGAAATGCGGTATCGGCATTTGCGATTCCTGCTCCGTGTCCGGGAAGCGCGTCTGCATGGACGGTCCCGTGTTCACCGATGGGCATGTGAGGGAATTGAAGGAGTTCGGAAAGGGTCACAGGGACCGGAGCGGTGTGCTCATCCCGGTAAACGAATGCATCAGGTGAAGGAGGAGATATAATGAAAATAAGGAAAACGGAAGCAATGGCGGGGGTACTGATTCTATGCATTCTCCCCATGATGGTTTCGGGTGCTCAGCCGGCGGGTCTGACCGTAAAAGAAGGGGAGCCTCTTCATCTCTATATCAGGAGGTCCCCGGTGCAGGACGATACCTACCTCTATTTCCACCCTCCTGAGGGGAAGTACTACAACGACAGCTTCGACGACCTCGGATACAGGAAGACCCTCTTCCAGAAGGGGAGCGGGAACGATACCGTGATGCTTTTCTATCCCCAGGACCCCAACAGCAATTTCTTGCAGTTCGAACCCAACTCTACGCTGCAGCTGCGGTACAATTTCACCATCTCCGCCATAGCCCCGGACCTCCAGCCGGACCTCAATTACAGACTCGGGGTCAGGATAGAGCTGGACTACCAGCATGACGGAGACTACGACCAGGAGCTCTATTTCGAGATAGGGGGGCTTGCTGATTCGGAGCCCCGGGTGAAGGAGGGGACCATTCAGGTTGACATTTCCGAGCTGGAGAAATTCGATGGAAAGGAGGGGGGCAGGATCAGGATCACCCTCTCAAGGGAGGACGAGCTTGATTCCACCCTTACGATCTACTGCGGCAACAAGGGATTCCATTCGTGGCTCCAGCTGCCTTTCTCGAAATATAAATATGAAGGTGACAACGGGGAGAACGGGAACGGGAACACTGCGATTCTGGTTATCCTCCTTGCCTCCGGAGCGGCGGTCGTTTTAGTTGCCGCAATAATGATCAGAAGGTCGGGGAAGAAAAAGGAGGAGCCTGTCCAGGAGCCTGTTTCCAGATCGGCGAGGAGGAGGAAGAGGTAAATGGACCTGTTCTTCGACCTCCGCTGCGGCGTTTCGGGGGACATGCTCCTTTCCGCCCTGGTCGACTGGTCGATGAGGTCCACCGTTGGGAAAGAGAATATCAAGATACTTGAGGAGGCCGCGTCGGTCCAGAGCCCCACGAGGATCGTTGCTCATACGGATTCCAGGAACGGTATAGTTGCCAGAAAACTCCATGTAGAATGGGACGAACTGGAAAAACGGACCTGCAGCGGCAGCGAGATGCTCGGTTACCTGGAGAAGGGTATGGAAATCATGGACCTCAACGACAGGACGAGGAGGCTTTCAAGAAGGATGCTCATGAACATTCTGGAGGCCGAGGCTGCGGTACACAACGAGGCCTCAATTCGGGATGTCCACTTGCACGAGGCTGGAACCCCCGACACCCTGGTTGACGTTCTCGGGATCGCCAAATTCTGCGACGATCTCGAGGTGGACGGATACTGGGTGAAAGCCACTCCAGTTTCCCTGGGAAAGGGTGTGATCACGACCGCCCACGGCATCTACGACATACCTGTTCCCGCGGTAAGGCACATGCTGAGGTCCGTGACATGGAGGACCGGCCCGGTCGAGGGCGAACTCGCAACACCCACTGGAATGGCGGCGGTAAACACCCTTGTCGAGATATGGCTGCAGGAAGGCGAGGTTCCGGGCACGATTCCCGATACCTGGAGGAGGGTCGGGTCCGGAGCCGGGAGTCGCGTCTACGACGGTGGTTTCTCCAATACCCTAGCAATATACGAGGTGGGCGATAGATGAAGATCGAGATGGACCTTATCAGGGAGGACAGGGAAGTGAAGGTCCGGCTGAAGGGAAAAAGATTCCTTCTGGACGGTGAGGAGGTCAGGGTTAGGGGGGCCACTCTGGGAAAGAGGAGGAGGATGCCGACACTCAAGGTCATAATAATACTGTTTGTCATCATCATGGCCGGGGTGGTCCTGTTCGCTGCGGTTCAATACCTCTTCGGAAGCGAGGACGAATCGGACCCCTATCTGGAGCTCTCTCAGAATAATCTCAGACCCTTCGTAAACGAAACCGGAGCTCCCCTATCGCCGATATATTTATTCTCCGGAAGCTCGAATTATATTAACCTGGAAAACAGCGTTGAATACAACGCCGAGGATTACTGGGACGTTATCTCCATCGAGGAGAGCATCCCCCGGAGTCTGGACCTGAACATAATGTGGATGGGAGATGCGAATGAATTGAAGATCAAGGGCATCAGCCATCTCAGGATCACCTTCGATTCCGGGAGCAGACATACTGTCAGGTACGTCGAGATGGTGGTGCTGGATGACCAGAGAAAGGTGGCGGAAAGGGAGAGCTTTTCATTAACCGTCAAGGATTTTAACACCGGAAAGACATCCTATGATATCCTGCTGGACAGAATGGAGCTGGGCGATGCCAGGAACATGCAGAGCGGAGAAAGCGTGAACGACAAGGGGTGCAGGATCATTATAAGGCTGCCCGACGGAATTGCCGCCGGGGAGCACAGGATCAAGATCGAGTGGGGTCCTGAATACTACCATACCAACACACAGCTCGACCTCTTCATTGGAGCCGTCGTCGCCATGATCACATTATTTGCTGCGGCCGTGGTCTATTTCAAGATCGGCCGGGATGAGCCGGCCATGATCATCAATGACGAGAACAGGGATATAGTACTGTTCGGGCCGGAGGAGGATCTGGGAAAGCTCTACTTCGAGCTATCCAAGATCACAGTGTCAAGTATGAGGAGGGCCGAAACCGAGGAGATCGAGAAGGGACATAAACCCGGCCTCACCAGGGGACGCGACCTCATCGGCAGGGAAGAGGCTGAGGAGATCGGCGCACAGCTGGAAAATATGCCCGGAGGCTCCGGCAGGATGATAGTGCATCAATGCCCCGAATGCGGTGGTACCGAACTCTATTACGAGTCTGGTTTCATAACTGGATATGTCTATCACTGCAAGAGGTGCGACTACATAGGATCCTTCGTAATCGAAAAGGAGGTCGATTTCAAGGACCGTACTGATAGCGGGGAAACCCCATCGGAATAGGACACCTTTCGGACCTACCAGGCTCTTTCGGACCCGCCCTCTCTCCTTGGGGGCTTGGGTTTTGCTTCATTGACCTTTAAGGCTCGTCCCTGGAAATCATGCTGGTCGAGATTCTCGATGGCCTCCTTGGCCTCGTCGTCGTTCTTCATCTCGACGAACCCGAATCCACGGGACCTTCCCGTCTCGCGGTCGTAAACGATCTTGGATGATTCCACGGCTCCAAATTTGGCAAAGAGCTCCCCAAGCTCTTCCTCGGTTGTCCTGAAGGGGAGGTTCCCCACATATATGTTCATTTAACACATCTCCTACCTAAAGTGGAACCCAGACCTTGGACATGGGTTTCCCACGACGGGTCCTCGGCATCGACCCGGTATCTGAGCGAAATCCCTCCTAGTATATAAACTAAAACTAAAAAATATAGGCAAAATAAGGTCACAAGTCATGACATCTTTGAAGACCATTTTTAAAAAACCATTATAAACTGTAAGAATCAATATAATTGCAGACATGAGGAGGGAAAGGGATGAAATCTAAAATGAAGTTCTTCTTGGCTGCTTTGCTTCTTATTGTGCCGGGCTTAACGGCTGTTGCTACAGGAAGAGGGCCGGATATTGAAGTTGAAAGATCGGATGATTCGTCAATTCCCGACGGTACGAATC
Organism: Thermoplasmatota archaeon; assembly: GCA_048569615.1. Taxonomy (GTDB): domain Archaea; phylum Thermoplasmatota; class Penumbrarchaeia; order Penumbrarchaeales; family Penumbrarchaeaceae; genus JAYEPK01. The sequence continues at coordinate 36,371 of JBLIRK010000001.1, read as the reverse complement.
CCGGTCTGTTTGCCCTCTCACCCGGGGAGTCCGTTGTTCTTTCCGAGATCGTGAAACAAGAGAGGGGAGCACTGTTCTCCGAAGGTGTAAGGAGCACCGGAGTGAAGGGCATCTCCATGAGGGAGGCTCCGTCCGGATGCTACTCGGTCCTGGAAATGGAAGATGAAAGGACAAGGGCCTCCGACGAGGAGAAGGAGCGGGACATTCACGATTTCCCAAACGGCTCCAAGATGACAAACGCCGTCGAGGTCATCGACGGAACGCTGAACTACGATCCGGCCGGTACAAGCGATATCAGGGACTGGTTCAAGTTCTCCCTGAACGACATCGACGAGACCGCCAATGCTCCTGGAGGGGTTCACAATGTATCCCTGACCATAAACGACCTCACCGACGGCAATGATCTGTACACAGGGCTCTACGAGCTGGAGACCGATGAAGGGGGGAATATGACCGTCGATCATGCGGATCTGATCTATCTTTCCGTGATATTCATAGATCCCTGGGGGCAGGTTGTCAACATGGGCGGGATGGAATCATCCTTCGACGATCACGACGATGGGGACGGATGGACCTACAGGGATAACTGGAGCTTCAATTTCGTCACCCCCGAGAACTCCGTTGGCGATGAGGACCCGGACGGGTGGGCCAACGGACTCACCGAGATAGGTTGGTACTATGTCGCCATATCCTTCAATTCTTACACCAGGCAAGGGGCTCCTTCAAGGGGAGCATTCACTATGAAGTACTCCCTGGAGATCGATACGAGGCAGACCCAGGATACCGATAGCGCCTCCAATACGAGGGAAACTGCCACAACGGTGATTCCTCTCGGGGAGAAATACATACATTCGACTTACCAGCCTGTTGATTGGTACAGGATCGGAGGTTCGGATCCCACCAAGCTGTGGAACATCACGGTTCGCATCAATAGGACCGACGGGCAGGGTTTTTATTCCGGCGATTCGCTGAACGGCAGGAGATGGGATGACTGGCTCCATGTTTTCTTCGTATGGAGGGACGCGGGGGATGACGGCATCTGGAACAACGATGATGACCTGTGGTACTACTACCACCACATCCTAAGCTTCTTCATTGCGGGGGGCATCTTCGTCGCCAACGAGAACCAGACGTTGGGCTACCGCCTGAAGAGCATATATCCCGAATCGAACGAAAGGGAAGCTTATCTCGGGCTGTTGGCGGAACCCGCCACGTACCAGGTGGAGGATGGGGTGCCTACACAGTCCTATTATCCCTTCTGGACCTGCTGGTCCGAGTACACAGTGGATGTCAACGTTATCGAGGAGCTCCCGAACAATCCGCCCACCCTTTCGGATATCGAAGTTAGCTCCGACTGGCCGGATGACGAGACTGGAGGCCATTACGGGACCGAGTTCACCATCAATGTCACCTATACGGACGCCGACAACGACCCCCCGAAGCTCCTTGAGCTCCTGATCGATCCGGATACCCTTTCCATGAAGGTCATAGACATGATCCAGTACGAGGCTGACACCGGGGATGACGATTTCACGGACGGCAAGGTTTACAGCTATTCCGCCCTCGGCGAGGACATAGGTGAGCAGTACTCTCCGCATGACATAAGGTTCAACGCTTCGGATACTATCCCAGTAAATTCCATACGCACTATGAGATGGACCGGACCCATCGATGTAAATGACGCCTTCGAGGTCTGGAACGACGAGCCGGTCTATGTCGATGACAACTATCCGGGGATCGAGCCCATCGGCGAGGATGAACCTACCGTTTACATCCCTCTGGAATACCACTCCGGAGGAGGCATGTTCAGGGACAACGAGCTATCCTTCGTGGGTTTCCAGATATGGAATGAGAGCAGGAACGATTGGTACAGCTCGTCAGACACCGAATTGCTCCATATAGATATCAAGAAGGTCAACGGTGGGGGATGGAACGCTCTTATAACTCCAAAACCGAACCAGAACGGGAACGAGGAGATAAGGCTCAGGGGATTTGATGCGCATTCCTTTGCGGAGACAACGGAGGAGATCGTGGTGGAGCCCGAGAACGATCCCCCTATCGTCCTGAAGGTGATCATAGACGGCAAGAACTACGTTCCCGAAAATAAGGACCCATATCTGCTCAAGCTAGACCTTATCGACAAGGTCTTCGCCGTGGAGGATGAGCAGTTCGAACTCGAGATCGATGCCGAGGACCCCGAAACGGAGGCGGAGAAGCAGCCGTTGGCATTCACATATTACGGCGGAGATAATTGGGATAAGGATCCGGAGGTCGATGTTAATACCGGATATGCAACGATGACCCCTACCAACGACGATGTCAAGAACGGCAGGGAGAAGATGGTATTCGAGATCGATGACGGGGGTTTCGACGGAAAGGTCCGCCTTGAGGTCTTAATATCCTTGGAGAACGCCCAGGATGATCCCACCATAGAATTCCCGGAGATCGACGAGGAGTTCTTCCAGGGTGATACCATCGTTATCAGGCCGATAGCGAGGGATATTGACCCCGACGAGACGTTATCATTCCGCTGCAATATGGAGGACGAGATCGACGGGGAGACCGATCCTATTGTCGATCAGCTTCCCTTTGCTGGCCTTGTTGAGGGAACGGACTGGACCTTCAACCTCGACACGGGGGAGCTGAGGTTCGAAATCCGGGACCCATTGATCTGGAGGGAGACATACCCGGATGAGGTGACGATAAGGATCGTCATAGAGGTCATGGATTCGGGCGGGAACACCGCCTCTGCATCCGTTGATATCATCCTGAAACCCGAGGATTTCCCGGTCCCCGGGCCGGACCCGCAGTTCTCGCTCTACGACGACCATTCCGTGACCCCGATGAAGATCGAGGGTCTGCGCGTTCACCTGTGGCAGGAGCCCAAGCTGAACTTCTTCGGGGAGCGCTATGCATGCCACTGGCAGATGGATGATGAGGGGGAGGAGACAGGGTGGGACCTCAACTACACCTTCGATTCCTACGGCATGAAGAACGTCACTGTCTGGCTGCAGGACGACTACGGACGATCCGATGAGGTGAAAGTTACATTCACCCTTCAGAAATACGAGGAGCCGAAGATTGGCGATGATGATGACGATAACGGCTCTGGAGGGAACATTGGATTGTACGTCGTACTGGTGGTCATTGCTTTGATCATACTGCTCGCGGCAATACTCTTCTTCGTGTTCAGGAGGAGGGCCAAGCCCGCGGAGGAGGAATATTACGATGAGGACCGGACCCACCATCTTGGCGGGGGAGAAAGGCATGGATTGCATCCTGGAGGGCATGCGGCATCCCTTTCCGCTTCCAGGGAGGAAAGGAGGGAGCATCTTCCCCCTAAGAGGTCCGCCCCCGAGCCGGAACCGCAGGAAACGACATGTCCGACCTGCGGCTCCAGGGTGAAGAAAGGATGGTTCCTCTGTCCCGACTGCAAGAATCCCCTTTAGAATTCATATGGTGCCTGATATTCCGCAGTATGGGCATGTGATCTGATGCGACCCTTCGGGGATCGTTATGTGGCCCCCGCACTGCGGACATTCCACTGTCATGGTGCCTGCCTGATGCGGGTAAATGTGCCCATGATGGTGATTATGCTGAGGATGTACGTGACCATGGGCGACCTCGACATTGTGGTGAATCTCGTGCCCCATGGACCTGAAAAGCCTTCGGGTCGTGTAGTAGTCGATGGAGACCATGCCCGCGCTTACGATGAGTATGGCGTCGGTGACAAGAACGACCCAGTAGTCCTTTACCATCAAGAAGGCAAAGATCCCCATAAGTACAAGGAAGAAGAAGGTCCCGATGATGAGGTACGGAACAGCCCTGCTCGGCCCGGTTCCCGCCTCCCTCGATCTGACCTTGTCTTTGGAGGGTATCATGAACATGGCGACAAGGAAGATGACCAGTGCTGCGACCATCATGAGCTCCGAGGCGATCCACCAGGTATCAATGGCCATGATAAAACCCAGAAGGCAGCAATTATATATCCATTTCGAATGAATGGTCCAAAAGGGGCGGTTTTTTAAAACCTGTTTTTTCAGCAAATCTTACCTGGACTTTTATTCCAATCCCTTTTTGAACATCTTTTGCTAGTTAGATCGTTTTTCCGGAAGAGTTCTTTTTCAAAGCTCTCTTTCGTAGATGTTCCTTCGATGGCCCACTGCGACCACTCATAGTTCATCTCTATCTTTTCTCCAATCAATGATCGCTCGGTAATCTCCTATCCTAAGACTAAAATACGGAACTCCTTTCAAGGGTTTGAGATGATGGTCAGGCCATCCTTTTATTTCCTTCAATTTAGACGAAATTCTTTTCCTAACGTCCTTCTCTAATCCTTTGAATTGATCGAAGGCCGGATCAGTGAATAGGATTTCAGTCATTCAGTTCCAGCTCCACTTCTTCCAAGGTTCTACCCTTGCCCTTCTCCACCTGTTCTTTACCTTTCTCAATGACCTTGATGGTTTCTGTGGAAAGCCTGCTTTCATCTTCGATCAGATGCCTGATTGCATCTCGGACCATTTCACTTTTATTCATATAGTATGGGTGAGTTTCAAGGAATTCATCGATCCTATCATCCATTCTTTGGGTGATCTTCACATTTATTGATGTCACCGTATCACCATGGTAACACCATGGTAAAGATATACATATAATTCCATCGCTTCATCGTTTTAAAATCTATGAAATGATTATTCTACTAATCAGGTAAATTTGATTGCCAACTTCGTCCAAATGAGGAAAGGACTTAGGATGATAAATTTCTTGCTTACCGGGGAGCACGGGAACGAATGAATGGAAGATCTGTTCCATAGGGCCCTTTTCTTAACCAACTCTCTTTTTAGGCTCGATAACGTATCTCAGCACCAGAAGGGCCGCGATTATTCCCATGAGCGCAGATATGAGGAACGGGATCGAGTAGCCGGGGAGGTCCAATATATAGACATCGAAATACCTGTTCTTCGTAAGGTCCCATATATAACCACCGAGTATGGGTCCAAGGACCGCTCCGATGTTCGAGAAGGCCTGTATGGTACCGATGAGCCTGCCCCTTATCCTCACAGGTGAGAGGTCCGCCTGCAGAGCCCTGGTGGCCGGCTGAGCCACCTGTCTGCCCACCTCCTTCCCCGAATAGGTGAGGACTGCGATCCATACTCCTATGGGCATCAGCGGGGAGAACGCAAGGATGATGGTGGAGATCCTGGACCACAGGCTTCCGTGAACCACGAAGGGTTTCTTCCTCACCTTATCCGAAAGCACCCCGGAGGGAACGATAACGAGAAGACCCAGACCCTGGGCGACTCCGAAAAGGATAGAGAACTGTGTTGCGTCCATTCCGAAGTTGAGGGCCATGAACAGGACCGCTACGACAGAAGCCATCGACCAAGAGAATCCCTCGAAGAAGGAGTTCATGAAGAGCATGTTAAGCGACCTCCTCATCCAGGGTTTCAACTTCGAGAGTGCCTCCCTTTCTTTTTGCCTCATGGCCTTGACATCCTTGACCTTGGAGAGCACATCCTTCAGGAAGAAAAGCCCGATGAGCGCTCCAACTAGGGAGATGCCGCTGGTGAAGTAGAACGGAGTCTTGTACGATGTCAGAAGCGACCAGCCCATAACGTTCTGCGATAGGAACAGGATCAATCCGCCCAGAAGAGGACCGGCTACGATCCCGAGGTTGGTCAGGAAGATGTATGTTGATATGGCCCTGGACCTCTTTTCCGGAGGTGCAGAGTCAACTACAAGGGCTTCCCCAACAGGCCAGACCATTGCGGAGGCTGTCCCCTGCATGATCCTGACGAAGAACAGCCCCCACCACTGGGTTGGGATCGTAAACAGGTAGGCCAGAATAGCATAGAGGAACATCCCTGTGACGATGACCTTCTTCCTCCCGATCCGGTCCGATAGCCTCCCGAAGGGCCTTGCCAGGAAGGCCCTGGTGAACATGAAGGATGCAAGGAGGAGACCGATCTCGAGCCCTCCACCCCCCAGCAGCTCCACATACAGAGGGAACAGTGGGAGAATTAGACCGAAACCCAGATAGATCGAAAATGCCAGGACCGATGCGATGGCAAGGTTAACCTTCCACTTCCGGGCCATCACTTTCCTGTCCTTGATCATTCAACGTATGAAACGAGACCCTGAACCGTGATGTAGGCGGCACCCTCGAAGCATTGTATGTAGAGGTAGTATTCGTCCGGAACCTGTATCTCATCCTCTTCCAGATCCCATTCGATGACCCTCTGTCCGGTGACCTCCACGGTCCTGTTCCTGAGTATCTTCTCGTAGGGATTGTAGAGAACTACATCCACGGTGGTGTCCCTCCTATCCTGGAAGTTGTACCCGCTGATCCCGATGGATATGTTCATCTTCTTGGCGTTCTCCTTCAGCGTCCAGTTGACCTCGGTTGAATTGGGAACGACGCCCACTCCGGGGATCAGCGGTTGTCCTATAAGGATCTCCACCGCATTGATGGGTGTGTCCTGGGGAACCACTGTTATCGCCACCATTGCCGTGTCCGATCCTCCATCCTCATCATAGACCTTTACCGTCACGTTGAAAATTCCCTGCCTGGAGAATATATGCGAGTTCGTACTGTTCTGGAGCAGCTCTATGTCTGAGCCGTCCTTGAAGTTCCATTCGTAGAAGAAGATGCCGTTGCCGCTGAGGCTCTCGTTCTTGTCTATGTCGAAGGATTCGTTCGCATCGAAGTTGACTATTTCGCCCTCCCTGATGAAGTCGTTGTCAGCCTCGAGTATGGCGGTTGGGAGCTTGTTCAGATCGGGTTCGGTCTGATTCCCTCCGTCCCCTCCTCCCTCCTTTTTCTTGCCGGTGATGGAATCCACGATGTCGGAGCCGACGAAGACCCATCCGGCCAGCAGCAAGATTGCAGCCAGTACCACGGCTCCGACGATTCCCCACGTCTTCTTCTTCGCCATCTTATTCCTCCGTGCCCTTGAGGTGTCTTCTTTCTGGTAATATCCGAAGGTCTTTGATATATGTTTTGGAGACTGAAGTGAAAGGTCAGGGGGTTTTTGCCTTCTGCTTCTCCTCCTTCTGTATCCTTCTCTGCATTATCCTGTCCAGGATGAGCTTCATATAGACCGCATCATGCTCCAAGAGTGGGGATTCGGAGATGATCCTGTAAGTCCAATCCTCCTTGTCAAGCATCATCTCGGCCATGGGATCGAACCGCAGATCTCCCTTCTTGATCGGGGTTGCCATTATCTTGTCGCCGTCGGCGTGCTCCACACCGGAGAAGTGTATGTAGAAGTCATTTATGCCAATGGTGTCGTGGACCCTCTGGAAGAGCTGGTGGAAGTCCTCGGGCTCCCTGAGGGAGCCTCCTTCCCTGGCATGAAGGTTGGGGATGTTCAGGACCGGTATGGTCCTCTGGACCCTCTTGTTGATGGTCAGGATCTCGTCCAGGGATCCGAAGACCTTCTGCCTCCCGGATGTTTCGAGTCCGATGGTGATGTCGTATCCCAGCTTCTTGAACCTGTCCCGGATCCACCTGACCTGCCTCACCGCCATCTCCAGGGCTTCCTCGGGTTCGTGGTTGTGATACATTCCGACATGGATGGCTAGGATGTCCGCTCCGAGTGTCTGAGCGACCTCACCGCTCCAGATGATGTTGTCAAGTGACCTCTGAAGATAGTTCTCGTCACCCAGAAGGTCCATGTAATAGGGTGCGTGGACAGAGAGTTTGACATCAAGCTCCTCACCTAGCTCCTTGATAAGACCTAGGTCCTCCGGGATCTCCCTGAGGGGCCGGAGTAGCTGTACCTCCATTGAATCCAGCTGCAGTGCGTGTATGTCTTCGATACCGTCCTTGAGGGTTCTTCCCTTGCATGAGAGCGGTATACCTGCTGGACCGAACCTGATATTCATTCATTCATCACTCCGTACTTTCCATCATCTTCCCGGTCGTTGACGCATCCCTTGGACCCTTCCTTTTTTTCTCATATATTTTGTGATAGTGGTATTATTTATACTTATTGGACCTTTGGCATTCTTTCATCCGTTTCTATACCGTTCACTGGTCAAAGTGAGATCTTTCCCTTCTTCAGGAGCAGGTCGACGGCCTTGTCGGCCGCCTCATCGAGCTTTCCCTCATCCTCCAGTTCATCCCTTACCTTCTTGTTCTGATCCTCGATGAGTTCCCTCGCATCCTTCTTCAGTTTGTCCCTCTCCTGCCTCAGCTGGAGGACCTTTTCTCTGAGATCCATGGCCTTCTGATGGTAGGAATCGGCATGCTCTCTCGTCTTGAGGAACTCCTCGTGCCTTTTGTCGCCCTCCTTCCTGAGGTGGTCGAGGGTCGGCGAGTATTCGTCCAGCTTCTCGTTGATCTCCTGGAGCTTGTTGAATAGCTCCTTGACATTGGAGTGCTCCTGATCCGCCAGCCTCCTGTACTCGGTGATCTCATCCTCCTTGGTCTGGGCCTGGACCCTTTCCGCCTTGAAGGTAACCTCCTTGGCCTGGAGTTTCTCCAGCTTCTTCCTCTTCTCTTCAATGGACTTGACTATCTCCCTCTCCTTTTCAAGGGAGTGGGCCTTTGTCTGATAGGTCTCTTCCAGTTTTCTCAGCTCGATCTCCAGGGTGCTGATATCCTCGAAGGGGTCCCTCTCCTTCATGTCCTGATCCGTCCGCCTCTTGATTCCGAGAAGATCCCTGACCCTCTGGTTGTAGGCGTCCCTCCTGCTCTTGGCGCTCTTGAGCTCCTCCAGGATCTGCCCCCTTTTGGCCCTGATGTCCTGTATCTGTTCCAGGATGCCCTTCCTCTTCTTGTGCAGGTCGTCCCTCATCTCCCTTATGACCTTCGCTTCCTCGTTGAAGTGGTCCCTTTTATCGAGTAGTCCTTTGAGTCTCTTTTCAGAATCCGAGAGCTCCTTCATTAATTCCTGAGGGATCTCTTCTGGGGACATTTGAGCACCTGGATGAGGGAGGCTTGGTAAATGGTAACTCCTATTAAAAGGCTACCTGTGGCAGCCCGACGCTATCCTCGATGCGACCGCCCCGGCCACGAAGCCCGCATCTATGTTGACGACCGCGATGGGTGAGCAGGACTGCAGCATCGCGAAGAGGGCTGTTTCCCCTTTTCCGTGGATGCCGTAACCTGTGGATACGGGCAGTCCGATGACGGGGACCTTCACAAGTCCGGATACAAGGGTCGGAAGGGCTCCTTCCCTTCCCGCGGCGACTATCAGAACGTCCGCTTCCCATGCGATCAGCTCCTTAAGTGGAGCCATGACCCTGTGTACGCCTGCGACCCCCACGTCATGATATGCCTTGACACTGCATCCCATCTCCCTTGACGTGATCTCTGCTTCCTTCGCCACCGGTATGTCGGAGGTTCCCGCGGTCAGGATTCCCACCTTGCCGCCGCTTCGCGGGATCTCAAAGGAGCGGGAGCGAACAATCAGGAACGAGGCATCCTCGTCATATTCGACGAAATGGTCCGGGTACCGCTCTTGGATCCCGCCCCTTATGCTCTCCCAGGTTCCCTTTTCCAACCTGGATACCAGAACCCTGCCCTTCCGGTCTATGAAATCCTGCATTATCCTTATCAGGTGAGGGATTCTCTTCCCTTCGGCATGTACGACCTCGGGAATCCCAGTCCTGTGGTCCCTTCCCGTATCGATGTTGTGGGAGAACTCCCCGTACATCCGCAACTCCAGCTCCTTCAGGGCTTCTTCAAGCGTTATGCTGCCGTCTATCAGTTCCTTGAGGACATCCTCCATGGAGCGGTGAAGTGCTCAATACTTATATATCTGATTCCTGAAGACAGATCCTCGAACCCGAACCTTTGAAAAACCATATCACATTTATTAAATTGAATGAGCTACCATCCCCATATCCCTCATGGGTAGTGTCAATCAGACTGAAATGGAGGTATCGGAGCTGGAAGAAGATGAAGATTCGATCGGGCCTGCCGGAGAAATAGCCCTGGATATCGCATCCAGTTCTGGGTATTTCTCCGACCGCGATCCCGTCGAGATCCTCGGGAAAGCCGAATTGCCCGACGGGGGCGGAAGCCTGGTTCTTGTAGGGTCCGGCGGGAATCATATGAACATCTGGCTCGACCGATCCGGCAGCGATGAGATATCCGACCTTGACAGCAGAGCCCTGAGGATCTTTGTTCTTTCACAGCTCTCCCTTTTCAACAGCGGTTATACTCTAGATTATCCAGGGAGCTCCGGACTCAAGTACCAGACCTTCGGAATATGGGATGGGGGATATCAGGAGGATATCGGGTCCGAGAGCAGCAGATTGGAGGTCCTGAAGGAGAACGGGGACCTGGGGATCAGGATTACGGTTGATCGTTACAGGTATCTGCTCTCGGTGTCCCGGAAACTCGCACAGAGCCCCATGGGATATTTCATGCATGCCAGGATCAATTCGATGGGCTGTCACCACGTTCCAAGACTGCTTGGAATGTCTATGTGGGAGCGGAAAGGAAGGGTAATGCCCTGGTTGAAGCTCACCAGAGAGACCGGCTCGGTCCAGCCCTCGTTCAGGACATTCCTGAAGGACCTTGGAGATATCTCCAAAGCATTCCTCGAACTGGACGGGGACAAGGCAAGGAGGTTCCTGGTTCAGCTGTCGCTATCCAAGGATAGGACCTCCTTCAGGAGGGCGGTGGAGCTCGGCAGGATGCTTGGATCCCTTCACTCCTGCCTTGTCATGGAGGACTTCCACCATTCCGAGGGACACAAGAGGGTTGGAACGGATATCGTCGAGCTGTTCTCCCCCTCACGCATGGACATCGAGGACATCGGGACCGCCATAGGTACTTCCTCATATTATCTCGGGGAGTTGAAGAGGGAATTCGTCAGACTCCTGGGGGACAAGCAGGTGGTCAATCCAAAGACCGGAAGGAGGTTAAAACCACTCAAGAGGACTGTCATTCCCGCGAGGGTGGACGGGATGGACGAGCTGTCCCTGGATATGTTCAGGACCAGTTTCATGAAATCGGAGAAACAGCTGAGGTCCAGGCTCGGCTCCATCAGGTCATTCAGGGGAGCGCCTATCCTTCCCGTTGCCCTGGACTGCAGGCTTGAGAAGATAGAACACAACTCCGAAGGAGGGTACATCCTGAACGGCTTCGGATGGGATTTCTACGGGGTGGAGAAGGAGAAGCTGGAGAAGTTCCTTCCCCTTAAGGACCTATCCATGCTGATGAACTCCTTCATGAAGGCGAGGTATCTGACGGCCAGACAGCTGTTTTCCAATCCTGACCTCCCCTACGAGAGCAGGCAGCTCCAGCTCCTCTTCCTTGATTACAACCTTGCCAAGGGAGGATATGCGGAGATGATGGAGGATTTCTCCGTTCTGAGGGTCATGGAGCGAAGGGAGCTGCCCTTCAAGTACATCTACAAGCTCTCCCTGGTAGGATCGCTGTGGCAGGAGAGGATAAGGAACTCCCTGGTCCAGGGCTACACATCGGAGCTGACGGGGCTCGGAAAGGAGCAGCTGCTCTCGTATCCGGACAAGGCCGACACCGTAAAGGGTATCCGGGCGATCCAGTCCATGGTCGCTCTGTCGGATGTTCTGAGGACCCTGGAAAGAGGAAGGATACCTTCCTCCGCGGGATTGGAATCCGACCTCCTCTGCGCTCTTGCTCCTTGATAACCAAGCACAAATGGATACCTAACATTTTAAAGGGGATTTTTATGAAAGTTATTTATTGTATTATTCCATTTATTATCAAGATATGAGGGGGATTTGATGAGCAAATTAAAGACAGCAGGATTGATAATCGGGATAATAGCCATTGTAGGGATATTTTTAGTGATAATATTGAGCTTTGTGCTTCCTCCAGGTTTTTGGATGTTTCCAAAGAATGCAGAGAAGGAGTATGATGATTGGGTAGAGTCCTCCAGCCGAGGGGACAAGGAAACTTTTCACGGGAAAATTGCCGAAGAGGATGAGACCTCTTTATTGGGTGTAAGCATTTATTCATACAAATTCGAGGGGTGTGATAACAATTTCCTTTCCTCCCAGGACTTAGGTAATGAGGGGGACAGGATAGTTGTGGAGATCGAATACAGGGAATTGGGTCCAGAAGCTTCCGCCGATTATTCTTCCGCTGCAGTCTGGGGTCCGAGTTGCTGCTGCGGAAGTTTCATGGGTATTCTCCTGATACTCGGAATAGTACTTTTCTTGGTGGGCTTGCTGAAGAAAAAGAAGAAACCGGCCCCGGTCCCTCCTCAACCTGAGCCGGGTCCGGCGCAACAGACCTACCAGCAATTGTACGGGCAACAACCCGGCCACGCTCCCCAGCAATCATACCAGCAAACATACGGCCAACAACCTGGTTACTCCCCCCAGCATCCGAGGCAACCGCCATATTGATATTTGAGAGAGATCAGGCGTAGTAATATTCGCCCTTCCTTCTCTGTTCCTCGTCCAGGCGGGAGCCCAGTTTGTTGATCCTCGGGCGTTTCGTCTCCATGTCCCGTCTGAATGTGATCCCCACGTCCTTGAGGAATAGGTTCATTCCCTGCCTCAGCTCCAGCGGGCCCACGGAGTAACCTTCAACGGAGGGCTCCCCTCTGAAGACCATCAATGTATCCGAAACAAGGTCGATGAAATACACGTCGTGGTCGACGATGAGACCTGATCGCCCCCTCTTCTCTATGACCCTCCGTATTATCTTCGCAACTTCCATCCTCTGGTTTGCATCCAGGTATGCCGAAGGTTCGTCAAGCAGGTAGAGATCGGCCTCCTTGGCGAGTGCGCGGGCCACAGCGACCCTCTGCTGCTCTCCTCCCGATAGCTTTGCCATCTCCTTGTCATAGAGATGCTTCAGGCCCAACGGCCCTTCCAGCTCCGCCTTGTAGAAACCCGATCCGAAGGCCTCCATGAGCTCGATTATGAGATAATCCCTGACGGACCCTTCGAAATCATGCCTGATATACTGCGGTTTGTAGGAGATCTTGAAAGGGGTCTCAATGTACCCCTTGTCCGGTTTCTCCTCTCCCGCCAGCATTTTGACGAACGTGGATTTCCCGGTGGCGTTAGGACCGACGCACCCCACCGATTCTCCCATATGGATGGTCCCTCTCTCTGACCTGAAGGTGAAGGAAGGGAACCTCTTCTCCAGTGCGGGGAAGGTCAGCAGGTCTCCACCGACCCAGTCCGTTCTCGGCGGATGGTCCATGAACTCCACAGGCTTGTCCCTGAACCTGACGTTCTCCACCCTCATGTAGCCGTCGAGGAACACATTGATGGCCTGCTTGACGGTCATGGGCTTGGCCACAACACCGAAACCTCCGGGCTCCCCGTACATGAGGGAGATGTTGTCGGCTAGGAAGTCAAGGATCGCAAGGTCGTGCTCCACCACCATTACCTGCTTTACATCCCCAAGCTCCCTGATCATCTGGGAGATCTTCAGTCTCTGCCTGATGTCCAGATAGGACGACGGCTCGTCGAAGAAGTAGAAATTGCCCTCCTTCAACAGGGTGGCCGCGATGGCAACGCGCTGGAGTTCCCCCCCCGAGAGCTTGTCCAGGGTCCGGTCCATTATATGGTTGAGCTCCAAAGCTTCCGCGAGGTCCTCTGTCTTCTCCGGATTGATGTTGTCGAGGAGCTCCCGGACCTTTCCCTTGAACGCCTTCGGAATGGAATCCACATATTGGGGTTTCAATGCCGGAATGAGCTTATCGTGGGCGACCTTTTCGAAATGCTCGTACAGTCCGGTGCCAGAGAACCTGCCCATCACATCCTCCCAGTTCTCCGGAGCCTTCTCCTCCTCGTCCTTGTCAAGCCTCTTGGAGCCGAATGCCTTCGGTTCATGCCCTTCGTCCTTGTCCCCTTCTATGCCAAGCGCGAAGTTCGGGAGCATAGTTCCCGAGAGCACGTTGAGTATCGTTGTCTTGCCGATCCCGTTTGAGCCAAGTAGCCCCAGCACCCGCCCTTCCTGGGGGTATGGGATCCTGAACAGCCGGAAACCGTTGGGGCCGAACTGGTGTATCACATCTTCCTCGAGCTCCTCGGGAAGGTTCGTTATCCTGATGGCATCGAATGGGCATTTGTGGACGCATATGCCGCATCCCACGCAGAGATCCTCATCGATGATCGGCTTGTTCTTGGAATCGAAGGAGAAGATCTCATCTCCGGCCCTGACCCTGGGGCAGAAGTTGTAGCATTCCTTCCCGCATTTCCTGGGCTGGCACCTGTCGTAGATGAGAGAGGCTATCCTCATGGTATCACGGGACCATTGGTCCAAGATAAATAAACTTGATGGAGACCTGCAAAACCAATAAATTAAATAACATCATTATTCTGAAAACGGGGGTTCCTTTTTGGCAGATACCAGGATAGTTGCAAGGCTTGACGATCGTTTGATCAGCGACGGTGTCCTTCCGAAGCAGTTCAAAGGTGATTACAGTACGGTTCATTCGATGCTCAACAGCTACATGAGGCGCTACGGGGGAAAGCTTTCGGATGAGAACTTCAAGAAAGGAGAGAAGAAGCTCCGGGACTGGCTCATGATCCTTCACAAGAAAGGGGCATCGCAGGAAAAGCTCACTGCTTATCTGAGGACGGGCCTTGCGCACCTTTCCTTCGATTACATAGATTCCCAGAATCCCGGATTGACCGGAGAGGACATTGTTTACAGGGCCCTTCAGTCGTTCAAGCAGAGAAACTTTCACAGATCGTATTTCAAGGTGGCCCCCACAAAGGAAGAGAAGCGGATATCCATCAAGAAGAAATGATCCTAATCAAGTCTCTCCATGAGCCTCCTGTAGGTCTCCTCCCGGATCTTTCCGTTCAGCAGGTCTATGGTGGCCCTCCTGATGATCTCCCTTTTCAGCGTCTCCCTGGATATGTACTCATAGCAGACCTCCCTACCCACATAGTACTTCTTGACCAGACCGTCGGATATCAGCTTGTTGACGTTGTACATCAGGGTGAACCTGTTCATCCGGGTTCTCTTAGCGAGGTCCTTCTGCCTTATCCCTGGGTACCTTCTTATGGTATTTACCAAACGCTCCTTCGCCTTCGAGCTCTCCCTTGAAGTTGCGGACCCTTTCTCCCCCTCCGGGACGAAGGAGCGGTCGCATGGGTAATAGGTCTTCTTGCCTTCATCCAGTTCCTCCCTGATCAGCTCATTCTTTTCCAGGTATCTAAGGTGGTACCTCAGCGTTCCTTCCGTGAGGTCGAAGATCCGCTTCAGGACCGTGAACTGAACGCCCGGGTAGAGTAGAATGTGGGTGAAGATTGCTCTCCTTGTGTCATGTCCGAGGACCTTGTCTCCCGAGTCCATGTCCGGCCTCTCTCCTCAGGGGTGGCTTTCACTGTATGGATTCCAGGGCGAGATCGTATGTTTCCTCCGAGATCTCTCCCTCCATTCTTCTCTTTTTGAGGAGATCCTTGATCTCCTCCCGGGAAAGATCGTAATCCGTCCCGTTCCTGTCAAGGAGTATTTCCCTGCGGTATCTTTCGAGCTCCGCGTCTTCCCGGGGAAGGGCCGTCTTCCCCTGGTCCCTGGCCCTCACAACCAGAAAGGCGGCGATCAGAAGGAAGGCCAGAAGGCTAAATAGAATTATCGGTACAATTACACCGGGAGAGGACCAGAAGGATCGGGGAGGTTGGTTCTTGGGATCCCTGGGATATCTGTCGAGTTTCAGCCCCGTCGTTGAATCCTTTTCGGACTTCCCCGGATTCCAGAAATCGGGATATCCGTCACTGTCCGAATCCACAGATGCCGCCGGATCGCCTGGGAAATCATCGGAGTTGTCTCCCGAGCCATCGCCGTCAGTATCGGACCATTCATAGGGATTGTCCGGAAAAGCATCGGAGTTGTCTCCCCTGCCGTCCATGTCGCTGTCGGACCATTCATATTCGTCGTATGGAAACATATCAAGTTCCAGTCCCGTGGTGGAGTCGTTCCCTGATCGGCCCGGATTCCAGCTGTCCGGATAGCCGTCTCCGTCGGTGTCCTCGGAAGCCGCAGGGTCCGTCGGGAAATCATCGGAGTTGTCTCCGATCCCATCATTATCGGTGTCATCCCATTCATTGGGGTCATCGGGGAATTCGTCCTCGTCATCCGAAACACCATCTCCGTCCCTATCAATTTCCGTCGGATCGCCGTTTGGAAAAGGATCCGAATTGTCGCCTATTCCATCCCCGTCGGTATCATTCCATTCCGAGGGGTCCTCCGGGAACTTGTCCGAATTGTTGCCAACGCCATCCCCGTCCGAATCGTTCCATTCCGTGGGGTCCGAAGGGAACATGTCTATCGTCAGCCCTGTAGTCGAATCACTTTGGTCATATCCGGGATTCCATCTGTTGGGGTGCCCGTCTCCATCCATATCCTCGGATGCCGAAACATCGTCAGGGAAGTCATCCAATTCATCTATCACTCCATCCCCGTCGGAATCCTCGTCCACAGTTCCGGAGCCGCTCTGGTCGCAATAGAATAGTGCTACAGTCCCACCCATTCCGGCGGCAATATATGAATAATTGTAGCTCCATGATATCGATCTCGGAAATCCGCCCATGTCCACGGTATGGATCAGCTCACTTGTAAGGGCATAGCGGAATTCCAGCACCGTCTGGTTCATGACCGCCATAAGCGCCATGTTCCTGTGCCACAGGACATCGACGATTCTCTTGGTCCCGTCGTTGGGTTCTGAATAAACAGAGTCCCCATTTGCCATGTTGACGACATTCAACGAAAGGTTGCCGAAGGCAAGGTACTTGAGACTGGTTTCGCTGCTAAGGACATCCACTTGATATGGAAAATGTCCGAATTGGTCGACAAGTCCCCAATTGTTGTTGAGATTGTAGACCTCCACCATCGAACCTTCGGTTGAGGAGAACTTGCTTAGAGCGAAGTAATCCCCGGATGGATCCCAATTTACCGCCGTGGAATAATAAAGGCCAAGATCGAAGGACTTCATCACCGTCCAATCAGCAGTATTCAATATGACAAGAGGATTCCCGGATGAGACCGCAAGTAAGGACCCGTTCAGCGACCAATCGATGCTCATGACTTCCTTAGGGTAATCTAGTATCTCGACCTGATTCCAGCTGGATGTGGAGTATATCTCCACGGTCCCGTTAGGTGGAAACTGACGTCCGGTTGATACTGCGAAAAGGTCCATATGCTGCTGTGGGCACCAGTCCACATCCAAGACAGGATATGTCGTTGTGAGGTTGGCTATACGGGTCCATTCATCGGTATCGTAGATGTACACGATCTTATCACCGCATCCGACCGCAAGCATGTCGCCCATGTAAGAGAATTCCAGGTCTGTGACATAGTTACCATCGGGAAGGTCTATGTTCATCAGCAATTCAAAATCCAGCTCCACCCTGTTCGGCCCCCCTCCGAAACTCACTGAGTCCGCCCTCCCTGTCGTGTACGGCAGTATCGCTGTCAACATCAACAGGACGATCAATGCAGAAGTTCGAAACCTCATATATTTACCCCTTCGGAACTCTGACGATGGGAAATACTCTTTATGCATATATATGGGGTCCAACTGGCAATGTTAACCTTTCTGGCCATAAACTCCTAATTAAACTTTATGACATTTCGTTTCAACATGTCAAAATCGGATTCTCCAATCCCCGGGGACCATTTCGATGATAATCCAGTATGTGCAATACAGATGTCAAAAATTATATATAAAAGAAATCTGGCCAGCAGTGTGAATTTTTTCTGCGAAATTCCGATTATAATGGCTTGACCATATCATGTTTATGGATCACCAAGAGGAGAATAGAAGAAGAGCTGTTAAGAGAGATCACATTCCGATCAGTCTGCCGATTTTGCTCCTTCTCTCATTCTTGCTCGTCGGTCTGTTGCCTTTTGGCGGAATGATAACCGACGGTCGAGAATCCAAGGTTGTCATGGAAGACCCCACTCAGAAATGGATCGATGAGGCAATGCTCCCGATTGCGG
Source organism: Thermoplasmatota archaeon (assembly GCA_048569615.1). Classification (GTDB taxonomy): domain Archaea; phylum Thermoplasmatota; class Penumbrarchaeia; order Penumbrarchaeales; family Penumbrarchaeaceae; genus JAYEPK01. The sequence continues at coordinate 18,457 of JBLIRK010000001.1, read as the reverse complement.
TCTCCTCCCCCGATGAAAGCATCGTTCTGGAATTGGACTTGAAGGACATCGGACTTGAAAAGGACTGCATCATCTATACGCTGACCATCGACGACGAGCTCATTGTAAATGCTTCCAGGCTGGGCCTTGTATTCGATGACGGGAGCACCATAGGTAGCGGAATGGCGCTCGGAAGCGTGATCCTCTCGAGATCGAGGAGTAACTACTCTTTGCCCTTCGGATACATGGATTCCTATCCCGACAACTACGATCAAGCGGTGATCAGTTTCAATGAGACATCCCCCTCCAACAGGACCCTGGAGCTGACCGTAAGAGTCTACAACGAAGGGATTTCCATTCGCTACTCCATGCCCAAGCAGATCAAGACCGTCGTATACCGGATAAAGGGAGAGCTCACCCAGTTCTCCTTCGACGAGGATTTCAAGGGATACACGGAGTACGGGACCGAAGGGGAGTACAAATGGGAGAAGCTCTCCAATGTAAAGTCGAAATGCGAGGTCCCCTTCACAATGGATGTGGAAAACGGCATTTACCTCTCTATCTCGGAAGCGGCCCTCGACGACTATTCGAGGATGTATGTCTCCTGCCAGAGCGGAGGGAGACCAACACTGAAAGTTCAGCTCGAGTCCCGTGCGACCAGATCGACCCCCTTTTCCACGCCGTGGAGGGTAATACTCGTGGGCAGGGGAATAGAGGACCTGTCCGAGAACTCTCACATCATCTACTCGATGTGTCCAAGCAGCGAGATAGGCAACATCTCATGGATCAAACCCGGAAAGGCCTTCAGGGACTGTTATCTTAGAACGGATACCGGCAAGCAGACCATTGATTTCTGCGTGGAGCACAATATGCAGTATGTTCACTTCGATGCCGGATGGTACGGGGACGAGCATTCCACAGGCTCGGATGCCACCACCATTGCCAAAAAGGACCTCAATCTGACGGAGGTGATCAGGTACGGGAGGGAGAAAGGGGTCGGGGTTGTACTATATGTGAACGAGAAGGCGCTGACGCGACAGTGGAGCCAGCTCTTCCCATTATACGAGCAGTGGGGCGTTGCAGGGGTCAAATTCGGTTTTGTGGACGGAAGGACCCAGTCGGGTATCAACAACATCCACAAATGGGTAAGACTCGCGGCAAAGCATCATCTGATAGTTGACATACACGACAATTACAGACCGACGGGAATGAGCAGGACCTTCCCCAATCTTCTGACGGTCGAGGGAGTGAGGGGCAACGAGCATCACCCCGGCGCCGCCCACAACGTCGTGCTCCCTTTTACAAGATGCCTTGCGGGACCCGCCGATTACACGCCGACATTCTATGTCAAGGAGCAGAGAACAACCCTCGCCCACCAGCTGGCCCTGCCGGTAATATACCAAAGCTCGATGCATTATCTGTATTGGTATTCGGGCGTATCGACCACGGACGGGAGGCCCGAGTGCGAGTTCTGGGACAAGATGCCAACGGTCTGGAACGAGACGATCTGCCTGGACTCCCGGCTTGGAAGCACGGCAGTTGTCGCCAGAAGGACCGGGGACCAGTGGCTGGTGGGAGCGATAACGGGTTCTTCCGCAAATACCTTCAAGATACCTCTTGACTTCCTGGGATCCGGCAGGTCCTACATTGCAACCATTTTCATGGACGGGCCCAACAGGACCGTTTCCATCGATAAGGTCGGGGTTAGCTCCGATACGATGGTGATAGAGACCGCTCCCCCCAAAGGCGGAATCTGCCTTCATATAAGGCCCGTCATGTCAGGAGAGCAGGGACTGCCTCCCTTATATCCTCCGAGACTGCTGGAATTCAGCTCCTGGTCCGTCATGGAGGACACGCCGAGCCAGAGGACAATCCTCTACCCAAACGGTCATGATGTCTCTTGGTCGATGCACCCGCCTTTCACAGCCGTTCAGATGGACCCGATCAAAGGCATACTCTACTGTGATGCGGGAAACGATGATGTGGGGAGCCATACGGTCAATTTGTCCATCTTCGCGTCAGGTGAGTTAGTAAAAGAGATTGGAATTGACATAGATGTGCAAAATGTGAACGATCCTCCAGTGATGGGGGAGCTCCCCACTCTCCTGATCTGCCATAAGGGGCAGATAAGCTACATAGAAAACCATGCGACGGACATGGACCCCACCAATGACAAGCTGGTATGGGATGTGGAGTCTCCTATCAGCGGCATCTCCATCAATTCCACAAGTGGAAATATGACGATAGCTCCCTTCAACTGCGAGACCGGCAGTTACACGCTCCGGGTCAGTGTCGATGACCAGAATGGAGGATCGGACAGCGATGAGATGGTCCTCAGCGTAACCGAGAACGGTGAATTCCTGATAATAACGACCAGGTTCAAGGAGCTCATAACCCTGGAGGACCAGCTGATCGTACTTGACATGGAATGCTGGTCGAATTCAGCGGACCTGGAGAATGTGAAGTGGTCGATCCTCGAGGGGCCGGAATTCCTTAATATTAGGAGCAACACCGGTGAGCTCTTCGGTATTCCCAAACAGGAGGATGTAGGTCGGTTCAACGTGGCGGTCGCCGTGCAGGATGATAACGGACTCTTCGACAGGATGGATTTCTCGGTCGTCGTAAAGGAGGTCAACGATCCTCCTGATCTAAGACCGGTTCCCAGTCTGCATTTCATTTCACCAGGGGAGCAGTTCTCGCTTCAATTGGAGGCTGACGACGTCGATGGGAGCCATTTTATATGGTCCCTTCCGGAAAAACCGGACTTCATCGATATTGACCCGATATCCGGACTTGTCCTCGCCATGCCGACCGAGGATGACATTGGGATCCATAAGGTGGTTGCCAGGGTCGAGGATGACGGCGGAGCGTCGGATGGCATCGCTTTCTTCCTGATCGTGAAGGGGGAGGACAAGGATGTCGTCATAATCGATCCGAGCAGCGGCCAGACCGTTATCAACATCACGCTGCCGAAATGGAACATATCCCTGGACGGAATAGATGCGGTGGAGCTGGAGAATATAACACAGAACCTCTACGTCATCTACGTGCCCGTGGATGATGATGACGATGATGGGGACGGATCCGTCTTACCACCGGGGGACGCCGACATCCCCGCAGGCGAGAGCGGAGGAGGAACGGACAGGACAGATATGCTGCTTGCCCTTGTCTTCTTCGGACTGATCCTCCTTTCTGCGTCCGTCTTCATAAGGCGGAAGGGAACCGTCGCCTGAACCTGATAATCTATGTGCAGATGTCAACGATGACCTCGAGCGGGAGCAGGTCTGCTTCCACCTGGGACATCTTCGGGATGTAATGAGCAGCCTTTCCGGAATCGGTGCCAACCCTTTCGATGCCTATCTTCCTGAGGGGGGTCACAACCATGCAGGTGTCGTCATAGATCTCCGCTCCGCTTTCGATGATCCGGCCTAGAAGTCCGGAAGGGAGCATCTCCCTCAGGGCCCTGGTAGTATAGACTATGATCCTCTTTCCCTCCCTGAGCTTTCTCCCGCCAAGGGCACTGTCAAGCCTATTGAATTCCGTCACGCCGAACTGCGGGCACCCCAGCACGAAAACATCCGGCTCGTTCAGGGATTTGGGATATAGGGATCCTTTTGCTTCCTCGAGATCGCCAGGCCCAATAGAAATGGAATCCCCGATCCTCCCCTCTACCTCGGACCTTTCGATGAGAACCTGCTCGGGAGTAAGGCCCCTGATGTGGAATATCGGATGGCCTCCCTTGGCGGCCATTGCCGCCCCGAGATGTTTCAACGATCCGTGGTCCGCGGACGCCGGGATGCCTTCAAATACGACGATCCTGGAGTTGAAGGTCTTGCCAATGTGAGCTCCCAGGAGGTCGTAATGATAGGGTGTCAGCTCCCCCTCCACCTTTACCTTCAGTGACGGCATTCGGTGTAGGTCAAGGTGCATACCCCAGTTTGGGGTCTTCCCGAGTATGGAGGCAGCAAGGCATGATATGCCCCCTTCTCTGTTTGTCCTTGCCCCGATGACCGAATTGGCGTAGATGACCGCGTTGGATTCCCCCCAGGATACGTGGTCACCGAACCTTATCTCCGGAACCCTGTTGGTCGTCTCGTACGGGATGCATGAGCAGGTCATGTTGATACCGAGGCCCGAGAAGAGCTCGATTATCCTAAGCTGCTTCCGGGCGAAGTCCTCGGGATATCCGATCTCCCTCCATCGCCTGAGGTCCATGCCTGCGGGATTCAGGCTGGACGGGACCGAGACCCTTGCTTCCATCCGGTTAAGCTCCTCTAGAAGCCGTATCAGGGCTTCCCCTGCCGTGTGATACGAAACTCCGGAGATGTGGGCCGAGGTGATGGGTATCAGTGAATCGGCCTCCTCCAGCTCTCCAAGGTTCACGAGTATCTTCATGGCGAAGGAGGGGGCCTCTCCGTATTCTCCCGAAAGGACCTTCTCCTCTTCCTTGGTCAGCTCCATGGCTCCCCCAAGGACCTTGGAAGTCTTTAGATTTCCCGTATGATATCAGAGAGAGGACCGGAAGAGCAAATTTTAAATAATACGAAGATAGTTCTCGTATTGCGCATGTAATACGTGCGAAGTGGACGAACGGTTAGGGATTGCAGGTGTGCAGATGAACGAGAAGGTTTCGACCATATCGGCAAGGTTCTCCAAATCCCAGCTCGAAACGCTGGAGAGACTTCAGGAGGAGCTTGGACTTTCTAGGACAGATGTAATACAGCTGGCCATCGATCATCTGGGTACCACAAAGGTCATCTCCCCATCCAGCAGGGTGGAGGTGCCCATCTCCGCAGAGACCCTGAGGCGGGCCTCCCGCCTCCATCGGCAGTACGGTTACAAGGTCTCTCTGGAGATGCTGTTGTCGGAGGCCGTGGAGATCGGCGTGAGGGAGATCCGCTCAGCTCTAAGGAAGGACAGGGAGGAGGATGCGGACCTCGCCCGCTCCGAGATGGATGCAAGGGCCATCGAGATGCAGCAGGATATGATGAGAGAACCGTAAGTTGAGGGGCCAGGGGATGCAGGCCCCGAAGCAGAAGCCGACCGCAAAGATCGACCAGAGGCGGTCTTCGACGCTCCAAAGACCAAAGGGGGATGAGAAATGATCGACGACGAAACACTGACGGAAAAAGCAAGGAGCGATCTGCTCTATCTTGAGCAGTTGAATGCGTATTCTGAGAACACCAAGAACACACCCGAGTACATCAGGGCCATGGCGATGTATACCCATGCCCTACATGTCGTCGGGGAGAGGTACGGCAACCTCGAGCACCTGATATACAGGAGCAAGTAAGGGAGTCCTTCATATGAAGGGTCCGGGCTTTGCGCCCACGAGGGCCGAAAAGGTCCTCGTTATCGGCGTCGGAAGCGGCACCCGCAGGATAATGAAGCTGGTGCACGAGACCTCCGGCCCTTCCGTGGACACTCTATTCGTGACCACGGATGAGGCGGATATCGGCCAGTGCAAGGCCGATACTAAATTCCTCATAGGGAGGAGGCTCTGCGGCGGCAAGGGTGCAATGGGTCTCACGGAGCTCGGGGAGAAATCCACCGAGGACGCGAGGAGGGACCTGGAGCCCTTCATGGAAGGTTACAATCTGATAATCACGATAGCAACCCTCGGGAAGGGCACAGCAAGCGGAGCTGCCCATGTCCTAGCCTCTATCGGAGAAGGACTGGGGTCCCTTGTTGTGAATTTCCTGATAATGCCTTCTGCCACGCTCGAATCGATGCCCAGAGCCGTAGCCAATCACGCAAAGAACAGGATGACGAAAAGGGGATTCAACGTAGTGGTGATCGACCAGGACAGGTTTCAGGAGATAAACGGCTCCCAGCCCATCTCAAGGACGCTCGCCGCACTTGACGCACTGATTTCATGGATCGTAGTCTCAATGGCAGAAACTATCTACGGGCGTAAAGGCAGGTCTCTTACAATATCGGATCTGAGATCCGTATTCAAGGAAGGCAACGAAGGCTCCATCTTCGTAGGTGGAGGAATGATGAGCGATCCCAGATCGGCTGCCCAGGAGTTCGTCTCCTGCGGCCTGCTGAAGAGGGATCCCAAAACGGGAAGGGGAATGATCCTGAACCTCGTAAAACCCCACGGTGTCAATGACAGGGAGACGAAGCCCTTCGTCGATGAGCTGCTGGGTCTGATGGAAGCAAAGAACAAGACGGTCTTCATCGGAACCCTGGAGGATTCGAGAAGGTCCGATGTTGTGGACCTCATTGGCATCGTGACCGGAATGGACGACGGCACTGTCCGGCTGGCCGACCTGGAGGGCAAAGCCAAGGTTCCGGCCGGTGCCAATATGGTCCATCACTCCCCGTCGGACAGGTGGGATATTCCAATGGTGAGGTGAGCAGCGGATGAAAGAAAAGAACGAGCAGATTCGATCAAAGAAGAATATTCGACAAGAGGATAAGCAAGCTCCTGAGGAAGCTCCTCGAAGCAAGCTACCTCAAGTATCTCCCGCATGGACCTTCTAGCAGGAGAGCCTTCTCCAATGAAGCCGAAATGGACGTAGCCGTCCTCGAGTGTTGTGAACCAATTCTCATTTGTGATGAGATCGTGCCCCGTCTCCTCCCTGAATTCCCTTTCGGATGTCTGGAGCGGGGTTTCCCCTTCGATGGACCTGCCGCCGGGCATCTCCCATTTTCCCCTCCTTCCGGACCTCACCATCATGAACTTCCTGAGGTCCCTGTCGAAGGCGATGACATAGGTCCACATTGTACTCACTTCTCGTAACCAGCTGCGATGATGGCCACGGGTCTGAGGTAATCGGGCAGCCCGGCTGCTTCGGAGACCTTTGCATCATCGAAGGCCCCTACCCAGCATGTTCCCAGCCCTATGTCGGTCGCCTTAAGCATCGCATAGGTCGCCGCAATTGTGGCATCCTGGACGCAGTATAGGTCCTTTCCCCTGTCGCCGTAGCTTGAGATGGCCTTGCGGTCGGCGCAGAAAAGGATCAGGAACGGCGCCTCGGATATCCATTCCTGATGTAGGGCCGCCTCCATCAGCTCCTTCCTCTTGGACTGGGCCTTGAAGACGAAGACCTTCCTGGCCTTGAGATTACCCGCGGTAGGTGCTTTCTCGGCGGCTTTCAGCAGTTTCTCGATATCCTGGTCGGAGGGGGGCCATCCCGTATAGCTCCTTACCGAATGCCGCTTGTCCATAACCATGTCCAGGTCCATTTTCACCACCCGATATCAGATAATATGCGCTTGCCCTTTATGAAAACACTGTCAACGTGGTTGACCCCGAAATTGTAAACGACGTGCTCGAAGGATTCGTCCTTCAGGATGAGGATGTCTGCATCGAATCCCGGGGCTATGCGTCCTTTTCTGTGCGATAGCCCTATGGCATGGGCCGAATTTGCCGTGGAGGCCGCAAGCACCTCGTTTGGTGTCATCCTCAGGCGGTAGCATGCAAGGGACTGGATGTACTGCATGTTCTCCACCAGGCAGTTGGGATTGATATCCGTGGCTATGGCAAGGGGAAGGTCCATGTCGATCATATTTCGGACCCTTGGCACCCTGTTCTCGAAGATTGTCATCAATGTCCCGGGGAGCATGACGGGAACGGTTCCCGATTCCTTCATCGCCTTCAGATCGACCTCATTTGATACTAGCAGATGGTCCGCCGAGGCGGCCTTGAGCTCCGCACCGACCAGGGTTCCTCCAAGGTTCTCGATCTCGTCGGAGTGTATCTTCACCTTCAGCCCCGCTTCCCTCGCCGCTATGAGGAATTTTCTGGACTGCTCCGATGTGAATACCCCCTTCTCGCAGAAGATGTCCGCATATTCGGCGAGATTGCGCTCGGCGATCTCCGGGAGCATACCTATCATCATATCGAGGAATTTCTCCGGTTCGTTCTTGAACTCGGGGGGTATGGCGTGGGGTCCGAGGAACGTTGACACCTTTTCCATGGGATGCTTGGATGCCTTGACGGCTTCCAGGAGTCTGATCTCCGTATCCCTGTCCAGTCCGTAGCCGGATTTTATCTCAACGGTCGTGGTACCGTACCTCACCATCTTGTCCAACCGTCCGTCGAGCTGATCCGTGAGCTCCTCCACCGACAGCGCCCTGGTATCCTGAACGGTTCGAAGGATGCCGCCGCCCGCTTCAAGTATGTCCAGGTACGACGCTCCCCTGAGCTTCATCGGAAGCTCGAACTCCCTGGTTCCCCCGAACACCGCATGTGTGTGCGGATCGACAAATCCGGGGACCACGCATCTGCCTTTACAGTCAATGCATCCGGCATCCTCGGCAATGTTCGCCTTCTCCCAGACATCGTTCTCGGGGCCGAACACCGAAATGATCCCTTCGCAGACGGATACGGCCGCATTCTCGATAACCTCGGGGCTGTCCATCTTCGTTCCCGGGACCGGTCCTATCCCGGGGAATGAAATGAGCTTTCCTATGTTCCGGAAAATGAGGTCGTCCTGCTTCAAGAGCGCTCCCCCCTGTCATATTTCGTGTATTTGTCGTCCCTGCCCTTGACAAGGTCCCGGGGATATTTCTTTGCGTTCTTACTGATCTTATTCCTCAGGGCCTCGGAGAGGTCGATATCCTCTCTGATACCCATGTCGAGGACGAAGAAGAGGATATCCGCGAGCTCGTCCTCCAGCTCCTCTCTCTCCGGGGAGCGGTCCCATAGGTACAGTTCGAGAAGCTCGCTCGCTTCGATGGAGAGGGCCGCTGCCACGTCCTTGGATCTATGGTATTGGTCCCAATCCCTTTCCGAAATGAAATCTCTGACCATTTCCCGGAGCTCAGATACGACGGTTTCCTTGTCCGAGACCATGCAGGGGTATGCCCTCCATCGATTTTAATTGATACGGAATGACGGAACGGGCTGGGTATGATTTTTATATCAATAAGCAATCACAAGACCGGGGAGCCAAGATGAGGAATGTAGGGATACTGTCACCGTACTTGCTTATGATCATATTGATCGTTCCTACAATTTCTGTGATATCGAGCGGGGCTGATGATCATCCACCCGCACGGGCCCACCCCTTCGATGGGGGATCGGGAATCCCCGAGGACCCCTATCTCATCTCCCTCCTGGACCAGCTGCAGCAGGTCCATAACTATTCCTCCAGCAGCTTCAGGCTGACCGGGGACATCAACGCCCACATTACTGGAACCTGGAACGATGGGAACGGTTTCCTTCCCATTTGTTACGATACATCCGGAGCGGCGGGTCATCAGGGATATATCTTCACGGGTGTGTTCGACGGTGCTGGCCATTCCATCATGGGACTTCACATCAACAGGACCGAACCCGGAAGTGTGGACGGGAGCGACTGGACGGGTCTGTTCGGAAGAAATGGGGGGACCATCCGTGATCTGAAGCTGGAAGATGCGGAGATCATAGGTAAAGACAACATAGGAGGGATCGCGGCTGAGAACTCCGGTCTCATCCATGACTGCAGTTTTACGGGTACGATCAAGGGTAAAAACGTCATCGGAGGGATCTCGGCCTTCGAGGACTACGCTTCCTCCGGTGTGGAGATCTACAACTGCTCATCATCGGGCGAGATCTCCGGAACAACGGAGATCGGGGGGATAGTCGGGTGGGCAAAGGGAAAGGTTCTCGGATGCACCTCCACATGCAATATCACAGCTGACGGGAATACGGTCGGAGGCATCGCCGGCAGGGTGGAGAGGTGCATCATAAGGGACTGCAGCTACAGCGGAATCATAACGGCGGGGGCCGAGATCGGCGGGATCATCGGTTACGTTTATTCATCGAACGAGATCATACTGTCGGACTGCCATGTCACCAATACAACGATCTTTGCCGAAAGGAGGGTGGGAGGAGTTGCGGGAACCCTCTATTCATTCACCAGGAGTACGATTTCCAACCTATCCTTCCAAGGGAAGATAGAAGGGAGCCACGAGCTCGGCGGGATCACGGGAAATGCATGGACGGTCATGGATGTTTCGGGATTGAGGGTCGAAGGGAGCATATCCGGGACTGGATCCGGTGTCGGGGGGATTGTCGGCTGGTACTATGCGAGGGGCAGTCTTTTCAGCGATGTGAAGTTCAGAGGCACCGTTCAAGGGTTGGACAAGGTTGGAGGTTTCTCGGGAACGAACTGGGGCGGCGTGGAGAACGTCTCCGTTGAGGCGGAGGTCGATGGAAATTCCAGCGTGGGCCTGATCTGCGGCCTGAACGGCAATGGCGTGGTGAAGAATGCCGAGGGGATCGGTAACGTTACCGGAACCAGTTTGGTAGGGGGAGTGGTTGGTTACAATACCGGGAACGTTTCCTTTTGCAGGTTCGAGGGAAATGTGGATGGAGGAATGTACTCGGGATCGATTTCAGGCTCCAATGAAGAGGGTGGTATGGTTTTCAGCTGCGGCGGACTGGGGGATATAGGGGGAGATGACAATGTGGGCGGGATCGTCGGCTACAACGGAGAAGGATCAGAGGTGGAGCTCTGCTATTTCGCCGGCTCCGTGAGAGGGGAATGGTATGTGGGGGGAGCCGTTGGAAAGAACGATGGGATCGTTTCCGATACGAACGTCTTTACGGAATTCGGAGGAGCCTTCGAGACAGGCGGCTTCGTCGGCTCCAATTCCAACCGGATCAGGAGGTGTTTCTCCGTGTCCGATGACAACATGGACCTCCTCTGGCCCTTCGCAGGCACGAACAGCGGAAACATTTCGATGTGCTACTACGACAACCGGACCTATCCGGACAAAGGGCCGGTCAAGGAAGGTTATTCCGAGGGGATACACGGGAGATCCTGGTTCGATATGATGCAGCGCTCGACTTTCGAAGGCTGGAACTTCAGGGACACATGGAACATAGGCGACGGATATTCCTTTCCGTACCTGCGATGGCAGGAATGGGAATCCAGGCTCCGGATCGAACCTGACAATGTAACGGAGGTGGATGAGGACCAGCTCTACGAGGCATTCTATTCTGCGGAGGATTCCCTCCACAACGATATGAGGATGAGGTGGGAGGTGGAGACCAATGCAACCTGGCTCGAGATGAATGGGGTTTTGGGGATCCTCAGTGGCATCCCCGACAACAACGATACGGGAGAATTCTTCGTCATGGTGAAGGTCTACGATGCCAAGGGAAACAGGAGAACACACCAGTTCAACCTGACCGTTCATCCAGTCAACGACAGACCGGTCATAGGATTGAGCGAGCTTCCTTTGGCCGTGGAGGACCAGTACTATCAGGTTTTCATCCCGGTGTTCGACGACGACCATTCCCTTGCAAAACTGGATGTCCGGGTGAGGACGAATGCTGTTTGGTTGACCTTCAACCGGAACAACCTCACGCTCTCCGGGACGCCTCTCAATTCGCATGTCGGCAATAGGTTCGTCAACATCTCGGCACAGGACCCGCTAGGTGATATCTCTTATGCGAACCTCAGCCTGACAGTTAACAATACCAACGACTCTCCGGTCCTGAATGTGAACTTCGAGGATAGGGCCTACGAGGATAGGACCTATTCGGCGGTGTTCACGGTGACGGATATCGATCCGACAATGGACAATGTGCTGGTCCAGATGGAGACCTCTGCACTCTGGCTCCGATACGATCCGATCACCAGTACCATATCCGGGATGCCGGACCACAACGACCGCGGGATTTGCTGGGTCAACCTGACGGCGGATGACAGGCAGGGAGGCAGGTCCTGGTACAACCTGAGTTTCGAGGTGATCGCCAAATACAACGGTGCCGTCGGCCCGTTCATTTTCACGGACGGCTCCCCGATAAAATTCAGAAGGGTAACGCTCTCCTACGATGGTCTGGAGCTCTCGACGGATACCAACAGCACGGGCCATGCGCTGTTCATAGATATCTTTCCCGGCTCCTATTCCGGGACCATAGAGTATGACGGGTACTTCTATCAATACAACTACACCCTGAACAGGGACGGCTCCCACTCGCAGGAGCTTCCCGATATCGAAAAGGTGGAGGAGAGCGGTCTGGGGAGCATCTTGCTATTAATTCTTGCCGCGATTGTGGTTCTTGTCATACTGCTGGTCATCGGAGCTCTCCTCTATGTCCTGATGAAGAAGAGGAAGCACAAGTACAGGGCTCCGGAGCAGCAGGACGAGGAGAGGATGGTGAGCGACCTCGAGGAGCTCACCAAGGACATCGATGTGGAGGTTGGGGGAATGGGGGACCTCTACGGCAGGGATAAGGCGCAGGCGAGCTCCCCGGCGGATACTTCGCCGTTCATGGTCCCCGAGCGGGGAAGCGCTCCCCCTCCCTCGGTGGACGATCTATTTGACGATGTGGGGCTCCCGGAGGAGGATGATTTCGTTTTCGAATGATCAGTCCCAGGTCATTATTTCCTCGGTAATCTCTTCCTCAGTTCTTATCGTCTCAGTCCTTTCAGGGTCACATTCGGTTCTTTTTTCTTTCCTAGTTCTTTTTACTGGGATAACCGAAGTGTCTTCCTCCAAGCTGCAGTTGATTGCATCTTGGAATTCCCCAGTGGACTTCCATCTTTCGTTCTTCTTCTTAGATATGGCCTTCATGATTGCATCGGAGACTCCCGGAGGCATATCTGGATCGATCTCAGAGGGAGGTTTTGGTTTCTTTGACATTATTGCAAACATGATCTGATGCTCGGAACCCGAAAATGGTTTTTTATTTGTCATCATTTCATAGGCGAGGATCCCAGACTGATACACATCTACCAACCTGTCCATCTTTCCCAATTTCGGATTCAACTGCTCAGGTGCAGCATAAGAGAGGGTGGCTTTGATGGACTTGGATTTGGTTGTGGATTCGTCCAGGAGGATCTTGCTTAGCCCCCAGTCACCGATCTTCCATTCACCTTTTGAATTGAGCAAAATATTCTCCGGTTTGATATCCCTGTGAATGATGCCGAGATTATGAACGTGGTTCAAAGTGGAAAGGACGGAATTCAAGCACTCCACCTTCTTCTTGAACGTCATCTTGGACATCCAGTTCCTGAGATTTCCCTTGTCCATATATTCCATCATCAGATGAGGTACCGGTTCAAGATGATAGGAAAAAACTCCGACGATCCCCTTGTGCCCTTGAGATTTGTCGTATATTCTCTTCCAGTTCCTTGCTTCTTTTAAGAACGCTTTTTTTTGCTTATCATTTAAATTACTGAGGATAGAGTCGGTCGGGATCTTGATTGCGACTTGCTTTCCCTTATCATCGTTCGCGAGATATACGTTGGCAAATCCTCCTCCCCCAAGCCGTTTCTTAATCTTGTGATTTTTAACCATTTTATTCTTCACGACGTAATCCCTGATGTTCTTTATCCGATTATACAGGAAAAAACCAACTATTACAACAATAATTAATGTTATTATTAGTAAAATTATTAATATTATTGATATGAACTCACTTCTATTATCCAATATATTTTCACCAATTTCATTTACAACGATATTTTCGATGTTTGTTGAATTTGGATTGCCCGAGGAATCTGTAAAATTCACCCAGAAATTTATCCCGGTGGTGTATTCTTCATCTATTAAAAGGGAATATGTGTAATTATTCTCAATATCCAGAGGAATCTCATGTATCTTGTCCATACCGACGATCTGATAATTTAAGAAAACAGACCCTATCAGGATATTATCATAGAACCCAAATGAGAAATTTAGATACGATCCTACGTCAATTTCCCTCGGAGTGAGATCAAGGACCATCTGCGGAGGATCATTATCAATGATGATGTGTTCCTTTTCGATTACCGTCCATGATCCAGCTCCATCGCAGGTTCCGATCTTAATTTGAACTGATCCGAAATCAGATTCCCCTATCCCTTCAAAAATTTCTGTATGCGTCCTGATTGGAAGTGTTGTGTTCTTAATGGCATTTTCACCAATTTTTATTTCTATGAAACTTTCCCTAAGTTCGATATTATCTGTTGTATTGAATTCTATCTTGAAGGATTCTCCCGTCGTTGGGATCATCGTTGTAATATACTTGATTACCGGAACCTTGTTGTCGATGATGGGAATATATTTCCATATTGTGGAATTGGAGTTATGTGTAGTATCATTCGCGGTGAAATGATACGAAAGAGCATCCAACGAATTAAGTGGTAAATCAATTATTGTATTATACCATCCTTTCTCATCAGCTGACATTGGAATTGGGTCTTGTAGTCTAGAACTGTATTTGTAGTGAAGATAAAGATCTAAGACCGCGATATTGTCACTTAACCTGATCCTCAGCTCTAATGGATCCCCTGTTGATCCGGTTGAATGTGTTGTATCCAATAAAAATTCAGGTTTATCGTTATCTTTAATGATCCTATTCAATTCTCCGGATTTATTTAAATTGCCATATTGATCGATCATTATAATCTGATAATTCAATGTCTCCAATGTGTGGAGAATGTTTATTGACGATCTCCATGTCCCCTCTCCAATGAATTCCATATCAACATTTGTTTTAGAACCACTTCCATACCAGTATTCGAAGTAAACAAGGTCAATTCCAATATTGTCACGGGCCTTTATCAAAATAGTCAATTGCTCTCCCGTTGTTACATCGTTTGATGTCAGGTCTTCTACGAATTCAGGCAGATCGTCATCCACCATACTGATATCCCTTGGATCCGAGTGAATGAGGTTGCCATATCTATCCATTACAAATACGGTATAGGTCATCTTATTCAAAGTGCCCAAGATGATTATATCCCGAGTGTAAATATCAGCCATCCCTGAATGTAGGTATAATGTAATGTTTTCCTGATTTGTTAAATTATAATGGTATATTATCCATACTTTGTCGATCTCATGATTATCCTTGATGGTGAGGTTGAATTGGTAGTTGTTACCCGTGTAGCAGGTGTTTTGGGATCTGTCTTTCCTGATCTCAGGCAGATCGTTATCATGCACGGTTACGTTGAACTCAGAAATGGAATTCCAATTATTAGAATCATCCTTTGCACTTACTCTGTAATGCAGAACTTCCAGAGTATTTTCTATTGTGATCTTGCAGTACCAAAGGTCTTGTTGGCCTTCACTTTCATTCATTCTGAACAGGGTTTGACTCCCAGAACCGTACCAGAATCTTAGGTCCACCCTTGAAACGTTTATATTGTCAGATATTGTCAGATTTATCCAAAATGGATCGCCTGTGAAACAATCTGAAGGAGTGAAGTTGTCTCCGAATACCGGAAGATCATTGTCAATAATAGGGACTGTTGTTATCGTTGAATTGTTCCAGTTGCCGAATTCATCCTGGGCATGTATTGAGTAGTTCATGGAGAAGGGAGTGTCATCTATGGTGATCTCTAACACCCATGCGTCTGTTTTCAGACCGATCCATAGGCGGCTCATTTTGACCAAATGAGCTGCCCCGTCACCGTATGAATAATTGATCCATACATTAGAAATGTTGACGTTGTCAGTAATAGTGATATTGAATCTGAACTTATCACCCGTGTATCCGGTTTTTTGAGTCCTGTTCTGCCCGAAGATAGGAATGTCATTATCGATTATACTTAGTAATGTGTTATCCGTTTCCACCCAGTTCCCATGAATGTCCATTGCTAAGAATTTATAGGTGAAGTTACCAAGCTTATCAAGTATCTGTATCGTTGTCTGGTATTCATTGCCTATGAAATGGTCCAGAGTGATGTTTTCAAATTTTGTCCCGTTGTAGGTATAGTTGATGCGCACCTTCTCGATGCCTGTATTGTCCGAAACCGTGATCGCAAATCTCAAGGATTCCCCTGTGGTTGGAGCAGAGTCTGAGATATCCGGACCGAATAAAGGCTTGTCATTATCCAATATATATACTACTGATATTGGAGTTCTATTCCAGTTGTTTGATGTATCATTTGCTTCGAAGTAGTAATAGAGCTCGGCAGTGGAATTACTATTAACTGATACGCTGTAATTGAAATATCTTCTATCATTCAATTCAGATATATCCTTGACGATTCTAATCGTTTCATTGTTGCCAAACCAGTAGTTGAGAGTTACGTTGAATAGACCGATGTTATCCTCCACTTTTATCGAGAATTTGAATTCATCCCCTGTTGTTCCTTCGAGATCTGTTTTGTTCAGACTGAATACTGGAAGATCATTATCGGTTATCGAAATATTAAAAGTTCCAGCTTGAGCATGATTGTTGGAATTATCATAAGCATGTATTATGTAATGAAGTGTGCTTAGCGTATGCTGGACGGTTGTCCAATTTGTCCAACTAAATCCTGATCCGCGTTCCAGAGAGATATTCAAATGTTCCTCATTTCCATACCAATATTCCACTTTTACAGAGGATACGTTGATATTGTCACTGACCGTGGTATTGAACCAGAGGAGCTCTCCTGTAGTTGCGCTTGATCGAATGATATTTCCACCGAATGTTGGAATAACATTGTCGATGACCGATACATTCAGTAGTCCGGTATTGTTCCAGTTGCCAACAATGTCTGTCACATTTAAGATGTAATGAAATGTTCTTGTTTCGTTCATGGAGATTGGGATCTTGAATTCAAGGAGATCATTATCTTCGTATGTCTTATTGTATCTTGTTCCCCCTTCGAACCAGTACTCAACTGTTGAATTCTTGATGAAGGTATTTTCAGATATCTGGAATTTCAATGATAGCTGTTCTCCGACATAGATCGAACTGGGAGTTTCATCATAGAGGATTGGTTTGATATTATCGACCAATGGATAATTATCTCCAGGCCCCCAAGGTACGTTAGTATCCCCTATCCCATCACCATCTGTATCCGTGCCATTATAATCTGACCAAAAATTTCCTCCTAGTTTTATTCCATTAATTATGTTTACTCCATCTTTTTTATTCGTATTCCATGTATTAGTGTCCATTGATGAAGGATGAAAATTGACTTTATTATGAAACATATTATTGTAAAGAATACAACCATAACTATCAGTTCTTATCCCATAGTAAGAATTATTGATTTTATTACCTGTAAATGTAGATAAATCTCCCATATATGACCATAGTCCAATTGCAGAACCATTCTGACCATTGGTTCCATTTCCAAATCCCAGACCAAAAGTACTATTTACTATGTTGGAAATAGTATTATTTCTTGCTATTAAATATCCAATATCATATAGGTATAATCCTATACTATCTCCTCCGTCTCCTCCAGTTCCATTATCTCCACCATATCCTCCGTTTCCACCAATAATTGTATTGAGGGTAATGTTTTCTATTAAATTTCCAGAGGTAAACATTGCAATACCATAAGATTCACCTCCATTACCGCCGATTTCATTGCCAACGGAATTTTTCCCATCAGCTCCAATTATTTTTAATAAACTGCAATTTTTTATTTTTATTGAAGAGGAGAGGATGGTTTTAATTCCGAATGAATCACCTCCATCCCCTCCTTTTTGACCAATACCTGGAATTCCACCTGTACAGAAAATAATATTAGAATTGAATACAGAAATACCATGGATATTTTTAAAATAGGACCCATATGCTATACTTCCATTTCCACCATAATAACCCGAACCTCCTTTACCACCTGTCACATAGGAAGTATTATAACTTTCAATAATTAAATTAGTAGAATCTTGGGTAAAAATCCCAAACGATGGACCACCATCACCACCTTTCGGATTGTGATTATAGTAAGGGCTTTTTATTCCATTTGCTCCATTTCCACCTGTTATTTTCTTAATTTCACCATTTGACAAAGAAATGTTGAAAGAACCCGAAATACTAAAGGCAAAACTATCTCCACCATTACCACCTATTCCTGCCCAAGTTTGGTCTATTCTGCAATCTCCTCCTTTCCCCGCAACGATTTCAATAATGGATGAATTTATAAATGTAATATTTGATGATATTAATATGTGAATTCCATAACAATCTGCACCCTTTAATCCTTCATATCCTAACCAACTTTTTCGATAACCCGAATTACCCCCATGAATTATTTTGATACCTTGATTTTTAAAAGAGCATTTTATTGAATTACTAACTAGTAAACCCTTCCCATAACCGCCGATTCCTGGGGAGCCATCCCAAACACCGTCTCCACCTTTTCCTCCATATACAAAATATATTGAATTTCTTTTAATATCCAACTTAGACCCTGATAATATAGCAAAACCTACAGCATTTCCTCCACTTCCTGCTTTGCATGATTCAGTATTGACATTTCCTCCTTGTCCACCAATTATTTTTGTTATGGAACAATTATCCATTATCAAATCATAGACATTTGAAAATACTTGCCCGTTGCTTGATCCGGCATTTCCAGCATCACCTTCAGGTGTTCCACTAACTGCTCCATTTCCTCCCAAAATACAGCAAATTTTAATATTTGTTGTTCTAATATTTTGTGCATTAAAAAGATTAATCCCATCCGCCCTCCCTCCATCGCCAGATCCCCATCCACTATCCCATCCTGCTGGTTGTGGAGTGCCCTGACCTTGATTCATTTCAACGGCAAATACGCGTGGAGGGAGGTGGTCTTCTGTTTTAAGTGATGGAATT